>NZ_MUMF01000121.1 GCF_002155905.1 Streptomyces tricolor | reverse complement strand
CGAGGGGCCCGGGGCGCTGGACCCCGAGGGTACGGTCCTGATCACCGGCGGTACCGGCTCGCTCGGCGGACTGCTGGCCCGGCACCTGGTCGCCCGGCACGGCATCCGTCACCTTGTGCTGGCCAGCCGTCGCGGCCAGGCCGCCGAGGGCGCCGCCGAGCTGGTCGCCGAACTCACCGGACTCGGGGCCGCCCAGGTCACGGTGGCGTCCTGCGATGTCACGGACCGGGACGCGGTCGCCGCCCTGCTCGCCGAGGTCCGCCGGAGCGGGCGCCCGCTGACCGGGGTCGTGCACACCGCGGGCATCGCCGACGCCGGAGTGATCGGCACCCTCCGGCCCGAGCAGGTCGCGCGGGTGTTCGCGCCGAAGGTGACAGCGGTACGGCACCTGGACGAACTGACCCGCGAACTGGTCCCGGAACTGGCCGCGTTCGTCGTCTTCTCGTCCGTCTCCTCCGTCTTCCTCGGCGCGGGCACCGGCAGCTACGCGGCGGCCAACGCCTTCCTGGACGCCGTCGCCCAGCGGCGCCGGGCCGAGGGCCTGCCCGCCACCTCGCTCGCCTGGGGGCTGTGGGACCAGGCCACCGGCGGTATGGCGGCCGGCATGGACGACCTCACCCGCAGCCGGATGAACCGGCGCGGCGGTGTCCTCCCCATGTCCCCCGACGAGGGCATGGACCTCTTCGACGCGGCCCTGCGCACCGGCGAGGCACTGCTCGTCCCGGCCAGACTGGACCTGCGGCAGCTGCGCACCGACGCCGGCGCCGGCCGGGCGATCCCCACCCTGCTGCGCGGCCTGGTACGCACCGGCAGGCAGACCGTGCGGGCCGCAGCCGGCGACAGCGGCGGCGGCCTCGCGGACCGGCTGGCCGGGCTGGGCGCGGCGGAGCAGGAGGCGCTGCTGCTGGACCTGGTCCGGACGCACGCGGCGACCGTGCTCGGCCACGCCGGCCCCGAGGGGATCAAGCCCGACACGGCGTTCCGTGACTCCGGGTTCGACTCCCTCACCTCGGTCGAGCTGCGCAACCGGCTCCGCGAGGCCACCGGCCTCAAACTGGCCGCCACCGTCGTCTTCGACCACCCCAACCCCCTCTCCCTCGCCCGTCACCTGCACGGCGAACTGGACGAGACGACGGCGACCGCCCCCGCCCCGGCCGCGGCGGTCGCGCTCGCCGACCCGGACGAGCCGATCGCGATCGTCGGCATGGCCTGCCGCCTGCCCGGCGGCGTCAACAGCCCGGAAGAGCTGTGGCGGTTGGTGTCCGAGGGACGCGACGCGATGTCCGGGTTCCCCGACGACCGTGGCTGGGACCTGAGCGGCTTCTTCAGCGACGACCCGGACCAGGCCGGTACGTCCTACGTGAGCCAGGGCGGTTTCCTCTACGACGCCGCCCTCTTCGACGCGGGCTTCTTCGGCATCTCGCCGCGCGAGGCGCTGGCGATGGACCCGCAGCAGCGCCTGCTCCTCGAAACCTCCTGGGAGGCGCTGGAGCGGGCCGGCATCGACCCCCTCGCGCTGAAGGGCACGGACGTCGGCGTCTTCTCCGGCCTGATGGGCCAGGGCTACGGCACCTCGGGCCCGGTGCCGCCCGAGCTGGAGGGCTTCACCGGCACCGGCGGCATGGGCAGCGTGGCCTCCGGCCGCGTCGCCTACGTCTTCGGCTTCGAGGGCCCCGCGGTGACCGTGGACACGGCCTGCTCGTCCTCCCTGGTCGCCATCCACCTCGCGGCCCAGGCCCTGCGCAACGGCGAATGCTCGATGGCCCTCGCGGGCGGCGCCACCGTCATGGCCACCCCGGGCACCTTCGTCGAGTTCTCGCGGCAGCGGGGCCTCGCGTCCGACGGCCGCTGCAAGTCGTACGCGGACGCGGCCGACGGCACGGGCTGGGCCGAGGGCGCGGGTGTGGTCGTCCTGGAGCGGCTGTCGGAGGCGCGGCGCAAGGGCCACCGGGTGCTGGCGGTGGTGCGGGGCAGCGCGGTCAACCAGGACGGCGCGTCCAACGGCCTGACGGCACCCAACGGCCCGTCGCAGCAGCGCGTCATCCGCAAGGCGCTCGCGAACGCGGGCCTGACCCCGGCGGACGTCGACGCGGTCGAGGGCCACGGCACCGGCACGGTCCTCGGCGACCCGATCGAGGCACAGGCACTCCTCGCCACCTACGGCCAGGACCGCGAAGAACCCGTCTGGCTCGGCTCGCTGAAGTCCAACATCGGGCACACCCAGATGGCCGCGGGCGTGGCCGGCGTGATCAAAATGGTCCAGGCGATGCGGCACGGCGTCCTCCCCGCCACCCTGCACGTCGACACCCCGACCTCCCAGGTCGACTGGGAAGCAGGCGCCGTACGCCTGCTGACGGAAGCGCGCGAATGGCCGGACGTGGACCGGCCGCGCCGGGCCGGCGTCTCCGGGTTCGGCGTCAGCGGAACCAACGCCCACGTGATCCTGGAGCAGGCACCGGAAGAGCCGGAGACCGAGCCGCCGGCTTCGACCGACGGTCCGCTGCCGGTGATCCTCTCGGCACGCAGCACCGGCGCGCTGGCCGGACAGGCCGGACGACTGGCGGAGTTCGTCGGCGGAACCGACCTGCCGATGACGGCAGTTGCAGGCGCGCTGGTCTCCCGGCGGGCAGTGCTGCCCGAGCGGGCCGTGATCGTCGCCGAGTCACGCGAGGAAGCGGTGGCCGGACTGGAGTCGCTGGCCGCCGGCGAGCCCTCACCGCTCGTGGTCACGGGCTCGGACACCGACGGCAGGACCGTGTTCGTCTTCCCGGGGCAGGGGTCGCAACGGGTCGGCATGGGCCGGGAGTTGTACGGCCGGTATCCGGTGTTCGCGCAGGCCCTGGACGAGGCGTGCGCCGCGTTGGACGCGCAGCTCGGTGTGGAGCAGTCGGTCAAGGACGTGATCTTCGGCGACGCGAGCGGCGGCCTGCTGGACCAGACCGTGTTCACGCAGGCCGGACTGTTCGCCGTGGAGACGGCGCTGTACCGGCTGGTGGAGTCCTGGGGCGTACGGCCGGACGTGGTCGCCGGACACTCCATCGGCGAGATCGTCGCCGCGCATGTGGCCGGTGTGCTGTCGCTGCCGGACGCCGCGGCGCTGGTGGCCGCGCGCGGCCGGCTGATGCAGGCCCTGCCGTCGGGCGGCGCGATGGTGGCAGTGGCCGCGACCGAGGACGAGATCGCCGAACACCTCGCGGAGGGCGTGGACTTGGCGGCGGTGAACGCGCCCGGCTCGGTCGTGCTCTCCGGCGATGAGACGGCTGTCCTGGCTGTCGCGGAGAAGCTGCGTGAGCAGGGCCGCCGGGTCAAGCGCCTCACCGTCTCGCACGCTTTCCACTCGGCGCTGATGGAGCCGATGCTGGCGGAGTTCGCCGAAGCCCTCGCCGGGCTGATCTGGCGCGAGCCCGTCATCCCCGTCGTGTCGAACGTGACCGGAAAGCTCGCCGATCCCGGCCAGTTGACGGACCCCGCCTACTGGGTCGAGCACGTCCGCCGTCCCGTCCGCTTCGCCGACGGCATCAGCTCTACCGGCGGCTCGGTGTTCCTGGAACTCGGCCCCGGCGGCGCCCTGACCGGCGCCATCGCGGAGTCGGCCGGCCAGTACGCGGTGAGCGTGCCTGCCCTGCGGGACGAGCGCGGCGAGGCGCACACCCTTCTGTCGGCCGTGGCACACCTCTTCGTGCGCGGAACCAAGGTCGACTGGGCGGCAGTCCTCCCGAAGGGCGCCACGGAAGTCCACGTGGACCTGCCGACGTACGCGTTCGAGCACTGTCACTACTGGTTGCAGACGGCCCCCGCGACCGATGCGGTCGCCCTCGGCCAGAGCACGGCCGATCACCCGCTGCTGGGTGCGGTCGTGGAGGTGCCCGAGACCGGCGGGGTGCTGTTCACCTCCCGGCTGTCGCTGCGCACGCACCCCTGGCTGGCCGATCACGCCGTCGGGGGAGTCGTCCTCGTGCCGGGCACCGGTCTGGTCGAACTCGCCGTACGGGCCGGTGACGAGGTCGGCTGCGGCGTGCTGGACGAACTCGTCATCGAGGCCCCGCTCGTCGTGCCCGAACAGGGAGGCGTCCGCGTCCAGGTCGCCGTCGGCGGCCCGGACGACAGCGGCCTGCGGAGCGTGGCGGTCTACTCGGCCCGGGAAGACGCGGCCGGGGAGATCGGCACCGAAGCTTGGACCCGGCACGCCACCGGCACCCTCACCGACACCGCCACCGTTCCCGCGGTCCCCGGCGGCACCTTCGACTTCACCCCCTGGCCGCCCCCCGGCGCCGAGCGGGTCGAGGTGGACGTCGACGCCTTCTACTCCGGTCTCATCGACCAGGGGTACACGTACGGGCCGGTGTTCCAGGGCCTGCGGGCGGTGTGGCGGCGCGGCGGCGAGGTGTACGCCGAGGTCGCCCTGCCGGACGGGCAGCGCGAGGAAGCGGCCCGGTTCGGCATCCACCCCGCCCTGCTGGACGCCGCCCTGCACGCCAACGGATTCGTCACCCCGGCCGACGCGACCGCACCCGGTGACGCGCCGCGCACGGTCCTGCCGTTCGCCTGGAACCGGCTGGCACTGCACGCGGCGGGAGCCTCGGCGCTGCGCGTGCGGGTGGCGCCGTCCGGCCCCGACGCGGTCGCGGTGCAGGCCGCCGACGAGACCGGTGAGCCGGTGCTGACGACCGAGTCCCTGGTGTTCCGCGCGGTCAGCGCCGAGCAACTGGAGGCCGCGGCCGGCGCCCCCGGCGCGGATGCGCTGTTCCGCGTGGAGTGGACCGACCTCACCGTGCCCGCCCGGACGGGCAGCCCGGCGCCGGCCTGGGCGCGGGTCGCCACCGCAGCCGACCTCGCCGGTCCGGCCGCCGATGGCACCGTGCCGGAGCTGCTGGTGGTACCGGCCGACGGAGCCGACGACGCCCTGGAGCGCACGGCCCGGGTGCTGGGCGTCCTCCAGGCGTGGCTGGCCGACGAGCGGCTCGCGGACTCCCGGCTCGTGGTGGTGACCCGGGGCGCGGTGGCCGCCGGTGAGGACACCGTGACGGACCCGGCCGGCGCGGCCGTGTGGGGACTCGTACGGGCCGCCCAGGCGGAGAACCCCGACCGGATCACCCTCATCGACACCGACACCGGCACCGGCACCGGCACCGGTGCCAACGCCACCCTGGACGACGACTCCCTCGCCGCCCTCCTCGCCACCGCGCAGGCGGCCGGCGAACCGCAGCTCGCGGTGCGCGGTACGACGGTCCGCGCCCCGCGCCTGGCGCGGGCCGCCACCGCCCGCCCCGGCCCGGCGCCCGCCGGCTGGGACCCGGACGGCACCGTCCTCGTCACCGGTGGCACCGGCTCGCTGGGCGCCCTGCTGGCCCGGCACCTGGTCGAGCGGCACGGCGTACGGCACCTGCTGCTGGCGAGCCGGCGCGGCCCGGCCGCCGTGGGCGCACGGGACCTGGTCACCGAGCTGACCGCGCTCGGCGCGACGACCGTACGGGTGGCCGCCTGCGACATCGCCGACCGGGACGAGGTCTCCGCCCTGCTGGACTCCGTCCCCGCGGAGCACCCGCTGACCGCCGTCCTGCACACCGCCGGCGTCCTGGACGACGGCGTGATCGGCACACTCGACCGGGAGCGCCTGGCCCACGTCTTCGCGCCGAAGGTGAGGGCCGTCGCGCACCTGGACGAGCTGACCCGGGCCATGAACCTGACGACCTTCGCGGTCTTCTCCTCCGGCGCCGGCCTGTTCGGCTCGGCCGGCCAGGGCAACTACGCCGCCGCCAACGCCTGGCTGGACGCCGCGATGACCCGGCGCCGGGCGGCCGGCCTGCCCGCGCTGTCCCTGGCCTGGGGGCCCTGGGAGCAGACCACCGGGATGACCGCCGGCACGGAAGCGGCGGCCCGCACCCGCGGCAACCGGCGCGGCGGCATCCTGCCGCTGGCTCCGCGGGAGGGCCTGGCCCTGTTCGACGCGGCCCTGGCCGGTGATGACGCACTGCTCGTCCCCGTCAAGCTGGACCTCAGGGCCGTACGCGCGGAGGCGGCCACGGGTGCCGGAGTGCCCCCGCTGCTGCGCCACCTCGTGCGTGCCGGGCGGCAGTCGGCGCGGTCCGCAGCCGGCGACGGCGGGGACGGCCTGCTGCGCCGGCTGGCCGGGCTGGACCGGGACCGGCAGGAGGCCGTGCTGCTGGACGTCGTCCGCGGTCATGTCGCCGGTGTGCTCGGACATGCCGGAGCGGACGGCGTCGGGGCCGAGACGGCGTTCAAGGACGCCGGGTTCGACTCCCTCACCTCCGTGGAACTGCGCAACCGGCTGCGCGCCGCGACCGGGGTCAACCTCTCCGCCACCGTGGTCTTCGACTACCCCACACCGCTCGCCCTCGCCCGCCACCTGCACGGCGAACTCGCCCCGGAGGGCACGGCCGGGCAGCGGCCTGCGGCGGAGGCGGACGAGGAACGGCTGCGCCACGCACTGCTCACCCTCCCGCTGGAGCGGTTCCGGGAGGCCGGCCTGCTGGACGCGCTGGTGGAACTGGCCGCCCTGGAACCCGGCGCACCCGCGCCCGACACACCGGACACCACACGCGGAGCACTGGCCGACCTGGACGTCGACGACCTCGTACACCTCGCGCTCGGCGACAGCGAATCCCTCGAAGGCTGACGCGGCACACGACAGATTGGGGCAGGGAAAGTGAGTGCTTCCTACGAGAAGCTTGTCGAGGCGCTGCGCAAGTCGCTGGAAGAGGTCGGCACGCTGAAGAAGCGGAACCAGCAGCTGCTGGCCGCGTCCCGCGAGCCGATCGCGATCGTCGGCATGGCCTGCCGACTGCCCGGCGGCGCCGACACGCCCGAGGCACTGTGGGAGTTGGTGGCCGAGGGCCGCGACGGCGTGTCGGGCTTCCCGGACGACCGCGGCTGGGACCTCGACACCCTGCTGGACGCCGACCCCGAGAAGACCGGCACCTCGTACGTCGACCAGGGCGGGTTTCTCCGGGGCGCCGGCCGGTTCGACGCGGAGTTCTTCGGTATCTCCCCGCGCGAGGCGCTGGCGATGGACCCGCAGCAGCGGCTGCTGCTCGAAACGTCCTGGGAGGCGCTGGAGCGGGCCGGTATCGACCCCCTGTCGCTGAAGGGCACCGACGTCGGTGTCTTCAACGGCATCATGGGCGTCGACTACTTCGCCGGCGGCAGCGTCCCGCCCGAGCTGGAGGGCTTCACCGGCACCGGCGCCGCGTCCAGCGTGGCCTCCGGCCGCATCTCCTACGTCTTCGGCTTCGAGGGCCCCGCGGTCACCCTCGACACCGCCTGCTCGTCCTCCCTGGTCGCCATCCACCTCGCGGCCCAGGCGCTGCGCCGCGGCGAGTGCTCGATGGCCCTGGCCGGCGGCGCCACCGTGATGGCCACACCCGGCCTGTTCATCGACTTCTCCCGGCAGCGTGGCCTCGCCGCCGACGGCCGCTGCAAGGCCTACTCGTCCACCGCCGACGGCACGGGCTGGGCCGAGGGCGCGGGCGTGGTCGTCCTGGAGCGGCTGTCGGAGGCACAGCGCAAGGGCCACCGGGTACTGGCCGTCGTCCGCGGTACGGCCGTCAACCAGGACGGCGCGTCCAACGGCCTGACGGCACCCAACGGCCCGTCCCAGCAGCGGGTGATCCGCAAGGCGCTGGCGAACGCCGGGCTGACCCCGGCGGACGTGGACGCGGTCGAGGGCCACGGCACCGGCACGGTCCTCGGCGACCCGATCGAGGCCCAGGCCCTGCTCGCCACCTACGGCCAGGACCGCGAACAGCCGCTCTGGCTCGGCTCCTTGAAGTCCAACATCGGCCACACCCAGGCCGCCGCGGGCGTGGCCGGCGTGATCAAGATGATCCAGGCGATGCGGCACGGCGTCCTCCCCGCCACCCTGCACGTCGACGAGCCGTCCCCCCGCGTCGACTGGGAAGCGGGCGCCGTACGCCTGCTCACGCAGGCCCGCGACTGGCCGGACGTGGACCGGCCGCGCCGGGTCGGCGTCTCCGGGTTCGGCGTCAGCGGCACCAACGCCCACGTGATCCTGGAGCAGGCACCCGAGGAGCCGGAGGCTGAGCCGTCGGCCCCGGCCGATGGTCCGCTGCCGGTGATCCTCTCGGCACGAACCGCCGGCGCGCTGGCCGGACAGGCCGGACGGCTGGCGGCGTTCATCGGCGACAGCGACACCCCGTTGCCGACCGTCGCCGGAGCACTGGTCGCGCGACGGGCCCTCCTGCCCGAGCGGGCCGTGGTCCTCGCCGGGTCGCGGGAGGAGGCGGTGACCCAGCTGCGAGCCTTGGCCGACGGGGAGTCGGCCCCCGCAGTGGTCACGGGCTCGGGTGCTGAAGGCAAGACGGTGTTCGTGTTTCCGGGCCAGGGGTCCCAGCGCGTGGGCATGGGACGGCAGTTGTACGACCGGTACCCGGTGTTCGCGCAGGCCCTGGACGAGGCGTGCGCCGCGTTGGACGCGCAACTCGGTGTGGAGCAGTCGGTCAAGGACGTGATCTTCGGCGACGCGAGCGGCGGCCTGCTGGACCAGACCGTCTTCACGCAGGCCGGACTGTTCGCCGTGGAGTCGGCGTTGTTCCGGCTGGTGGAGTCGTGGGGCGTACGGCCGGACGTGGTCGCCGGACACTCCATCGGTGAGATCGTCGCCGCGCATGTGGCCGGGGTGCTGTCGCTGCCGGACGCGGCGGCGCTGGTGGCCGCGCGCGGCCGGCTGATGCAGGCGCTCCCGTCGGGCGGCGCGATGGTCGCAGTGGCCGCGACCGAGGACGAGATCGCCGAACACCTCGGTGACGGGGTCGACTTGGCGGCGGTCAACGCGCCCGGCTCGGTCGTCCTGTCCGGCTACGAGGGAGCCGTCGAGGCCGTCGCGGAGAAGCTGCGTGAGCAAGGCCGCCGGGTCAAGCGCCTCACCGTCTCGCACGCTTTCCACTCGGCGCTGATGGAGCCGATGCTGGCGGAGTTCGCCGAAGCCCTCGCCGGGCTGACCTGGAACGAGCCCGTCATCCCCGTCGTGTCGAACGTGACCGGAAAGCTCGCCGATCCCGGCCAGTTGACGGACCCCGCCTACTGGGTCGAGCACGTCCGCCGCCCCGTCCGCTTCGCCGACGGCATCAGCGCCACCGGCGGATCGGTGTTCCTGGAACTCGGCCCCGGCGGTGCACTCAGCGGCGCCATCACGGAGTCGGCCGGCGACGACGCCGTCAGCGTGCCGGCCCTGCGGGACGAGCGCGGCGAGCCGCACACCCTTCTGTCGGCAGTGGCGCAGCTCTTCGTACGCGGAACCAAGGTCGACTGGGCGGCCGTGCTCCCCGAGGGTGCCACCGAGGCCCACGTGGACCTGCCGACGTACGCCTTCGAGCACCAGGACTACTGGCTCCCCGCCCCTCGCCCCCTCATGGACGCCATCGCCCTCGGCCAAGGCGCGGCGGATCACCCGCTGCTGGGCGCGGTGGTGCCGCTGCCCCAGTCCGACGGGTTGGTCTTCACCTCCCGGCTCTCCCTGCGCACGCACCCCTGGCTGGCCGACCACGCCATCGGGGGAGTGGTGCTCGTACCCGGCACCGGTCTGGTCGAACTCGCCGTACGGGCCGGTGACGAGGTCGGCTGCGGAGTGCTGGACGAGCTGGTGATCGAGGCGCCCCTGGTCGTGCCCGAGCAGGGTGCCGTACGCGTCCTGGTCGCCGTGGGCGGGCCGGACGAGACCGGTGCCCGCAGCGTGGAGGTGTACTCCACCCGCCAGGACGTCGGCACGGAGAGCGGCCCGGACGCCTGGACCCGGCATGCCGGCGGCACCCTGAGCACGGCCGTCGTCCCCGCCGACACCTTCGACTTCACCGCCTGGCCCCCGCCCGGCGCCCAGCAGGTCGACATCTCCGACGGCTACGAGAAGCTGACGCGCGCCGGATACGGGTACGGCCCGGCGTTCCAGTGCGTGCGGAAGGTCTGGCGGCGCGACGGCGAGCTGTTCGCGGAGGTCGTCGTACCGCCGGAGCAGCGGGAGAACGCCGCCGGGTTCGGCATCCACCCGGCGCTGCTCGACGCCGCACTGCACGCGAGCATCCTGGACGCGGCGGCCGAGGTGACCGACGGAGCCGGGGCGGAGGAAGCGGCCGTGGTGCGGCTGCCGTTCGCCTGGAACGGACTCACCCTGCACGCCTCCGGTGCCGCGTCGATCCGGGTACGGCTGCTGCGGCCCGACCCGGACACGCTGTCGCTGGAAGCCGTCGACGACACCGGCGGCCTGGTGCTGACCCTGGACTCGCTCGTCTCGCGGGCCGTCTCCGGAGAGCAGCTCGAAGCGGCGGCCGGCGCGCCCGGCACCGACGCGCTGTTCCGGGTGGAGTGGGGTGAGCTGCCGTCGGTGGGCGGTGCCGGTGAGGTGCCGGAGGTGTCGGTGGTCGAGGCCCGTTCCGCCGGGGAGGCTCCGGTGGCGTTGGTGGGTCGGGTGCTGGCGGCCGTGCAGTCTTGGCTGGCGGAGGAGGGTGCCGGGGACGGCCGGCTGGTGGTGGTGACCCGGGGTGCGGTGCCGGCGGGTGGTGACGAGATGGTCACCGATCCGGGTGGTGCGGCCGTCTGGGGGCTGGTCCGTGCGGCGCAGGCGGAGAACCCGGACCGGATCGTGCTCGTGGACGGTGACACGGACGAGGTGGATCTGGGCGCCGTGCTGGCGAGCGGTGAGCCGCAGGTGGCCGTGCGGGGTGCGGCGCTGTATGTGCCGCGCCTCGCCCGGGTCGCCCCGGCCGCCCCGGCCGAACCGGTGCTGGATCCGGACGGCACGGTGCTGATCACCGGCGGCACCGGCTCGCTGGCCGGTCTGCTGGCCCGGCACCTGGTCCAGCGGCACGGCGTACGCCATCTGGTCCTGGTCAGCCGGCGCGGCGCGGAAGCCGACGGAGCACGGGAGCTGGTGGCGGAGCTGGTGGCGCTGGGCGCCGAGTCGGTGTCGGTGCCCGCCTGTGACGTGACCGACCGGGACGCGGTCGCGGCCCTGCTCACCGGGCTGACCGGCCCCCGGCTGACCGCCGTCGTCCACGCGGCCGGGGTGTTCGACGCCGGAGTGGTCGGCGAGATCGAAGCCGAGCGGCTGGCCCGGGTGTTCGCGCCCAAGGTGACGGCCGTGCAGCACCTGGACGAGCTGACCCGTGAACTCGCCCCGGACCTCGACGCGTTCGTCACCTACTCCTCCGTCTCCGGGGTCTTCCTCGGCGCGGGCACCGGCAGTTACGGCGCCGCCAACGCCTGCATGGACGCGCTGATGGCGCGCCGCCGGGCGGCCGGGTTCCCGGCCCAGTCGCTGGCCTGGGGGCTGTGGGAGCAGACCACCGGCATGGGCGCCGACCTGGACGACCTGTCCCGCAGCCGCATGAGCCGCCGGGGCGGCGTGCTGGCCCTCGGCCCCGACGAGGGCATGGAACTGTTCGACGCGGCGCTGGGCAGCGGCCACACCCTGCTCGTGCCGGTCAAACTGGACCTGCGCGGACTGCGGGCCGACGCGACCGCCGGGGCCGGTGTGCCGCCGCTGCTGCGCGGACTCGTCCGCGCCGGCCGGCGGGCCGCGCGCGGCACCGGACGCGCGGGCCGGGACGGACTGGCCGGCCGGCTGGCCGGGCTGGCCCCCGCCGAGCAGGAGGCGCTGCTGCTCGACCTCGTCCGCACCCATGTCGCGAACGTCCTCGGGCACACCGGTCCGGAGCGGGTCAGGGCCGAAACGGCGTTCAAGGACGCCGGGTTCGACTCCCTCACCTCCGTCGAACTGCGCAACCGGCTCCGCGAGGCCACCGGCCTCAACCTGCCCGCCACCACCGTCTTCGACTACCCGACCCCCCTCGCCCTCGCCCGGCACCTGCACACCGAGTTGCAGGGCGTGACCCCGGCCGCCCCCGTGCCGGTGGCCGTGCCCCACGACCCGGACGAGCCGATCGCCGTGGTCGGCATGGCCTGCCGGCTGCCCGGCGGAGTCGGCAGCCCCGAGGACCTGTGGCGCCTGGTCCGCGAGGGCCGCGAGGGCGTCACCGGGTTCCCCACGGACCGCGGCTGGGACCTCGACGCGGTCTACGACGCCGACCCCGAGCACGCCGGGACGTCGTACGTCGGCCAGGGCGGCTTCCTGCACGAGGCGCCGCTGTTCGACCCGCTGTTCTTCGGGATCTCGCCGCGCGAGGCGGTGGCCATGGACCCGCAGCAGCGGCTGCTGCTGGAGACGTCCTGGGAGGCGCTGGAGCGGGCCGGCATCGACCCCACCGCGCTCAAGGGCGGCGACGTCGGCGTGTTCAGCGGCATCATGGGCGTCGACTACTACTCCGGCGGTGACGTACCGGAGGAAGTGGGCGGGTTCGCGCTGACCGGCGCCGGGGCCAGCGTGGCCTCCGGACGCGTGTCGTACGTCTTCGGCTTCGAGGGCCCCGCCGTCACCGTCGACACCGCCTGCTCCTCCTCGCTGGTCGCCCTGCACCTGGCCGCACAGGCCCTGCGGGGCGGCGAATGCTCCCTGGCCCTCGCCGGCGGCTCCACGGTGATGGCCGGGCCGGGGATGTTCATGGAGTTCTCCCGGCAGCGGGCGCTGGCCCCGGACGGGCGCTGCAAGTCGTACGCCGACGCCGCCGACGGCACCGGCTGGGCCGAGGGCGCGGGCGTGGTCGTCCTGGAGCGGCTGTCGGAGGCCCGGCGCAACGGGCACCCGGTGCTCGCCGTGATCCGCGGCAGCGCCGTCAACCAGGACGGCGCCTCCAACGGGCTCACCGCACCCAACGGGCCCTCGCAGCAGCGGGTCATCCGCAAGGCGCTCGCCGCCGCCGGACTGACTCCGGCCGACGTCGACCTGGTCGAGGGCCACGGCACCGGCACCGTCCTCGGCGACCCGATCGAGGCACAGGCCCTGCTCGCGACGTACGGGCGGGACCGGGACCCGCGGCAGCCGCTGTGGCTCGGCTCGCTGAAGTCGAACATCGGGCACGCCCAGGCAGCCGCCGGCGTCGCCGGTGTGATCAAGGCCGTACAGGCCCTGCGGCACCGCGAGATGCCCGCCACCCTGCACGTCGACGCACCCTCCTCCCAGGTCGACTGGTCGGCCGGCGCGGTGCGCCTGCTCACCGAGGCCCGCCCGTGGGCCGACCCGGGACGGCCGCGCCGGGCCGCGGTGTCCTCGTTCGGGCTCAGCGGCACCAACGCGCACGTCATCCTGGAGGAGGCCGCCGAGGCCCCGGAGGAGACGACCGCACCGCGGACCGCCCCGGCCGGTGTCGTCCCCCTCGTGGTGTCGGCGCGCGGCACCACGGCCCTCGCCGGGCAGGCCGCCCGGCTCGCCGCGTTCCTCGACGACACCGGCGCGGCGCCCGCCGACGTCGCGGCGGCCCTGGTGACCCGGCGGGCCGTCCTGCCGGAGCGCGCCGTGGTCGTGGCCGGCACCCGCGAGGAGGCCCTGACCGGACTGGGCGCGCTGGCCCGCGGCGAGAGCAGCCCCGCCGTGCTGACCGGCGGCCCCGCCCCGGCCGGCACCGGCAAGGTCGTCCTCGTCTTCCCCGGCCAGGGCACCCAGTGGGCCGGCATGGGCCGCGAACTCCTCGACACCTCCCCGGTGTTCGCCGAGCGGATCGCCGAGTGCGCGCGGGCGCTGGAACCCTGGGTGGACTGGAAACTGGAGGACGTGCTGCGCGGTGAGGCCGACGCCGGCCTGCTGACCCGCGTGGACGTCGTCCAGCCCGCCGGCTTCGCCATGATGGTCGGCCTCGCCGCGGTGTGGGCGTCGGTGGGGGTCGTACCGGACGCCGTGGTGGGCCACTCGCAGGGTGAGATCGCGGCCGCGTGTGTGGCGGGTGCGCTGCGGCTGGAGGACGCGGCACGGATCGTGGCCGTACGCAGCCAGGTGATCGCCGAGCGGCTGTCCGGGCACGGCGGCATGGCCGCCGTGTCCCTGCCGGAGGCCGCGGCGGCGGACCGCATCGCGGCCTGGGAGAAGCGAGTCGAGGTGGCCGTCGTGAACAGCCCCTCGTCGGTGGTGATCGCCGGTGACGCGGAGGCCCTGGACGAGGCGCTCGCCGCACTGGAGGCGGACGGCGTGCGCGTGCGGCGTGTGGCGGTGGACTACGCCTCCCACACCCGCCATGTCGAGGCGGCCGAAGAGGCGTTGGCGAAGGCGTTCGCCGACATCCGCAGCCGGGCGCCCCTGGTGCCGTACCTCTCCGCGGCCACCGGCGAGTGGGTCCGCGAGGCGGGCGGGCTCGACGGCGACTACTGGTA
>NZ_MUMF01000120.1 GCF_002155905.1 Streptomyces tricolor | reverse complement strand
ATGAGCTGCCGCTACCCCGGCGGGGTCAGCACGCCCGAACAGCTGTGGCAGCTGGTCGACACGGGCACGGACGCCGTCGGCGACTTCCCCGCCGACCGCGGCTGGGACGTCGAGGCCATCTACGACCCCGACCCCGACGCCCCCGGCCGGACCCACGTCCGCCAGGGCGGCTTCCTCTACGACGCCCCGCAGTTCGACCCCGCCTTCTTCGGCATCAGCCCGCGCGAGGCCCTCGCCATGGACCCGCAGCAGCGGCTGCTGCTGGAGACCGCCTGGGAGGCCTTCGAACGCGCCGGCATCGACCCGCACCGCCTCAAGGGCAGCCGCACCGGCATCTACGCGGGCGTCATGTACCACGACTACGGCAGCTGGCTCACCGAGGTGCCCGAGGGCGTCGAGGGCTACCTCGGCAACGGCAACCTGGGCAGCGTCGCCTCCGGCCGCGTCTCCTACACCCTCGGCCTGGAAGGGCCCGCCGTCACCGTCGACACCGCCTGCTCCTCCTCGCTCGTCGCCCTCCACCTCGCGGTGCAGGCCCTGCGCACCGGCGAGTGCACGCTCGCGCTCGCGGGCGGCGTGACGGTGATGTCCACCCCCGACACCTTCATCGACTTCTCCCGCCAGCGCGGCCTCGCGCTGGACGGCCGCTGCAAGTCCTTCGCGGAGGGCGCGGACGGCACCGGCTGGGGCGAGGGCGCCGGCCTGCTCCTGCTGGAACGGCTCAGCGACGCCCGGCGCAACGGCCACCGCGTGCTGGCCCTGGTGCGCGGCACCGCCGTCAACCAGGACGGCGCCTCCAACGGCCTCACCGCCCCCAACGGCCCCTCCCAGCAGCGCGTCATCCGCGCCGCCCTCGCCGACGCCCGCCTGGAACCCCGCCAGGTGCACGCCGTCGAGGCCCACGGCACCGGCACCCCGCTGGGCGACCCGATCGAGGCGCAGGCCCTGCTCGCCACCTACGGCCAGAACCGCGACGAACCCCTGTGGCTGGGCTCCGTCAAGTCCAACATCGGGCACACCCAGGCCGCCGCCGGTGTCGCCGGCGTCATCAAGATGGTCATGGCCATGCGCCACGGCCGGCTGCCCAGGACCCTGCACGCCGAACACCCCACCTCCCAGGTCGACTGGGAGGCCGGCGCCGTCGCACTCCTCGGCGAGGCCCGTGACTGGCCCACAAAGGACGGCGAACCCCGCCGCGCCGCCGTGTCCTCCTTCGGCATCAGCGGCACCAACGCCCACGTCATCATCGAGGCCGCCCCCGAGCATGAGGCCCGCGCCCAGGAGCCCTCCTGGACCGGGCCGCTCCCGCTCGTCCTGTCCGGCAACGACGCGCAGGGCCTCGCCGCCCACGCCCGCCGCCTCCTCGACCACCTCACCGCCGGCACCGACCCGGTGCCCGACATCGCCCACACCCTCGCCACCGGACGCGCCGCGCTCGCCGAGCGGGCCGTCGTCACCGGCGCCGACCTGCCCGCCCTCACCGCGGGCCTGACCGCCCTCGCCGAGGGCGACACCACCGCGCCGAACGTGGTGCGCGGCCGGCCCGCGGCGGAGTCCCGCATCGCCTTCGTCTTCCCCGGCCAGGGCTCCCAGTGGGCCGGGATGGCCGCCGACCTGCTCGACACCTCACCCGTGTTCGCCGCGCGCATGGCCGACTGCGCCGCGGCCCTCGCGCCCGTCACCGACTGGGACCTCCTGCAGACCGTCCGGGCACGGCAGCCGCTGGAACGGGTGGACGTCGTCCAGCCCGTGCTGTGGGCGATCATGGTGTCGCTCGCCGAGGTGTGGCGCGCCCACGGGGTCCGGCCCGCCGCCGTCATCGGCCACTCCCAGGGCGAGATCGCCGCCGCCTGCGTGGCCGGCGCGCTCTCCCTCGCCGACGGCGCCCGCGTCGTCGCCCTGCGCGCCCAGGCCATCGCCCAGGCCCTCTCCGGCCGCGGCGGCATGATGTCGGTCGCGCTGCCCGAGGCCCGGGTACGCGAGCTGATCGCCCGCTACGACGGCCGCGTGGCCGTGGCCGCCGTCAACGGCGCCTCCTCCGTGGTGGTGTCCGGCGACGCCGACGCCCTGGACGAACTCCGCGAGACGATCGTGGCCGGCGGCGACCGCGCCAAGCGGCTTCCCGTGGACTACGCCTCGCACTCCGCGCACGTCGAGTCCCTCCGCGACCGCCTGCTCGCCGACCTGGCGGACGTGCGGGCCCGGCCCGCCGAGGTGCCGTTCTACTCGACCGTCACCGGCGCCCGGCTCGACACCGCCGGCCTGGACGCCGGCTATTGGTACACCAACCTGCGCCAGAGCGTGCTGTTCGAGCCGGCCACGCGCACCCTGCTCGACGCCGGGTACGGGGTGTTCGTGGAGTGCAGCCCGCACCCCGTGCTGCTGCACAGCATCGAGGAGACCGCCGACGTCGCGGGCACCGACGTCACCGGCCTCGGCTCGCTGCACCGCGAGGACGGCGGCCCCGCACGCCTCCTGGCCGCCCTCGGCGAGGCCTTCGTCGCCGGCGTCCCCGTCGACTGGTCGGCCGTGTTCGCCGGCCTGCCGGTGCGCCCCGCCGGCCTGCCCACCTACCCGTTCCAGCGCGAGCGGTACTGGCTCGGCCGGTCCGCCTCCGCCGGCGACGTCACCGCCGCCGGGCTCCGCACCACCGGCCACCCGCTGCTGGGCGCGGCCGTCCCGGTCGCCGAGGGCGGCACCCTGTTCACCGGCCGCCTCTCCACCGCCACCGCGCCGTGGCTCGCCGACCACGCCGTGTCCGGCACCACCCTGCTGCCCGGCACCGCCCTCGTCGAGCTGGCCCTCGGCGCCGGCCACGACCTCGGGTGCGGGCACCTCGCCGAACTCACCCTCCAGGCACCGCTGGTGCTGCCCGCCCGGGGCGCGCTCCAGCTCCAGCTGCACATCGCCGCCGCCGACGCCTCCGGACACCGCGCGCTGACCGTCCACTCCCGCCCCGAGGACGCCGAGGACACGGCCTGGACCGCGCACGCCACCGGACTGCTCGCCCCGCAGACCGCCCCGCCCGCCTTCGACCTGGCGGCCTGGCCGCCCCAGGGCGCCGAGCCCGTACCCGTCGAGGACGCCTACGACCACCTGGCCGGCCTCGGCTACGGGTACGGGCCCGCCTTCCAGGGTTTGCGGGCGGTGTGGCGGCGCGGCGACGAGACCTTCGCCGAGGTCGAACTGCCCGTCGACGCCGACGGCTTCGCCCTGCACCCCGCCCTGTTCGACGCCGCCCTGCACGCCGACGGACTCGGCACCGAGGCGGCGGACACCGCCCGGCTGCCCTTCGCCTGGACCGGGGTCTCGCTGTACGCGGCCGGGGCCACCGCCCTGCGGGTCAGGATGCACGGCGACGAGACGCTGTCCCTCCAGCTGGCCGACCCCACGGGCGCCCCGGTCGCCGAGGTCGAGGCCCTGGTCTCCCGGCCCGTCGACCCGGCCGCGCTCGCACCGGCCGCCCGCACGGACGACCTGTACCGCCTGGACTGGCCGGCGCTGCCCGTCCCCGCGGCGCCCGTACCCGAGTACGCCGTCTGGGACGAACCGGGCCTGGCCGCGCTGGAGTCCGTGCCCGCGTGGGTGGTGCTGCCGGCCGGCGGCGGCGACCCGGTCACCGGCGCACACCGGGAGACCGAGCGGGTGCTGGCCGCCGTACAGGACTGGCTGGCCGACGAACGCACCGCCGAGGCACGGCTGCTGGTGCTCACACGGGGCGCCGTTGCGGTGGGGGAGGAGGACGTCACCGATCTGGCGGGCGCCGCCGTGTGGGGCCTGCTGCGGGCCGCGCAGGGCGAGCATCCCGGGCGGTTCGTGCTCGTGGACGGCGGTGAGGCGGACGCCGCCACGGCCGCCGCGGCATCCACCGCGGAACCCCAACTGGCCCTGCGCGCCGGCACCGTGCACGTGCCCCGGCTGGCCCGCACCGCCCCCCGGGGCCAGGCCCCGGCCCTCGACCCGGACGGCACCGTACTGATCACCGGCGGCACCGGTGTGCTCGGCGCCCTGGTCACCCGGCACCTGGTCGCCGAGCACGGCGTACGCCGCCTCGTGCTGGCCGGGCGCAGCGGCACCGCCGCCGACGACTTCACCGGCCTGGACGCGGAGATCACCGTGGCCCGCTGCGACGCCGCCGACCGCGACCAGCTCGCCGCGCTCCTCGCCGCCGTACCCTCCGACCACCCGCTGACCGCGGTCGTCCACCTCGCCGGCGTCCTGGACGACGGCCTGCTCGCCGACCAGACGCCCGCACGCCTGGACGCCGTCCTGCGCCCCAAGGCCGACGCCGCCTGGCATCTGCACGAGCTGACCCGCGACCTCGGTCTCGCCGCGTTCGTGCTGTTCTCCTCCGCCGCCGGCACGGTCGACGGCGCCGGCCAGTCCGGCTACGCCGCCGCCAACGCCTTCCTCGACGCGCTGGCCGCCCACCGCAGCCACCACGGCCTGCCGGCGCACTCGCTGGCCTGGGGCTTCTGGGAGCAGCGCACCGGGCTGACCGCCCACCTCACCGACGCCGACGTGGCCCGCATGGCCCGCGCGGGTGTCCGCCCCCTGTCCACCGCCGAGGGCCTGCGCCTGCTCGACGCCGCCCTGGCCGCCGAGGAGCCGCTGCTGCTCCCGGTCGGCCTGGACCTGCCCGCCCTGCGCCGCGCCGCGGACGTTCCGGCGGTGCTGCGCGCTCTGGTGCCCGCACGCGCCCGCCGTACCGCGGCCTCCCGCACGGACGCCGCGTCCTTCGCCGACCGGCTGGCCGCGCTCGGCCCCGCCGAACGCGACGCGGCTCTCCTGGAGCTGGTCCGCACCCATGTCGCGGCCGTGCTCGGCCACGGCGGCGACATGACGCTCGACCCGCGCCGCTCGTTCCGCGAGGCCGGCTTCGACTCGCTGACCGCCGTGGAACTGCGCAAC
>NZ_MUMF01000119.1 GCF_002155905.1 Streptomyces tricolor | reverse complement strand
GCGCGTGCCGGAAGCGGTCGCCCGGGTCACCGACCGCTTCCGGCACGCGCGGTTCAGCGCCTCGCCGACGGGCGAGATCGAGCAGCACGACTGGGTGCTGGCCTTCCTCGGCCCCCGGCAGCAGCCGCACTACCTCTACGGCACCGACGGCACGGTCGACGTCCCCGGGCGCCGGGCGTCCACGCTGAGCATGATCGGCCTGCGCACCGCCGACGCCCGCTGGCTGTACGAGCACACGGTCGTCGGCGCCAAGGTCACCCTCACCGGCCAGGGGATGTGAGGCGCGGACCGGTCAGCATCTGGCCGTGGGCGCCACGCTCACCGCGTCGCGCTGCCAGGTGAGGTGCCGGATCGTCGCCTGTCCCTTGCCGGACGCCGGTCTGACCTTGACCGTGACGCCGCTGCCGTCGGCCGCCAGGAGTTCGCCGCACAGCGTCTCCGCCCTGGTGTGCACCCGGACCGTCTGCGCCGGCTCGTCCGGCCCCGGCGCCACCCAGGTCAGCAGGATGCCGGCCGCGGCGGCCAGCACACCGGCCACGGTCGCCCAGCGGGTGACGCCGATCCGCGACGCGATCCGCTCCCGCTCCCGTTCCTCCCAGTCCAGCAGCTTCGCGGCATGGGGGTACTTCAGCACGTCACCGGGCCGGCCGTGGGCCGCCGACACGGCGACGAAGGCGGCGACGAGCAGCAGCACCAGCCCGGCCGCCACCAGCACGACGACCGCCGTCCGGTAGCCGCCGGGGAGTTCGGCGACGTTCTCCCGGCCCTTGAGGACCAGCACCGCGGCCAGCAGTCCGGAGGCGACGGTGAGGAAGTTCCGCCAGCCCTCCGCCTGCGCCCGCCCGATCTCCAGCTGGGCCTCGGCCATCGCGTCCAGCCGCTGCTGGGCGCGCTCCAGCTCCTCGGGCAGGTACCGCCCCGTCACGAGCCGGCCCCCGTCGGCCGGATCGCCACCCACTTGGCACCGCAGCCGCCGGTCTCCTGGGTGTCCCCGGGGTGGGGCAGCCGGCACCGGCACCGCATGTACACCTCGCGCGGCACCTCGTCGTCCTCCTCGAACGCCCCGGCGCCCCCGCCCTTCGTCACCGCGCCGGGCGTGAGCCGCGTCGGCACCGGATGCCGGGTCTCCCCGGCGCAGGCCGGGCACAGGCCGGTGATGACGAGCCGGCCGCCGGAGAAGTCCCAGACGAACCCGGTCTGGTCCGGCAGGTACCGGGATTCGTAGTCCTTGGCGTCGTGCGGCACCTCAGGTCCTCTCGTACGGCGGCAGGCGGAAGCCGAACAGGGGCGCGTAGTCGGCGAGCCGGGTACGGACGTCGTCCACGGCCAGTTCCGTCTCCTCGGCGGCCAGCCGGAGCTGGTCCGCCGTGACGTCCCCGGACAGCACGGGTTCCCGTCCGGTGAGCCGGGCGGTGAGCAGGACGACGTCCCGCCAGTCGGGGACGCGGTCGCAGCCGGGCTCGGGGAACGGGACGTCAAGACCGATCCTGGTGAAGGGTTCCAGCCGCCGGTACGTCTCCCGCAGCCCGCCGCCGAGCCGTCCGGCGGCCACGACCAGGGCGAACGGGGTCAGCGTCCAGGAGTCCCGCAAGCAGGGCTGCATCAGCGCGCACTCGGCGGCCACGTCGCGCTCCAGGGGCTCCTCCGGCCGCACGAAGTCCGGGGGCACCGGCACGGTCGGGGCGCCCAGGGAGCGGTAGGCGTTCAGCTCGGCGGCGGCGGTGGCGAGGTCGACGTCGGTGTCGTTCGCGTAGGTGATCAGAGCGCGCAGCGAGATGCGGGACCGCCATCTGCCCAGACTGGTGCACAGGGCCGCGCGCAGGGAGTGGTTGGGCGTCAGCCGGGCGGCGTCGCCGGGGACCTCGGGTACGTCGAAGCCGTAGGGCGCCGTCTTGCCCCGCAGCCTCTCGGCGGCGCTGTCGAGGCTCTCTCCGATCTCCACGGCCATGCTCAGCAGAGCAGCGGCCTTCCCCTGGGCATCCGGATCGGCGAACGCCGCGACGCTGTAGCCGGAGCGTCGGCCGCGCACCTTCAGGCCGCGGCTCCACAGGCCCCGGGCCCGGACGGCGGGGGGCTCGTTCAGCAGGGTCCGCGCCGCGTCGACCACCCGCCGCTCGACCAGGCCCGCGTCCGCCAGTGCCGCCACCGCGGCGATGTGCCGCTCCGCCGAGGAATGGTCGCCCAGTTCCTCGATCGTCGCCAGTACGGACCAGGCGGAGATCAGCTGGGGCGCGCGGTCGTTCCCGTCATCGGCCCGGCTCTCGGCGCGCTCCTCCGGCGGCAGCAGTGCGCACCAGGCGGGTGGCGGGAACGAGGCGAGCGGGCCCGGGTCCGTGACCTCGACGCCCAGCGCGCCCGCCCACTCCGCCAGCCAGGCCGCCGTGGCCCCCACGGTCTCCTCGCGCCGGGCGGCCAGCCGGACCAGGTGCCGCAGTCCGATCGGGTCCGGGGTGAGGAACGGGGGCTGCGCGTCCAGGTCCCGGCTGAGCGCGGTGAGCTGCGGCTCATCCAGGAGGCCGGGGAGGGCGGGCCCGGCGAGCCGGTAGCCGAGCGGTTCGAAGCGCCGTACGACCGTCTCGATCTCGGCCGGCGGGATCCCCGTCTGCTTGGCCCGGTAGGCGATGTCCACCGGCCGTACGAGCCCGGCGAACGGCAAGGAGTCCCGGCCTTCGTAGGGTCTGGCGGACGGCCCGTCGTTCAGCAGGACACGGCGTTCGCGCGCGTCCACGCGACGGGTCGCGAGCCACTGGACGTCCGGCATCGTCGGAATCGACGGATCGAGGCCCGACAGCTGTTCGAGCAGCTCCGCCAGGACCCCCAGGCTCACCCTCTCCCGGGCCGACATCCGCACCATCGTCTGCCGTACGGCGTGCCGCCCGGAGTCGTCGTCGTCCGGGTCGACCAGGGCCCTCGCGTCCTGGATCTCCGTGTACAGCAAGGCCGCAAGAGAGGTCGGCACGACGTCCGTCAGGGCACGGATGTCCGCCACCTCCGGGACCGACACCCCGGTGAGGGCGTACCGGCGCAGCTGACGGGTCACCTCCCGCAGCGAGCGTCCGGTGTCCGCGGCGGCGCGCAGCGGTTCCCGGAAGGATCCGTCCGGCATACGGCGGAACAGCACCGTGTCCAGGGGCTCCGGTCCGGGAAAGCCCGCGTGCGGGACGACGGCCTCCTGGTGCCGCTTGACCCCCAGGACGCCGATGCGCCACGGCTCGAAGAAGCGCGTGTGGCTGACCGACCGCCGCAGATCCTCCTTCAGGACCCTCTCGTCGACGGGCAGACACCCCGCCTCGCGCAGCGTGACGACCGGTTGCTCATGGGCCCAGTCCTCGCCCCGCAGCTCGTCCGGCACCGCCACCGTCACGTCGTGCTCGATCAGCCGGCCGAGAACCTCCTGCGCGAGGCGCGGCCAGGAATCGGCGAGGCTCCACAGCCACTCCAGCGGGAACGGCCGCCACGCCGACCGCACCAGGGCCGGGACGGCCGCCTTGAGGTCCTCCTCGACGCGCTGCTCGTCGTACCGGAGGAAGCGGTTGCGGTCGACGCTCAGCTCCGGCCGGTGCCTGCCCCGCAGGTTCACCACGTACCCGTCCGGGCGCTCGGCGTCGGAGACCAGCAGCCCGTCCGCGAGCAGCATGCCCGGACCCTGCACCCACCAGACGCCCTCGGCGGCCTCGATGCGCGCGCTCGGCAGCGAGGAGTCGCCGTACAGCTCGCCCGGCCGCCATTCCGCGTCGACGCCGTTCTCCCGGGCGACCACCTCCACGGGGCTGCACCACAGGAACTCTCGCAACGCCTGGATCAGGGACGGGGGCTGCTCGTCCTTCTCCTCGGTGTCGTCGTGCAGATACAGCCGCACCCGGGTGCCGCCGCCCGCGAGTTCCCGCTGCTCGCGGCTGAGGTGCATCAGCCCGGAGCCGGCGGTGACGCTGGCCCGGTGGCCGTCGAGGGGGAGGTGGCCGGAGACGTCGACGGCCCGGGTGGTCACCTCGATCTCCTCGGCCAGCATGAAGTAGCTGAAGACGCCGATGCCGAACCGGCTGTTGAGTTCCGTGGTGATGCCGCGGCGGCGCCACCGGCGCATCTCCCGCATGCGGGCCGAGGACTGCTCGGAGCGGCGGCCGGCCTGGGCGAACAGGTCCCGCAGCTCCTCCGCCGTCATCCCGACGCCGTTGTCCTCGCACTGGATGTACGTCCGGCCCGTGGCCGGGTCGACGCCCTGGGTGAAGACGATCCGGGAGCCGGCGAGCTGCTCCCGCTCGGTCGCGCCGGGGGTCTGCCGTCCGGGCTCCGCGTACCGGCGCCGGGCCTGGCGGACCCGGCAGGCGTCGAGGGCGTTCTGGTACAGCTCGCGCACCGCCAGCATCCGGTCCCCGTACAGCTGGGTGCCCATGATGAGCGGCTTCACCTCGTCCTCGGCCAGCCGGAACCGGGGCGGGGGCTTGTCGAAGCCGTGGTTCCTGGGGATGAGGCCCTCGGTCTTGACCAGCTGCGGCAGGCCGAAGAGGAGGTCGCCGGAGCGCAGGGTGCCGTGGCCGCGCCGGGTCGCCTCCGACACCGCGGCGATCCGGGCGGCGAGCCGGTCCAGCGCCGTGAACAGGGCGGCGCTGGAGCACTTGAACACCAGCCGCCAGTGGGTGCCCGGGGCGTGCCCGGGTGCGCCCGCCGCCGGGAGCCGGTCGGGGGTGACGGGGCGGAAGCCGTCGTTCGCGGCGATCTCGCCGATGATGCCCTGCGGCCGGACCTGGGTGGGCTCGCGCGGGCCGAGGTGGTCGATGAGCACACCGTCGAGCAGGCGCGGATCGATGGCGAGCAGCCCGGCCAGGTGCAGCAGCGTGGCCAGCTCGCGCGGGCGCCAGCTCCACCGCTCCGCCTCCCCGCACAGGTAGGCGCACAGGCCGAGTTCGGTGTCCCAGACGGTGCCGTCGGGTGCCACGGAGTCGGCGGGGGTGCCGGTGCCGAGCTGGGAGACGACCTTGACGACGGCGTGCCGCAGCTCGCCCCGCTCGTCGGGGCCCAGGGTGAGGCCGGCGGCGCTCTCCGCCGCCCGCACCAGCAGGTCGGTCGCGGCGCGCAGGCTGTCCAGCTCCGGGTCCGTGCGCTCCTCCCACAGCAGGTCCCAGTCGGCGAGGAAGCGGTGCCGCAGCCAGTACTCGGCGCCGCGGGCGTCGCTCTTGTGCCCGCGGCGCAGCAGCGTGCGGCGCGTCGCCTCGATCTGCCGGTGGGCGCGCCGTACGTCGCCCATGTCGCGGTGGAGGTGGGCGGCGAAGCTGTCGACGGGCAGGTCCCGGGGGGTGTCGGCGGGGTCGTCGGCGTAGAGGGTGCGCAGCGCGGCCAGGCCGCAGGAGAGTGCGGCCTCGCGCAGGAACGGCGCGCCCAGGAGCACCACGGTCTCGACGAGGCTGAGCCGGGCGCCGGAGGCGTCCACGAGCTGGTCGAGCCGCTCGATCAGCCGCTGCGGGACCTGCGGGTCGTCCCACGGGTCGGTCTCGGGGTCCCGTCGCCTGCGGATGGCGACGGTCTTCTTCACGACCTCCGCGAGGTGCTGCTTGGCCCGGTCCCGCCGGCCGGTCGTGCCGTCGGTGCGTTCCCACAGGTGGGACCGGAGGACGGCGTCCGTCCAGGGGCCGGCGGACGGGGTCGCCTCGCACAGCGGTACGTCGGCGTGGGTGCCGCCGGTGGTGTCGCCGCCCAGCCAGCGGTGCACGGCCCGGGGCGGCCTGCTGTACCGGTAGTTCGCCGCGATCTCCTCCGCGCGCTCCTCCACACGCCGGATGACCTCGCGGAACGTACGGGGCGAGGACGTCGGCTTCAGGGTCTCGCTCAGCGCCATGGCCAGGACGCTGCCGGCGTCGGCGTGCCCGAGGGCCTCCTCGCCGGGGGCGCAGGCGCTCAGCACGACGACGTTGTCCCAGGCGCGGCTGACCTTCATCGCCTCGAACGTGGCGGGCGGGGTGTCGCCGCTGCTGCGGCAGGCGTCGAAGCAGAGCATCACCGTGGCGCTGGAGCGCAGCGGTGCGAGGAGCTCGTCGGGGACGATCTCGATGAGGCCGTGCGGGCTCAGGGTGCGTTCGCCGGCGCCCCACCTCGCGCGGACGTCACTGGGCAGCAGGTAGTCGGTGGTGCCGAAGCGGACGCCGTGGCCGGAGAAGTAGACGAGGCCCACGTCGCCGTCCTCGCAGGAGTTCAGGAACCGGCCCAGCTCGTCGTGGATGGCGCCCTCGCGGGTCGACTCCTCGTCGTCGAGGACGGTCACGTCCTCGGGCCGGTAGCCGCTCTGCAGCAGGGCGGTGCGCAGCATCGCCACGTCGTGCGTGGTGAAGGGCAGGCTCGGGAAGTCCTCGCGCAGTTTCGGGACGTCCAGCTGCGGATACGCGGACACCGCGATCAACAGGGCCCGTCGGCGCCCGGCGCTCATCGTGCTCGTACCCCCCTGGGCACGGGGCGAGGTGACACCCCGTCATGGCGTGGAGCGCGATTATCGCAGAACAGTGCGCCGGCCGGGTCGCGAAAGCCCGTCCGGCTCCCCTACAACCCTGGCGCACCTCCGGTGGTCTCCTTCTCGCCAGCACCACCCCTCGGACTGTCCACGGGAGACCCGGACGTGAAGCACCCCCTGCGCGGCGGTACCGCGCTCGCCGCCCTGTTCCTCGCGGGTCTGACCCCGCCGGTCCTGTCCGGCACCGCCGCCGCGGCGCCCTCCGGGCTGCCCGGCGACTTCAACGGCGACGGCTACCGGGACGTGGCCGTCGCGGCCCCCGCCGCCACCGTGGGCGGGAAGTCGTGGGCCGGCCAGGTGGCCGTGGTGTACGGCACCGCGTCCGGGCCGGACCCCGCCAAGCGCCAGCTGATCAGCCAGAACACCGCGGGCGTCCCCGGCGGCGCGGAGAAGGGCGACGCGTTCGGCAGCGCGCTCGCCGCCGCCGACCTCAACCGTGACGGCTACAGCGACCTGGTCGTCGGCGCCCCGGACGAGGCGGCGGGCAGCGCGGCGGACGCCGGTACGGTCGTCATCGTGTGGGGGTCGAGGTCGGGGCTGTCCGGCGGTACGACGGTGAAGAACCCGCAGCCGCTGTACGGCGGTTACTTCGGTACGAGCATCGCGGCGGCGGACTTCACCGGTGACGGCAAGCCCGACCTGGCGATCTCCGCGCAGAGCGACTCGGGCAGCTCCAGCTGGCGCGTCCGGCTGATCCGCGGCCCGTTCGCCACGTCCGGTACGACGGGCCGGGTCTCCGCGTACACCCCGGGCCCCGACCGTCCGCGGCTCACCGCGGGCCGGGTCAGCGGCGACACCAAGGCCGACCTGGTGGTCACCGGCGTGCAGCCGAACGGCGAGCACCTGGCCACCGCCGTCTACTACAAGGGCACCGCCGACGGCATCAGCAAGGCGGCGAGCCTGCGCACCGCCGAGACGGCCGCGATCGGCGACCTGGACAAGGACGGCTACGGCGACATCGTCCTCGGCAACCCGCGGGAGCGGGACGCCGATCCGTCGGGCTCCACCGGCGGGAAGATCCACGTCGTGCACGGCACCTCGGCCGGCCCGAGCGCCACCCGCCGCGTCACCCTCTCCGAGAACTCGGCCGGGGTCCCGGACTCCGCCGAGAGCCAGGACGCGTTCGGCAAGGCGCTGGCGGTCGGCGACTTCGACAAGGACGGGTACGGCGACCTCGCGGTGGGCGCGCCCGGCGAGACCTTCGGCGACGACTCCCGCTTCCTGCCGTCCGCCGGCGCCATCACGCTGCTGCGCGGCTCGGCCTCCGGCCTGTCCACCGCGCGCCCGGTGTTCCTGACCCAGGACAGCCCCGGCGTGCCGGGCGCGGTGGAGGGCGCCGACAACTTCGGCAGCGCCCTGCTCGCCTCCGACGTGGGCCGTGACGGCCGGGCCGACCTGACGGCCGTCGCCGACGGCGAGAACGACCCCGAGGGCGCCCTGTGGCATCTGCCCGGCGCCGCCGGGACGCTCTACTCGACCACGGCGTCCACCACGTTCGGCCCCACGAAGGTGGGCCTGCCGGCCCGCACGTACACGGCGTTCGGGACCGGCCTGGCGGGCTAGGGAGGTGGGGTCTACTCCTCGTCGCTGGTGCGTACCGGCGTCGAGCGGCCGGGCGGCGGCAGCTCGGACTGCTGGGCCCGGACGAGCAGGACGTCACCGATGAAGAGGTCGTAGATCAGGATCCCGATCGCACCGCCGATCAGCGGCCCGACGATCGGGATCCACCAGTAGCCGCTGTAGGCGCCGGCGACGCTGCCCGGGAAGGCCAGGCCGTCCCAGCCCGCCGCGTAGGTGAACAGGCGCGGGCCGAAGTCGCGGGCCGGGTTGATGGCATAGCCCGCGTTGGCGCCGTAGGACATGCCGATGGCGGCGACCACGAGGCCCACGACCAGCGGCCCGAGGTTGGCCTTCACGGCCTGGTTGCGCAGGTCGATGACGGCGGCGATCAGCATCAGCAGGAACGCCGTGCCGACGATCTGGTCGATCAGCGGACCCCAGACGCCGCCGTGGAAGTACGGGGCCGGGAAGGTCGCGAAGATGGAGAAGGTGGCGTTGGTGTGCCCGTTCACCTTCGGCCCCGGCGCGGCCTGGTCGTAGGCGCTGATCGCGTTGTGGTAGACGAGGTAGACCAGGGCGGCGCCGGTGAGGGCGCCCACGACCTGCGCGAACCAGTACGGCAGGACCTTGGCCCAGGAGAACCCGCGCCGGATGGCCATCGCCAGGGTCACCGCCGGGTTGAGGTGGGCGCCGCTGATGCCGCCGGCGACGTAGACGCCGAGCATGACGGCCATGGCCCAGCCCCAGGTGATGAGCAGCCAGTCGCCGGCCGCGAGGAAGATCGTGGTGGGGCTTTCGGCCCGGCCGGAACCGGGCAGTGCGGCGACCGCCATCGCGACCACGCCGCAGCCGAAGGAGATGAGGACGAAGGTTCCGAGGAACTCCGCCAGGCACTCGCCCAGCAGTCCGCCCCGGCTTCTGAGCCGGGACGGCTTGACGAGCGCAGGGATTTCCACAGCCATGGAGGCCCCCTTTGAAGAGAGCAATGCGGCCAATGTCCCCATATTGGCCCATAACCCCACGCTCCGCAGGGCGACCGTCCCCGCACCCGCTCAGACCTGCACACCAGCCCCCGGTGCCCCCCGGTCAGCTCTCCAGGTCGTCGGCGTAGTGGCGGAACCCGTGCCGGTCCCGGTGCAGGGCCCACAGGGTCCGCGCGAGCGCGTCGGGGTCCTTGCGGGCGTGGCCCGGCGTGATGGCCCCGGGGATCACCAGCTGGGCGACGTGGATGCCCTCCCCGGCCAGCCGGTCGTGCAGCAGACGGCCGTACGCGCTCTCCGCGGCGAAGGCGATCGAGGTGCCGGCCCGCTCGGGATGGGGGACGGCGGCGCTCCCCCCGTTGACGAACAGGATCGTGCCGCGCCCGAGCCGCCGCATCCCGGGCAGCACCTGCTGCACGGCGGCCACCGGCCCGTACACGGAGAACTCGATCGGCCCCACCAGGTCCCGGTGCCCGGTGTCCAGCACGGGCCGCATGAAGTCCCGGTGCGGCACCGGGCTGTACTGAAGCACCTCGACGGTGCCGAGGGCGTCGGCCAGCTCGCGCAGCGCCGCGGCCAGCTCCGCCGGCCGCCGCACATCGGCGGTGCAGCCGCGCGCGGTGATCCCCCCGGCCGTGAGCCCGTCCACGATCGCGTCCAGCCGGCCCCGGTCCCGGGCGACCAGCCCCACGCCGAACCCCTCCCGGCCGAACCGCCGCGCGACGGCGGCCCCGAGCCCCGGCCCGGCTCCCACGATGGCGACACTGCGCATGCCCGTCATCCGTACCGCGCGCCCCGCCCGCTCACACCGGCCGCGCCGCCGGGGTCCAGGGGCTGCCCCGCCGACCTGGGGCAGCCCCTTTCCGGGGGTACCGCCGAGGGGGAGCGGCGGCGGGCGCCGTGCCATGACAGCGGCCGGGTCGACCCGCGCTGCCGGCGCCCGGGCGCCCGGTCCCCCGGGGCGGCCCCACCAGAGTGCCCCGGCACCGAGGGCGCGGCGGGCGGAAACCGGCCGGATACGGATGCCGGGCGCGGAAGATCCGTATACCGAGGGCGGCTCCGCGCCGGTGCGTACGTACCCGGGCTCACGGCTCCGCCGGTGCCGGGATCTCCGTCCGGGACGTGACACCCAGCTTGGCCAGGATGTGCTCGACGTGGGCGTCCACCGTGCGCTTGGAGATGACCAGGCGGGCGGCGATCTCCCGGTTGGACAGGCCCTGCGCCACCAGCGCGGCCACCTCGCGCTCGCGCCGGGTGAGGGCGCCCGAGGCGCGGCGCTCGGGGGAACCGGCCGGGGCGGGCACCCCCGAGCCGTCCGGCGGCGGCAGCGGCTCGTCGGTGTCCGCCCGCACCGCCTCCAGCACCTCCTGCCCGGACAGGCGGGCGCCGAGCCCGTGCCAGTGCGCGAAGGTCTCGGGCCCCAGCGCCGTACGGACCGTCTCCACCACCGTCTGCTGCTCCTCCAGCAGCCGGGGCAGCAGGGCCACCGGGTCCCCGGCGAGGCGGCGGGCGTGGGCGGCGTACCCGAGCAGCCAGGCCGCGCGGACGTACCGCTGCTCGCGGGCCGCGTGCCAGGCCAGGCCCAGACAGGCCAGGGCGGCGACCAGCACCTCCCCGACCTCCGCGCCGTCCTCCAGGCCCTGGCGCAGCGCCTCGACGCTGGGCCCGTGCCGGCCGCTCAGCCACAGGATGGTGCCCTGCACGGCCAGCGTGGAGCCGTACAGCTGGCGTTCGCCGGTGCCCGCGAGCAGTTCCAGGCCGGTGGCGCACATCTCCAGCGCGCCCTCGGTGTCGCCGAGCGCGGCCCGCAGGATGGCACCCTCGTAGTGGACGACCCCGATGCCCAGCGCGTCACCGGACGCGACGATCCGCTGCCGGGCCGACTCCAGCGCGGCCAGCCCCTCCTCGACGGCCCCGCCGAGCGCGGTCAGGGCGCCCAGGTACGCCTCGGTGAACAGCTCCACGCGCCTCTCGCCGATCCGCCGGGCCGCCTCCTGGGCCTCGGGGAACCGGGCCAGGGCGGTGTCGAGGTCACCGGCCCAGATCGCCATGACGCCGGTCATGAGCAGCGCCCAGGCCCGCTCGGGGCAGTCGCCCGGAACCCGCTCCAGACCGCGTTCGATCCAGTGCCGCCCCTCGGACAGGGTGCCCGCCGCCCGCCAGTAGGGGCCCAGCCGGGTGGCCAGCCACAGGGCGCGCGGGGCGAGGTCGTCGACGGCACAGCCGTGGGCGAGGGCGGCCCGGATGTCGGCGGTCTCCTCCCGCACGGCCCGGTGCAGCGCGACCTGGGCGGGGCTGACCAGCTGGGACCAGAAGCGTTCGGCGAGGTCGTCGTAGACGGCGAAGTGGCGGCGGCGCACCTCGTCCGCGCCGCCGACCTCGGCCAGCCACTCGGCGCCGTACTCGCGGATGGTGTCGAGCAGCCGGTACCGCTCGCCGTGCTCGCCGATGCGCTGCACGACGGACTTGTCCACCAGCCCGATCAGCGCCTCCACCACCCGCTCCGGGGGCAGTTCGCCGCCCCCGCACACCCGCTCGGCGGTGGACACGTCGAAGGAGCCGGCGAACACCGACAGCCGGGCCCACAGCAGCCGCTCGGCGGGGGTGCACAGCTCGTGGGACCAGCCGATGGCGGTCCGCAGGGTCTGGTGCCGGGCGGTGGCGGTGCGCCGGCCGCCGGTGAGCACCTCGAAGCGGCGGTCGAGCCGGGCGACCAGCTCGGCCGGGGGCAGCGCGCGCAGCCGTACGGCGGCGAGTTCCAGGGCGAGCGGGATGCCGTCCAGGCGCTCCGCCAGGGCACGCAGCCGCTCCCGGTCCGCGGCGGCACCGGGACCGGCCACGGCCGCGCGCTGCACGAGCAGCTCCAGGGCGTCCTCGGACGGCAGCGGGGCGATCGGCAGGCAGTGCTCGCCGGGTACGTCCAGCGGCTGCCTGCTGGTGGCCAGCACGCTCAGCCCGGGGGCCTCGCGCAGCAGGGTGTCGGCGAGCATCGCGCAGGCGTCGAGCAGATGCTCGCAGCTGTCCAGGACGAGCAGCAGCCGCCGCTCGCGCAGATGCTCCACCACGGCGTCCAGGGACGTCATGCCGGACTGCTCGGGCAGCTCCAGGACGCCCGCGAGAGTGGCGGTCACCAGTTCCGGGTCGTGCAGGGCGGACAGTTCGACCAGGCGTACGCCGTCCGGGTGACGCCCGGCGAGTGCGGAGGCCGCCCGCAGCGCGGTACGGCTCTTGCCGACGCCGCCGGGGCCGACCAACGTGACCAGCCGGTTCTCGGTGAGCGCCGCGCCGATGAGGTTCAGTTCGCTCGCGCGTCCGACGAAGCTGGTGAGTTCCGCGGGCAGTTGCCCGCCCCGCCGCTGACCGAACCCGAATCCCATGGCACCCCCGTGAAACCAGTGAAGAGCCGACTCCGCTTCATCACAGCGTAAGCAGCCGGCTTCCGAGGGTGAACCGGGGACGCATCAGCCGTACGGGTCAGCCGCCCCGGTGTCGTGGACGGCCGCCGATTCTCTGCCCGGCACCGCTGAGACGAATCGCCGCCGCATCCGTACCGCTGGGTGTCCGAACCGTGGGCGGGATCCCCAAGCAGGAGGAACGGTGCGCTTTTCGCGGAACGCGACGGGAACTCTCTTCGTGGGCGGTGCGATGGCTCTGACCCTCGCGGCCCTCGCCTACCCGGGCATGCTCGGCCTGGACAAGGTCTCCAGCTCACCGGACCGCATCATCGCCGACACCCAGTGGGGACCGCTCACCGAGCAGGACCGGGACTTCGTGGTGAAGGTGCGGGCGGCCGGGCTGTGGGAGTACCCGGTGGGGCAGATCGGGCTGCAGAAGGGCAGCTCGAAGGCGGTGATCACGGCGAGCCAGCACCTGATCGACGGGCACGCCGCGCTCGACACCACCTGCCGCAAGATCGCCCCGATGCTCAACATCACGCTGCCCAACGTGGCCAGCCCGCAACAGGTCGGCTTCGTGAACCAGTTGAAGAGCGAAAGCGGAAAGCAGTTCGACACCGACTTCGCCAACATCCTGCGGATGACCCACGGCTCGATCTTCAACACGGTCGCGAAGATCCGCTCCACCACCAAGAACTCGCTGGTGCGCGCCCTCGCCGACCAGGCCAACGACACCGTCCTGGACCACATCACGGTGATGGAGAAGACGGGCCTGGTCGACTTCGACCAGACCCTCTTCCAGCAGACCACCCCGCCGAAGC
>NZ_MUMF01000012.1 GCF_002155905.1 Streptomyces tricolor | reverse complement strand
GTCGCCCGGCCGGGCGACTACCTGCGCACCGAGGTGCTGGGCGAACCCGTGGTCGTCACGCGTGACGAGGACGGGACTCTCCACGCGCTGTCCCGGGTCTGCCGGCACCGCTTCATGGATGTGCTCCCTCCGGAAACCACGCCGGAGCAGGGGGCCCTGAAGCGGCTGACGTGCCCGTACCACGCCTGGACGTACCGGCTGAACGGCGAGTACGCCGGGCAGCTGGCCGGCGCGCCCCTGATGGGCAGGGTCGACTTCGACCGTGCGGCGTGCCGGCTGCCCCGCTACCGCCTGGAGGTGTGGAACGGGCTGCTCATGATCTGTGCCGATCCCCACGCTCCGGCGCTCGGCCGGCAGCTGGACGGGCTGACGACCAAGCTGGCCCCGTACCGGCTGCCGGATCTCGTCGTGGCGTACACCGCCGCGTGGGAGGGGGTGGGGGCGAACTGGAAGGTGGCGCTGGAGAACGGCTCGGAGAACTACCACCATATGGGGAGCCACGCTGCCACCCTGGAGCCGGTGCTGCCGGGCAAGGACACCGTCGTCGACGACTGCGACGGACGGTGGTTCACCATGTACACGCCCTTCGCTGCCGATTCCCTGAGGGCGGCGGAGGGAGCGACGGGGGCGGTCGGTACCGTGATTCCCGGGCTCGGGGAGCGGGAGCTGTCAGGGATGACGATCGCGGGCGTCTTCCCCCACCTGGTGATGGCCCTCCTGCCGGACAGCGTGACGTTCGCGCGGTGGATCCCCACGGGCCCGGCAACCCATGACGCCCACTTCACGGTGCTCGTGCCGCCCGAGGCCCGGGCGGAGCCGGGATTCGACGCCTACGTCGACGCCTCGCGTCAGCAGCTGGAGACCATCCAGAACGAGGACGCGGTGGCCATCCGGGGCGTGCAGCGGGGGCTCGCCACCGACCCGGGCCCATCGGGCGGACGCTTCTCGCACCTGGAGCGTCCCCTGTGGCAGTTCCAGCGCTATCTCGCCGACCGCCTCGCACAACGCGGCCGCCTGCCTTGACCGGCCGCGGCACCGCCCCCGACGTCCCCGGGCAGGGCGATGCGGTGCCGACGCCGGCCGGCCGCTCCCGGCTACCGCGCCTCCCTGCCCCGGCCGACTGCTGCGGACCCGCCGCGTGGCACGGAGGACCGCTCGCTGGTGACAGCACGTCCGCGGTGGCCCGAGGGGGCGGGGGTCGAGCCGCACGACGTAGGATCGGCTGCTTTCCGCCTGTGCAAGGAGTACCCGTCCGGTGACCGCCGTCCTCCCTCCGCCCCGTCCCGCCACCGGTCTGCTGACCGTGCAGCAGCTCGCCCGCCTGGAGGACGGTGAGCGGCTGCACAGTCTGCTGTGGCGGGCCGGAGACGGCTGGCGGATGATCAGCAGCGCCGTGCTCGGCGGAGGCGTCGGAGAACGCTCCTGGGTCCTCAACACCCAGGTGTCCCACGGCTACCGGCGCACCGATCCAGACCGGCACCTCGCCGAACTGGCCCTCCACGCCGACGTCCGCGGAGAGGGGGTCGGGCTCATGACGGCCGCCGACGTGCAGAGGTACGGTCACGCAGTCGACGGCGGCGTGGAGGCCATCGCCACCGCGGGACTCGGTGTCCGTGGATGGGCCGCTTCCCCGCAGGAGGACACCGCCCTTGCGGTGGCACCCGGCACGATCAACATCGTGGTGGCGCTGCCGGTGGCGCTGACCGACGCAGCCCTCGTCAACACCGTCGCCACGGCCACCGAAGCGAAGGTGCAGGCGCTGCTCGATGCCGGCTACGACTGCTCCGGCACTCCCACGGACGCCGTGTGCGTCGCAGCCCGGGTCCCTCGCGCCGATGAAGAGGTCCACGCCTTCGCCGGTCCCCGATCGCTGTGGGGCGCGCGCCTGGCCCGCGCCGTCCACGGAGCCGTACGCGCCGCTTGCCCGCCCCCCTGACGTGATCGTCTCCCCTCGGACATCGACCCGTTCCTGGCCGCGTGCCGAGTGCCTGGACGTACCGCCGAAGGACCGTTCCCGGGCACTGGTTGTGGTGGTCAGTGGTTTCCGTCGGGTGGTCAGTGGTTTCCGAGGACGGTCCGCATCCGCTGGTAGTGGTCGAGGTCGTCGAAGGTGCCGCGGTCGGGCGGGCTGGCAGTGCGGCGGCCGGTGCCCCAGGCCCAGATGCCGGCGGTGAGGCCGGCGGTCAGCGGGATGAGCAGCCACAGCAGGGCGCCCATGGTTCATCCTCCTTCAGCACGGGCGGGGGTGGACGGCTTGGTCAGGCGGTGAGCTGCTTGGGCGTGCCGCCGGAGATGGCGATCTTGCGGGGCTTGGCGTGTGCGGCCAGCGGGATGCGCAGGGTGAGGACGCCGTTGTCGTAGGCCGCCTCGGCGGCTGCGGCGTCCAGGGCGTCGGACAGGGCCAGGCGCCGGGTGAACCGTCCGGTGGGGCGCTCGGTGAGTACGGCCCGGGCACCGGCCGGCACCGGCGAGGGGCGCTCGGCGCTCAGGGTGAGCGTGCCGCGTTCGGTGGTCAGTTCGATGTTGGAGCGGTCCATGCCCGGCAGGTCGAACTGCAGGTACAGCGCATCGTCGTCACGCCAGGCGTCCACCGGAATGACGGCCGCGGCCGGATCGGTGGCGGCACGGGCCAGCTGATGCACGAGCCGGTCGAGATCCCCCAGAGCGCCGGTACGCGCAAGCATCCCCTTCTTCTCCCTTCACTCACTGGCCCGATCACGTGCACGGGGCCAGGTTGCTGCCGCTCATCCATATAGCCGACCCGCAAGTTCCTTGACAAGTTCTGACTGGGTGAAGTTGACAGTGCTCGACTCAATCCCTATCACGTGGAGTTACACGTTCGGTCGCGCCGACGCCCTGGCCCTACGGGAGCGAAGCAGTCGGCGCGGAAAGCCGGAAGGGAGGGCTGCTGGCGACAGAGAACAGGAACACCGTCTGGCTGCTGGGGGCCCGCGGCATGGCTGCGGTCTTCGGCGCTGTGACGCCGGCGTGGCCGCAGGTGACGGTGGTGACACTGGCCCTGGCATTCGGTGCGTATGCGACGGCCGACGGTGCGATGCGCATGGCGACAGCGTGGCGTCATAGGCGTGCACGCCGGCCCGCCGCGGTCTGCGCGGGCGCCGGTGTGCTGAGCGTGGTGGCTGCTGCGGCAACGACCCTGTGGCCGGACCCGACGGCCCTGACGCTGGTGGCGACGGCGGGTGCCTGGGCCATCACCACGGGCTGCCTGGAGCTGTGGGCGGCCACCCGGATGCGGCATGAGCTGCGGCACGCGCGGCTGTGGCGCATCTCCGCCGCCGCGTCGGTGGCCACGGGTGTGCTGCTGTGGCTGCGGCCGGACGCCGGCGCGCCGGCCATCGCCCTGGTCCTGGGCCTTTACGCGCTGGTCGTGGGCGGTATCCGGCTGGCCGCGGCCTGGCGGGAGTACCGCCCGGACGCCGATCACCCCTCCTCGTCACCGAGGCGACCGGCGCCCGGCGCCTGGCCCACTGACAGCCGGGCCTTGTTCATTCCGTCCGGGCACATCGCGGCCACCGGCCTGCGGTGCGCCCGGCACTAGCGGAAGGCGGGTGAGCATCGTGACGCGGCTGCACATCGACGGCGGCGACCTGGTGGCGCGTCTGCCCTGGCGGTGGGCGCTTGCGGCGCGGCGCCGCACCGTGCGCCTGCCGCTGAAGTTCGTGGACGAGGTCCGCGTGGAGCCGCACTGGTGGCGCGCGCTGCGCCCGCGTCCCGGGCGGCGCTACCGCTACCGCCCTGGGCGCTGGTGCGTGGGCGAGATCGAGCACGCGCGCGGGCGGGACTTCGTCGCCGTGCACACCCGGGGGCCGGTGCTCGTGGTGTCGACCTTCGGCCGGGATGCCCCCTACACCCGACTGGTCCTGTCCACCGCCGCCCCGGAGGCCGAGGCCATCCGCCTGCCCCGGCTAACCGCCGATCCCTCAAAAAGTTGAGTCGAGAGTTGTCAACTTTATGGGGTCGTGGTATATCAGAAGTAGAGCGATGGACGCGGGAACGACGTCGAAGGAGGGATGGAAGATGCTGATGCGTACGGATCCCTTCCGCGAGCTGGACCGGCTCGTCGATCGGGTCTGGGGCACGGCCGCGCACCCCGCCGGCATGCCGATGGACGCCTGGCGTGAGGGTGAGACGTTCTTCGTGGAGCTGGACCTGCCGGGTGTGAACCCGGAGTCCATCGACCTCGATGTCGAGCGCAACGTCCTGACAGTGAAGGCCGAACGCAAGCCGGCGTACGGCGAGAACACCGAGACGGTGGTCACGGAGCGGCCCGCGGGGACGTTCAGCCGGCAGCTCTTCCTCGGCGAGACCCTCGACACCGAGAAGATCGAAGCCTCCTACGAGGCGGGCGTGCTGAAGCTGCGGATCCCGGTCGCCGAGCAGGCCAAGCCCCGCAAGATCAGCGTCAGCGGCGGTGACAGCCGCAAGGAACTGGGCAGCTGACGCCGGACCACACATCTCCGTCAGGGCCTCGGGCTTCCGTCCGGGGCCCTGACGCCGTCCTGGAATCGAACTGGTCGCCGCCTGCGGATGGTATAGGCCGACACCACCGCGGAGGGCAGCACGGACACGGGTCCGCAGGCGTGAGCGGCGTACCGCCCCGCACGGGCGGGGCAGGCGGCAGAACATCGCAGCACACCGCGAGGAATTCGTGGTGCCCCAGGGGGCCGTCAGCGCGCGCTGAGGCCCGTGTCAGGACTCGGGCTCCGGCTCCCCGCCGCGGGCGTCGAACACCTTGGTGAAGGTAGCCCCGCACCGGCAGGCGGAGTGCTCGATCAGTTCCCCGTTCTCGGACACGCTCAGTCCCTGGCTGAGTCGCACGTGCACATGATGGCCCATGAGGAGCTGCTTTCCTTGACGTCCCTGGCCCGGCTCATGGTGAAGGGTGCCGCTTTGCCCCGCAATGCCGCAGGTCACATTCGTCCCGCTGACGCGGTTCCTAGCCCGGGGAGGCCTGTGGGCCGGATTCCGGCTGTGTGCCGGATTCCGGCTGTGGGTGACCGGCAGCGTGCAGCATCGGTGCGGAAGTCCGCTCCGGGCGGTGGCCTCCCTCGGCCGGGACACGGCTGCGGGGCGCTTCGGAGTCGCCGGACAACGGCACGGGGCGGCGCGCCACCAGGCGCCCGACCCAGCGTCGGCCGCAATGCTCGCACGCCGGCGCGCCCGCGGGCGTGTACGGGTCAGGCACCGCCAGGTTGTCCCGGTAGAAGTACTCCCACTCCTGCCCGCTGTCGTCCTGGTAGCGCTGCACGTCGTAGTCGACGCTCCAGCGGTGCCAGCAGGAACCGCAGGTGAACTCGACCCGCTCGACAGCAACTTCCGTGATCACTGCGCAACACCTCCCGTCCGGTACGGGGCACGGCCCGAGGTACGGCGACGCCGCCAGGAGCGGCAAGCGTGCAGGCGCTCGCGGCCCCTGATCGCTGCTGGTTCCCCTGTACCCGCCGACAGCATTCGATGCATGCGGATGCCGCTCGGCGTCCATGGCAGCGCGACGTGACGGCCGCGCGGCGGTATCAGTGCGTGAGGTGCCCGAGCGAGGGCATGTGCGGCGCCAGTGTGCGGGCCCTCTCCCACACGCCGTGGAGCTGCTCGGCGGGGCGCTGCTGCTCGCCGTGCAGGGCGTTCAGGACGACCAGGCCGCCGGTCAGTGCGGGGACGGCCCACTGAAGGCACGCCAGGTGCCGCTGGGCCTTGTCGGTGTCGATGGGGTGCTTGGCGGCCTTCTCGGCGTCCTGCGGGTCGGAAGAGGCCGCCAGTTCGATCTTCTTGCCCAGTACGCGGCTGTAGGCGGTGGCCGCGAGGGCAGCACCGGTCAGGACGGTCTTGGCGAGGGTGGAGGCGGCGACGCCCTGCTGGGCGGCGACCCGCGGAGCGTTCGCGGCGAGCAGGCCGCCGGAGCCGAACAGATGCGTGGCGATCGCCGCCGCGTTGACGGGCGTCCACTTCGCCCAGCCGGAGCCGGCGATCCTGGCAGTGGCCGCCCAGGTGCCGCCCTCGTCGCGGGCGGCACCGTTCACGCCGACCGCGCCCATCAGCGAGCCGCCGAACCAGGCGGCTAGGCCCAGATCGTGCAGGCTGCGCAGCATCGTGTTGCGTGTCGACATGACCGGCTCCCTTGGCCCAGGCGGAAAGGCCCCGGCGAGGCGGCCGGGCGCCATTTCACCGTCGCCGAGCAGGCGGCCGACCGCCATCGCGGTTGGCCCGAACGGAGGAGCCCCGCCGAGAAGAGGGGCCGTAGAGGGACCGGAGTCGCCGGCCTGGGCGACGATGCCGGCCAGGCGGTGGCCGTCGATCATGGGCTCCGGCCGGGCGGTGGCCGTCGATCATGAGTTCCGGCCCGACGGGCCCGGTCGGCCGGCGTCAGGCCGAGGCCGCGGCAGGGGCAGAGAGCGCGTCAGTGTGCTCGCTCGCGCACGAGGACGCCCAGGGGCCCGGAGCGCACCGCGCGGCAACCTATCCGGCGTGTTCGGGGACGGTGAACCACAGGTCCGGCCGTTCCCACGTGACCTTCGGCAGCGCGGGGCCGACTGTCCCTACCCGCTCGGCCCCCATCCGCCGATAGAACCCTTCGGCCGGGGGATGGGACACCACACGCACCCCCCGCGCGCCGGCCTCCCGCGCCTGCCGGATCATGTGGTCGATGAGGAGCCGGCCGATGCCCCGGCCCTGCGCGTCGTCCGCGACGAACGCCAGGTCGAGCTCCGGCGGATCCAGATCCGGCATCAGCGAGTAGAAGCCCAGAAGACGCCCGCCCGGATCCTCGCTCAGGAACACCGTGTGCCGGGCTATGTAGGCGGCGTCGACCCGGTAGCCGTCGATGATCGAGGCGTAGGCCCCCTGGTATGCACCGGATGCATGGATCAGGGCGGTGAGACGCTCGGCGTCCTGCGCGTCGGCGCGTCTGACGACCGCGTACGGCCTTCCCTTGTCCGGCATGACGCTTCCCTTCCGGTGTGCTCCCCCGCCCGGCTCCTGACCGCCGAGCTTATTGCATCATAGTTGCAACAACTTCTAGGGTGCAGGAAGGGGGTGCGGAATGAACTCTCCGATCGTGCTCAGCACCGAGTCGGCCCGCGACGAGACCCGGACGGGGACGGGGCTCGTCCGGCACGGACGGTTGCTCGGTCATGCCGTGGCGTCGAGCGAGAAGCACTGCCGGGCCGCCGGCCTCATGCTGCGCATGCCGCCGATCGGGCCGTGCACGCACCACCGCACCATCACGGACATCCGCGCGGTGATCACGGCTGACGGCGGCCTCCTGCCCCGCACGGGAGCCGAACCCGCACCACTCGACGTGTCCGTCGCCCCGTCGGCACCCTTGGTGTGCGCCGCTCCGCACCCCGCCGCGCCCCTGGCAGGTGTCGCTTGATGCCCACCGACATCCGCGTCGTCGGGGGCGACGAACTGCTCGCCCACACGCGTGGCTTGCACTCCGTCTACGTCGACGCCTTCTGCACCCCGCCCTGGAGCGAGGAGCAGGAGAAGGCGGTCGCATTCGTCGGGCGGCTGCCGGCGAACGCAAGGCGTCCCGGGTTCACCGCTGCGCTCGCCCTTCGAGGCGGCGAGGTCGTCGGCTTCGCCACCGCATGGACCACCCTCGCGCCCTTCCCCACCGACCGCTGCTACCCGCAGGCCACCGCTGCACTCGGCCCCGAGCGCACGATGGAATGGCTGTGCGGTTCCCGCGAGGTCGACGAGCTCGCCGTCCGCTCCGGCGCGCGCGGCAACGGGCTCGCGGCCGGCCTCCTGGAGGCGGTCCACCGCCGACGCCCCCGACGGCCGTTCCTGGCTGCTCACCTCCGTCCGGTCGGGCCGGGCCATGGCCTTCTACCGCCGCCAGGGATGGACGCAGGCCACCCACCCCTCCCCCGACGGCAACGGCATCGCCGTCTTCCTCGGCCCGCACCACCCGGCTCGGTCCCGTGTCCTCCCTGCCCTCTAGACCTCCGTCTCCTCGGTTTCCAGCGCGCTGCGCAGGCGGGTCGAGGGCGACATCGGCCGACGCCTGGCTTTGTTCGCGAGTTACGAGAGCACCTGTAGCTCAGCGTGGAGAGCGCCCTCGTTCAGGGAGAGTGATGTCGAGCTGTGCTCTTCGGCGGAAGCACGGTGTCGGGTTCCTGACCGTGCAGAAGGCGGTGACGTCGGCTTGGCCGGAGCCGCGGAAGAAGCTTCCGCCGCGGGTGACGCGACTGGATCCGTACAAACCGTTGATCGACGTTGCTGCGGGCCGACCTGGATGCGCCGCGCAAGCAGCGGCCCACGGTGAAGTCCATGGCTACGTCGCCGACCAGCGTGAGGAGATCCGGGTCCGAGCCGGACGAGGTGTGGTCGATGCAGGGAGAAGCCCAGCACCTGGGCGACCGCGGCCCTGAGGTTGTCGAAGCGGGCCTTCCGGTCGGCACCCCGCCCGCCTCCTGACCCGCCGAGGCGAAGACCCGGTGGACGGACTTGCCCGAGCAGGACAGCCGGAACGCGAACAGGTAGCAGGTCACCAGCTCGCCGGCCAGCCGCACCTACGGCCGCTTTGATCTTTTACGGATCGAGGAGCTTGGCTACATGAAACTCGACCGGCGCGGCGCCGAACTCCTCTCCCCCGGTCCTGACCGAACGTGAGGACAAGAACAGCGTGGCCATCGCCTCGCCACGAACGAATCGTTCTCCGGCTGGACGAGGACCTTCACCGACCCCCGGCTCTGCGCGGCCGTCGTCGGCCGTCTCACCTTCGGCGGCAACATCATCGAGACCGGCACCGACTCCTACCACCTGGCCACTACCAGGGCCCGCGCCGAACAGAAGGCCGTCGGCTGATCCACGGCCCGCGCCACTCAACGCGACCGAGCGTTGGCGTTCCCGAGTTCGACAGCCAGCGCAGCCATGTCCCGCAGGTGCTTGTAGTACTCGGACGCGCCGTCCTCGTCATCGATCGACGGCAGGACCTTTTCAACGGCCGCAAGGCAGACGAGCAGGATCTCGCGACGCCTCTCATCAAGAGGCCCTGACAGCGACGAGACGACACAGCCGGCAATGTCCGCGTCGAGCAACACCATGTCTTCGCCATCGATCTCTCGACCCCGCATGTGTGGTGGGAATGGCGCGCGCATGTGCTCTTCCCACATCCGTGAGAGCAGGGCCACTTCTGATTCGCTCATGTTCGTGATCATGCCTTACGGCCGAAGCTCTGCGGGAGAGAGCTCGCGCGGAGCCGCCGGATGACCGCCCGACCGCTTCCTCGGCCACGTCAAGTCGGCCTACGCAGCCAGACGCCTGAGTCTGCCGTCGGCGGAGGTGCGGACGGCCACCGTCCATGGGGCCGGCCGACAGCCCCGCGCCGAGGGTGCGCGGCTAGGAGCTGTCCGGCGGATCATGAGGGGAGCCAGAGCCGGATCGAGGCGACGGTGACGGTGCTGTGGAAGACGAAGATGATCGGCTGCCCCTGAAACGCGATCCACTCCCGCCCCGCCGACTGGTCGCCACGATCGAGTGACACACAAGGGTCTGCCCCTGTTCCCGGCAGCGATAGCCCAAGATCACTTCACGGAACCCACACGCGGCGGGGCACCGTCGCCCCGGACACGGAGGACTGGATGAGCAGCTGGCAAGAGTGCGTAGACGACCATCTCATCGGAACCGTGAGCCCGAGAGAGGGCGCGGCGATCGCCAGCGGGTTCACGGATAACGAGAAGATCTTCAAGGAAGGCATCGACGCAAACAGTCGGAAGTACCTCGTCGTCCACGCCAACGAAAGTTCCATTTACGGCAAAGCCGGCACCCGCGGCATCTGTTGTGTCAAGACCACTCAGGCCATTCTCGTGGGCGTCTACGAGCCCCCAGTCGTTCCAGGCGCGGCAGCAGCACACGTTGAGAAAGTCGCCGACTACCTGATCGACATGGGTTACTGATCGATCGACAAGCTCGCCAACTGTCATCGCGCCGGAAGTGTCCCAGGTTGTCCGTCGGATCATGGTCGGAGCCATAGCCTGATGGCTGCGGTGGTGACGGTGCCGTGGACCGGGTATGACGAGCGGGCCATGGGGCGGCATCCGCATGCTCCTGCGAGGTGGATCTTGCAGGTCAGGCCGCCCCGGGACCGTCCCAGTCCCTCGTCGGGGCGATGGCCGGGGGCGTCGTCCTTTTTCTCCACGGGAACGCGCGCAGGCGGTCCCCGCATGGCTGTGTGCCATGGCGAAGGCACTTGCGCGGGTGAGCGGCGCCGGGCCGTCGGAGAACAAGGGGCCGCTCGTCAGGGGCGACCGTCTTCGCCCCGCCGCCGGCTGCCGCGGCCAGCCCTCCCCCAGTCCGACCGACCGGGGCTGTCCGTGGCTTGCGCGCGGCAACACAGGGCACCCGGCATGCGACGGATCGGTCTCGGCCACGGGCACGGGGCTGCGAGCCGGCGGTGGCCGTCCTCGTGGGCGGCGGAGGAAGACACGTGACGGTGGGCATCGAGGCACGTGCGTCAGGGCGGCGGAGGGTCGGATGACGGCCAAGGCGCTGAAAGCGGTGCGGATGGTCGCGCAAGCCGCGGCGGGCTCACCCGGCGAGGAGGTTCCCCGGCGGGTGTGCGCGGCGGTGCGCGACGGGCTCGGCGTGGACGGTGTCACCTTGTCGTTGCTCACCGACACCCCCTCCCGTCAGCTGCTCGCCGCGTCGGACGATGCCGCCCTGGTGCTGGAGGAGATCCAGTTCACCGTACTGGAAGGACCCTGCATCAGTGCCGCGCGGACCGGCGAGCCCGTGGCCGTGGACGACCTGCGGCGGGAACGGGCGCGCTGGCCGCTGTTCGGGGCGATGGCGCGCGAGAAGCTGCCGGGGGTGGGCTCGGTGTACGCGCTCCCCTTGTTCTTCGGCGACTACGTCCTCGGGTCGGTCGACCTGCTGGCGACGCGGCCCCGCGCTCTCGGTGAGGAGGCCCTGGAGCAGGCGTCCCACGTGGCCGACGCGGTGACGGCGGCGCTCGTACCGACCCGCGAGACGCTGCTCACAGGGAACGACGCACCGGCGTGGGCACCGGAGCAGGTGGTCCGTGCTCACTGGTTCGACACCTGGCGTGCCGTCGGTGCCCTGGCGGCCCGACGGCGGATCAGTCCTGAGGACGCCTTGGCCCTGATGCGCGCCGAGGCCTTCCGCACCGGTAGGTCATTGCCGGACATCACCACGGACATCCTGCGCGACAGGCCCCGTAGGCCGTAGCCGCGCGGGCTCGGAGGAACTCTGCTCAGGCGCCCGACAGCAGATCGTGCTCCCGGAGAGCTGCCAGCGACAGCGTCTTGTAGCCGACCTGCTCGAACAGCACGACCATGCGGTCCTCCTCCGTGCGCATCACCGTGCCGTCCCCCCATTCGGCATGGCGGACCCGGTCGTTCGGCTGGTACGGCGCGCGGCGCCCCGGCGACGCAGCGGCCCGCCGGTGACCGGGCCCGGAGCCGCGGTCGTCCTCCCGGTCACAGATGTCGCACCGCCCGCACGGCTGGTCCACCTGCTCGCCGAAGTAGCCGAGAAGGTACTGGCGGCGGCAGGACTGCGTCTCCGCGTAGCCGCGCATCATCTCGATCCGCGACCGGTCCATCCGGCGGCGCCGCTCGAACACCTCGGTCGCCGCCTCGGCGGCCTCGTCCGCCGTCCGGCCGGGGACGGCCCGCACCGCGCGGCGCCCGCCCTCGACGGTCACGGCTCCGGCCTCTTCGAGCAGGTTCATCAGGTCGGTGGCCTTCTGGCGCGACATCCCGCACAGCTCCGCCGTCCGGCTGCGGCTCCGCGGGCCGTCCTGGCCGTGCAGGGTGGTCATGATCCTGCGCAGTCCGTCGGTGTCCAGTGCTCGGGAGGTGAGGAACTTCTGCAGCCCGAGATCCTCGGGCCGGTAGAACAGCACGGCCCGCGCCGGCTCTCCGTCGCGGCCGGCCCGCCCGACCTCCTGGTAGTAGGAGTCCAGGGACTCCGGGACGGACGCGTGGGCGACGAACCGTACGTCAGGCTTGTCGATGCCCATCCCGAACGCGGAGGTCGCCACGACCACGGAGGGCGCCCCGGCCATGAAGCCGTCCTGGATGCGGCGCCGGTCCGCCGCCCTGATCCCCGCGTGGTACGCCTCGGCGTCCACGCCGTCCTGCCGCAGTAGCGTCGCGTACCTCTCCGCGTCCTTGCGGGTGGCCGTGTAGAGGATGCCCGGGGCGCGGGCCGCGGCCGTCCAGTGGGAGACGGCGGCGCGCTTGTCCGCGTCGTCGGTGAAGGTGCTCACCGCCAGGTGGATGTTGGGCCGGTCGTTTCCGGCCGCGACCACATGGGCGTCGCGCATGCGCAGGTGCTCGACGATGTCGGTGCGGACCGGGGCCGCGGCGGTCGCCGTCAGCGCGAGGACCGGCGGGCGGCCGAGCCGTTCGGCGGCCTCGCCGAGGTTCGCGTAGTCGGGGCGGAAGTCGTGTCCCCAGGCGGAGACACAGTGGGCCTCGTCCACGACGAACAGCGAGGGGCGGAGTGCGCGCAGCCGCCGCAGCACGCTGTCCTTGGCCAGTTGCTCCGGTGACAGGAACAGGTACTCGGCGTCGCCCTCCCGTACCGCCCGCCAGGCCCGGTCGCTGGCCGAGGCCGGCTGGGCCGAGTTCACGGCCGCGGCGTCCGGTGCCGCGCTCTCGCGCAGTCCGGCGACCTGGTCGCGCTGCAGGGCGATCAGCGGTGACACCACGACCGCGGGACCGCCGAGCATGACGGTCGGCACCTGGTAGATCGCCGACTTCCCCGAGCCGGTGGGCATGACGACGAGCACGTCCCGCCCTTCGAGCAGGGCTTCCATCGCCTCGGTCTGCTCGCGGGACAGCTCGTTCCATCCGAAGCGTTCCCGGGCGATGCGCCGCAGCTCGGCGACCCGGTCGTCCGCGTCCATGGCCTCTGGGGACGGCCCGGTTCTCCCTGGCGGTCTTGCTTGCACGGTCACGAAGCCTCCTTCACAGCCCCGAGACGCCCTCACGAGCCGGGCACGCCCCGGCACGAGTACCCCTCGCGGGTCCCGGAACGCGGGGTCCGCGCCGCCCCATGTGAACCGAGGCGTTCCGTCGCCGGGTTCCGTGCCGCCGTCTCTTGGGCCGCTCGTCGCCGTCGGCCGCTCCTGACGTCCGCCCGCACTCCGCACAGCGGACGAAAGGGGCGATCCATCCGGTCTGCGTCGCCGCGTCGAGGAGGTACGTCGGCCGGATCCGCCGGCGGGCCGGTTGGGCGGTCCGGCGTCGGCGGCGGCACGGGTTGACAGGTCCGGCATGCGGGACTTCCGCCGGGGTGAGCCGTCTCCGGGAGAGACTGGTAGAGGCGCACCCGATGGCGGCGGTGTGGATGCTGTGCCGAGGAAGGAGGGTGCTGGCCGTGGGCGATCGGAGCGGTGATGGCCGGCGGATGCTGGAAGGGCTGCTGGCCGCCAGCCACCTCATGCCCCTGGAACTGTTGCCCGCCCGTGTAACCGAACACGCGACGGCAGCGGGCCTGACCGAGGTACTGATCTACGTCGGGGACATTCAGCGCAACGTGCTGAGGCTGCTGACCGGGTGCGGCGAGGACGCCGGCGAGGCAGCGACGGGTCAGGACGCCGAGCTGCAGGTCGAAGGGACGCTGCCCGGGCGGGCCTACCAGTACGTCCAGGTCCTGGCCGATGGTTCCGTCGAGGTGCGGGAGCACCGGTGGTGGGTGCCGCTGCTGGACGGCACGGAGCGCCTCGGCGTGCTGCGGGTCACCGCGGCCACCGACACCGAGCGGGTACGGCAGGACATGGTGGCGCTGGCTTCCCTGGTCGCGCTGATCCTGGTCAGCAAACGCGGGCACAGCGACTCCTACGCGCGGCTGACGCGTGCCGAGCCGATGAACATCGCCGCCGAGATGCAGTGGCAGCTGATGCCGCCGCGCACCTACGCCGACGGGCGGGTGGTGATCGCCGCGGCCATGGAGCCCGCCTACCGCATCAGCGGGGACGCCTTCGACTACGCGACGGCCGGACCGGTCGTGCACCTGTCGATCTTCGACGCGATGGGGCACGACACCGCCGCCGGGCTGACCGCGAACCTCGCCATGGCCACCTGCCGCAACTCCCGGCGCCAGAACGCCGGCCTGGTGGAGATCACCGAGCGGATCGAGCAGGCCCTGATCGAACAGTACGGCCAGAGCCGCTACGCGACCGGGATCCTGGCCGACCTCGACACCCGCACCGGCATGCTGACGTGGGTCAACCGCGGCCATCACCCGCCGGTGATCATCCGCGCAGGGCGCTGGATCAGCCAGCTGCACTGTCCACCGGCCCACCCCATGGGCACCGGCCTGGCCCTGAAGACGACCCTGTGCCGTGAGCAGCTGGAGCCCGGCGACCGGGTCGTGTTCTACACCGACGGGATCACCGAGGCCCGGGGCCCCGGCGACGCGGAGTTCGGTCTGAAGCGGTTCACCGACTTCCTCGTCCGCCACCACGCCGACGGCCTGCCCGTGCCGGAAACCCTGCGCAGGATCGTCCACGCCGTCCTGGAGTACCACGACGGCCGGCTGGAGGACGACGCCACCGTGCTGTTCTGCGAATGGCTCGGCCCCGACCCCGACTCCACCGCCGCGGCCGCGGCCCTGGCCGGCCTCACCCCGCCGTGACCACGGCGCGTCCTCAAGGTGACGGACCTGACGGCGCTTCCCGCCGGAGCCCCCGGACCGGCCCTTGTCCCGCCGTCCAGCGGTCAGCTGCGTACCGTCCTGCCGTGCGTGGTGAAGGGCGCATGCACCGCTGGGCTGGGTGAGGGGCTGTGGGGCGGCCGGTCGTCGGTCACCCCTCGCCGGCGCATGCCTCCGCTTCCGCCAGGTACCGTGCCACCGGTCCCAGCGTCAGCATCCCGCTCGCCGCGCCCGCGTGTTCGGTGCGGGCGGCGCGCAGGGCCGTAGCGGCGCGGGCGGCGACCGGGCGCTCGCCGAGGCGGGCGGCGGCGTGGGCGGTCAGGCACCAGAGTGCCTCCTGCATGTGGTCGAGGGGTGGTTCGGGCGCCATGGTAAGGGCGGTACGGGCCGCCTCGTCCCGGTTCCGGGCGAGCAGCACCAAGGGTTGCGTCCAGGGGCGGTACGGGCCCCAGTCGAGGGCGGGATCGGTGGGCGCGGGACGGCCGTGCAGAAGACGAAGGCCCAGGAGGGCCAGGGCGAACAGGCCCCGGTGCAGCCCCGGCATGCCCCCCGTTCCGGCGAGGGCGTCCTCGGCGGCACGGTAGTGCGCCGCGGCCGTGGCGGCGGCCGGTCCGCCCGGTGCGGCGCTGCGGGCGGCCGTGGCCCGGGCCCGGAACCAGCCGGTGAGTACGGGGACGAGGGAGGCCTCGGTGCTGACGGCGAGCCGCTCGGCGGCCTCGGCGTGTGCGGTCGCGGCGTCGAGGTCGCCGAGGGCGGAGGCGGATTGCAGGCGGATGAGCCGGCCGAGCACGGCGAAGTTCGGCAGCTCGTGCCGGGTGGCCAGGTCGAGGATCTCCGCGCCGATCACGTCCCGTGCCGCCGCGAGCCCGGGCCGGGTGAAGGACTGGAGGAACACGCCGTTGAGGGCGAACACCAGCAGGGCGGGGTCGCCCAGCTCCCGGGCCAGCGCCTCGGCCTCGCGCGCCGCCTGTCCGGCGCGCCTCGATCCGGTGCCGGACAGATCGGCGCTGCGGCTCTCGACCGCGACGGTGGCCAGCAGGCGGGCGCGCAGGTCGGCGGGGCCGTCGGTGCCGAGCGCGGTGAGCGTACGCTCGGCCGCCGCGACGACGGCGCGGGACTGCTCGGGGTCGTCGGCCCGGCTCCAGAGGGCGGGCACGTCGTAGGCGCCGATGACGCGGGCGGTCAGGTCGATGTCCCCGGTGCGCTCCGCCGCCTGGACGGCGGCGAGGCGGTCGCGCCGCGAGTGGACGAGGGCGTCACCACCCGCCAGGGCCAGGGTGCGGGCCAGTTCCACGGTGGTGCGCGGGCCGAGTCGCAGGCCGGCGGTCCACACGGTACGCGGGGACTGGAGCGTCGTGGCTCCGTGGAGGATGTCCGTCTCCAGGCGCCGGAGGTCGGCACCGGGGTCGAGCCCGAGCTGGTCCACGAGCATCGTGCGGGCGCGGCGGAGGGTGGCCAGCGCGTCCGCCTGACGGCCCGCCCGGTGCAGTGCGCGGGCCAGCAGTCCCCAGGCCGGCTCGCGCCAGGGATGTTCGGTGACGTGGGCGCCCAGTTCGGCGACGAGCTGGGCTCCTGAACCGGAGTCGAGGAGGAGACGGGCGCGCAGTTCCGTCCCCTCCAGCCTCAGCTCCTCCAGCCGGGCCCGCTCGCGCTGGGCCCACGCGGAGCCGGTCACGTCGGCGTAGGCGGGACCGCGCCAGGCGGCGAGGGCCGCGTCCAGGTCGGCGAGCGCGTCGGGTGTACGCCGGGCGCGGGCCAGGGCGTCCTCGAACCGGTGGACGTCCACGGTGTCGCGCGGCAGGCACAGCGCGTAGCCGGGGCCTTCCGTGACGAGGACGCGCGGCGGAGTGCGGGGCGGCCGGTCGGGTTCGATGGCGCGGCGCAGCGCGGCGACGAACGTACGCAACGCGCCCACGGCGCGCACCGGCGGCTCGGCCCACAGATCGTCCACGAGGGTGTCGGTGGCGACCATCCGCCCCCCGGCGGCGACGAGCCGGGCGAGCACCTCGCGGTGGCGGGGTCCGCCCAGGTCAACCGGGGTGCCGTCGTCGCGGAGGGCCCGCACGGCGCCGAGTACGTCGATGCGCATGCCTCCATCTTCCGTGCCGCGGGTCCCCGGCGTCGAAGCGTACTGATCGGCTGCTGATCGCCGTCGCCCACGCTGCTCCCGTCAGTCCTCGGACCAAGGCTTTCGTCGGTCCACCGACCCCAGGAAGGGGCCTTTCATGACGCTCTCCCTCGCCGGTTTCGACCATGTCCGGCTGCCCGGCACGGACGGAGTGGAGCTGGCCGCCGCTGTCGGCGGCAGCGGCAGCCCGGTCGTACTGCTGCACGGTTTTCCGCAGACCCACCTGATGTGGCGGCACATCGCCGAGCGGCTCGCCGGCGAGCACACGGTGATCTGTCCCGACCTGCGCGGCTACGGCGCCAGCGACAAGCCGGCGGCCACCGGCCCCGAGGTGTACTCCAAGCGCGCCATGGCCGCCGATGTCGTCGCCCTGGCGGCGGCGCTCGGGCATGAGCGCTTCGCCCTGGTCGGCCACGACCGGGGCGCCCTGGTCGCCTTCCGGGCCGGGCTGGACCATCCCGACACCCTCACGCACCTGGGCCTCCTCGATGTCGTGCCGACACTGGACATGTGGGACGTCCTGCACGGTGTCTCGGCGGCGGTCGGCTACCACCTGTTCCTCATGGCGCAGCCGCCGGGGCTGCCGGAGACGATGATCGCCAACAGCGCGGACGCCTTCTTCGGTTCCTTCCTCGACGCCTGGGCCGGGGAGCCGGCCGCCATGCCGGAACCGGTACGGGCCGCGTACCTGCGGGCGTGCGCCGGGGCCGTGCCGTCGATCGTCGCGGACTACCGGGCCTCGGCGGGCATCGACGTCACCCACGACCAGGCGGACCGGGACGCCGGTTCCCAGCTGGCCATGCCCGTCACGGTCGTCCAGCAGGACTGGGGCGCGCGACTGGGCTACGACGCCGCCGCGGTCTGGCAGGCGTGGGCGCCGGACCTGGACCACCGGCTGACCCGGGCGGGGCACTTCATGGCCGAGGAGGCGCCGGACGAGATCACGGGCGCGATCCGCGACCTGCTGCTCCGCTGAGCCCGCCGGCCGGGCCACGGGCGGCGGGCGAGCCCCGCGTTCCCTGCGCCGGACCGGCCCCGCGATCCGGCGACCGCCGACCCGGCCGCTGCCCGCAGCCCGGGAACTCCGGCACCGCTCACGACGGCCTGGCAGCGCCTCACGGCTCTACGGCCGTATCCTCCCGCG
>NZ_MUMF01000118.1 GCF_002155905.1 Streptomyces tricolor | reverse complement strand
ACCGGTACTAATAGGCCGAGGGCTTGTCCTCAGTTGCTCGCGTCCACTGTGTTGGTTCTGAAACCACGAACAGCCCCGCTTTTTAAGCGGTCTGGTTGATTGTTTCATAGTGTTTCGGTGGTCATAGCGTGAGGGAAACGCCCGGTTACATTCCGAACCCGGAAGCTAAGCCTCACAGCGCCGATGGTACTGCAGGGGGGACCCTGTGGGAGAGTAGGACGCCGCCGAACTCCTTTTGAAGCTCCGGCTCTTGGGCACTGCCCAGGGGCCGGAGCTTTTTTGCGTTGAGGTAAGGTCAGGGGGCATCGTTGGTTCATTTCGCACAGGAGGCCCCCGGGTGGAGGTCCAGGAGACCCGTGTCCAGACAGACCGGGTCCTCACCATCCCCAACATCCTCAGCATGGCGCGGCTCGTCGGCGTACCCCTGTTCCTGTGGTTGATCCTCAGGCCGGAGTTCGGCGGCCCGCAGAGTGATGGCTGGGCCCTCCTCGTCCTGGCGCTGAGCGGGGTCAGCGACTATCTCGACGGCAAGCTCGCCCGGCGCTGGAATCAGATCAGCAGCCTCGGCCGGCTTCTCGACCCCGCCGCCGACCGCCTCTACGTGCTTTCCACACTGGTCGGCCTGACCTGGCGGGAGATCCTGCCGATCTGGCTGACCGCCCTGCTGCTGGCGCGAGAACTGGTTCTCCTGGTGATGGTGGGCATCCTCCGCCGGCACGGCTATCCGCCGCCGCAGGTGAACTTCCTCGGGAAGGCTGCGACGTTCAACTTGATGTATGCCTTCCCGCTCCTGCTCCTCAGTGACGGAAGTGGTTGGATCGCGTCACTCGCTGCTATTTTCGGATGGGCGTTCGCCGGATGGGGTACAACCCTCTACTGGTGGGCAGGAGTGCTCTACGTGGTACAGGTCCGCCGATTGGTTCGAGCGGACGCCATGGCCGATTGAGCTCGGCGATTGTCCGGACGTAACGCCTCGATGGCCCGCGGTGGAAAAGTGCGGGACAATCTGGACGGGTGAAGTCGGCTAGACCGTCGTCTCTTGGAGGAGGACGCTTCCGACATGAAGGCCGTCGTGATGGCCGGGGGCGAAGGCACTCGCCTGCGCCCCATGACCTCTAGCATGCCCAAGCCGCTCCTGCCCGTGGCTAACCGCCCGATCATGGAGCATGTGCTGCGGCTGCTCAAAAGGCACGGGCTCACTGAGACCGTAGTCACCGTGCAGTTCCTCGCATCGCTCGTCAAAAACTATTTCGGCGACGGTGAAGAACTTGGCATGGAGCTCACGTACGCCAATGAGGAGAAGCCACTCGGTACCGCCGGAAGCGTCAAGAACGCCGAAGAGGCGTTGAAGGACGATGCCTTCCTCGTCATCTCCGGTGACGCCCTGACCGACTTCGACCTCACCGAGCTGATCAATTTCCACAAGGAGAAGGGTGCGCTGGTCACGGTCTGTCTGACCCGGGTGCCCAATCCGCTGGAGTTCGGCATCACCATCGTCGACGAGGAAGGCAAGGTCGAACGCTTCCTGGAGAAGCCGACCTGGGGGCAGGTCTTCTCCGACACCGTCAACACGGGCATCTACGTGATGGAGCCCGAGGTCTTCGACTACGTCCAGCCCGATGTGCCGGTGGACTGGTCCGGCGATGTCTTCCCGCAGCTGATGAAGGAAGGCAAGCCCATCTACGGCTTCGTCGCCGAGGGCTACTGGGAGGACGTCGGCACCCACGAGAGCTATGTGAAGGCCCAGGCGGACGTCCTCGAAGGCAAGGTCAACGTCGACATCGACGGCTTCGAGATCTCCCCGGGCGTGTGGGTGGCCGAGGGCGCCGAGGTGCACCCCGACGCCGTACTGCGCGGGCCGCTGTACATCGGCGACTACGCGAAGGTCGAGGCCGGCGCGGAGATCCGCGAGCACACCGTCATCGGATCCAACGTCGTCGTCAAGACCGGTGCGTTCCTGCACAAGGCCGTCGTGCACGACAACGTGTACGTCGGGCAGCACAGCAATCTGCGCGGCTGCGTCGTCGGCAAGAACACCGACATCATGCGCGCCGCCCGGATCGAGGACGGCGCGGTCATCGGTGACGAGTGCCTGATCGGTGAGGAATCGATCGTCCAGGGCAATGTCCGCGTCTATCCGTTCAAGACCATCGAGGCCGGTGCCTTCGTCAACACCTCGGTGATCTGGGAGTCCCGGGGCCAGGCCCATCTGTTCGGCGCGCGCGGTGTCTCCGGCATCCTCAACGTGGAGATCACGCCCGAGCTGGCGGTGCGGCTCGCCGGCGCCTACGCGACGACCCTGAAGAAGGGGTCCACGGTCACCACGGCCCGCGACCACTCCCGAGGCGCCCGGGCGCTGAAGAGAGCGGTGATCTCCGCGCTCCAGGCCAGCGCCATCGACGTACGCGACCTGGAGAACGTGCCGCTGCCCGTGGCCCGGCAGCAGACCGCGCGGGGAAGCGCCGGCGGCATCATGATCCGGACCTCGCCGGGCGTCCCGGACTCGGTCGACATCATGTTCTTCGACGGGCAGGGCGGTGACCTCTCGCAGGGCGGCCAGCGCAAGCTGGACCGGGTCTTCGCGCGCCAGGAGTACCGGCGGGCGTTCCCCGGCGAGATCGGTGACCTGCACTTCCCGGCCAGCGTCTTCGACTCGTACACCGGCTCGCTGCTGCGCAACGTCGACACGACGGGGATAGCGGAGTCCGGCCTCAAGGTCGTCGTGGACGCCTCGAACGGCAGTGCGGGGCTCGTGCTGCCCAGCCTGCTCGGCAAGCTCGGTGTGGACTCGCTGACCATCAACCCCGGTCTCGACGAGTCCCGGCCCACGGAGACGTCCGAGATGCGGCGGAAGGGGCTGGTGCGGCTCGGAGAGATCGTGGCGTCCTCGGGTGCCGCGTTCGGTGTGCGGTTCGATCCCGTCGGCGAGCGGCTGTCGCTCGTGGACGAGAAGGGCCGGATCATCGAGGACGACCGGGCGCTGCTGGTCATGCTGGACCTGGTGGCCGCCGAGCGGCGCAGCGGGCGGGTGGCGCTGCCGGTCACCACGACCCGGATCGCCGAGCAGGTGGCCGCCTATCACGGCACCCAGGTCGAGTGGACCACCACCTCGCCCGACGACCTCACGCGCGTGGGCCGCGAGGAGGGGACCATCTTCGGCGGTGACGGCAAGGGCGGGTTCATCGTCCCGGAGTTCAGCGGTGTCTACGACGGCACGGCCGCCTTCGTACGGCTCATCGGGCTGGTGGCGCGGACGCAGCTCACGCTGAGCCAGATCGATGCCCGGATCCCGCGGGCGCACGTCCTCAAGCGGGACCTGGCGACGCCGTGGGCGGTCAAGGGTCTGGTGATGCGACGGGTGGTCGAGGCCGCCGGGGATCGCTTTGTCGACACGACCGACGGTGTGCGGGTCGTGGAGACCGACGGGCGCTGGGTGATGGTGCTGCCCGACCCGGCCGAGGCGGTCACCCATCTGTGGGCCGAGGGGCCCGACGACGCCTCCGCGCAGGCGCTGCTGGACGAGTGGTCGGCGGTCGTGGACAGCGCCGGCCGGTGATCTGCGGCCGCTGAGCACGGCAAAAGCCGCTGCACGCGCGCGTGCCGGACAAGTGTCCCCAAGGGGGCCTGTCCGGCACGCCGGTGGGGCCGTTCGGAGGTACTGCTCGCGACATGCGACGATGTGCGGCATGCCGCAGCATCCCCCCGTTCGGAGCAGCCCCCCGCGGGCGCGGCGCCCGGACGCCTCCATGTCGTTGATCACCAACGTCATGGATCACAGCCTCGACGACGGGTACGCCGAGGCCGCAGCCCGCAAGAAGTCCCAGGGCGAGGGCGGCCTGCCGAAGACGCTCCGGGCCAAGCTGGGCCTGGCCGCCGGTCTCGTGCTCGCGGCGCTGGTGGTGACCCTGGGCGCGGCACAGGCGCGTGTGGCGGCACCTGTCGTCGCCAAGGAGCGCCAGGAGCTGATCGACCGTATCGACAAGGAGACCGCGGACGCGGACCGGCTGGAAACCAGCGTCGACCAGCTCAGAGACGACGTCAGCGCGCGCCAGCGGGCGGCCCTGAAGTCCAGCGGCGGCAGCGCGGAGGCGGACCTGGTGGGCCTGCTGTCGGGCGCCACCGCGGTGCACGGCCCCGGCGTCAAGCTCGTCGTGGACGACGCCAAGGAGGCCGGCGGTGGCGGGGACGGCTCCAACCCCCGGGAGGCGTCCGGCTTCTCCGACACCGGCCGGGTGCGGGACCGCGACATGCAGCGCGTGGTCAACGGACTGTGGGCCTCCGGGGCGGAGGCGATCTCCATCAACGGACAGCGGTTGACCGCCCTGTCCGCGATCAGGGCCGCGGGTGACGCGATACTGGTCGACAACAGGCCGCTGGTGCCGCCGTACACGGTGCTGGCGGTGGGGGACGGGGAAAGGTTGAGCACGAGATTCCAGGACAGCGCCGACGGCCTGTATCTCCATGCCCTGGAGAACTACGGCATCCGCGCCACCATCTCCACGGAGGACGACGTCCGGTTGCCCGCCGCCCCCAGTGTGATCGTACGAACAGCACAGCCGAAGTCCGAGAAATCCGAGAAGGGCACATCGTGATCGCCGTACTGGGCCTCGTCGTGGGAGTCGTGGCCGGCCTGTTGGTCCGGCCCGAGGTTCCGGCGGTCGTCGAGCCTTATCTGCCGATCGCCGTCGTCGCGGCGCTGGACGCCGTCTTCGGCGGTCTGCGGGCCATGCTGGACGGCATCTTCGACGACAAGGTCTTCGTGGTGTCGTTCCTGTCGAACGTGGTCGTCGCCGCCCTCATCGTGTTCCTCGGCGACAAGTTGGGCGTGGGCGCGCAGCTGTCGACGGGTGTCGTCGTGGTCCTGGGCATCCGCATCTTCTCCAACGCCGCGGCGATCCGGCGACACGTGTTCCGGGCGTGACAGCGATGAGCGAGCAGAACGACCGGAACGCACGGAACGAGCAGCCGGAGAACCGGCTGCGCAGGGAGCTGCCGGCCGAGGTGCCCGCGCCCGCGCCGCCGGCCGGGCAGCAGGCCCAGGAGCAGCCTCAGCAGCCGCTGACGGGCCGGCAGCGGCTCGTGAAGGGGCTGTGGCCGCCGCGCTTCACGCGTGCCCAACTCATCGTGGCCCTGCTGCTGTTCGGCCTCGGCTTCGGCCTGGCCGTGCAGGTGGCGTCCAACAGCGACACCGACAGCGCGCTGCGCGGCGCACGTCAGGAAGATCTTGTTCGCATCCTCGATGAACTGGATTCGCGTACTCAGCGTCTTGAGGACGAGAAGCAGGGACTCGAAAAGCAGCGTCAGGAGCTGCAGACCAGCTCCGACCAGGCCGCCGAGGCACGCAGGCAGACCGCCGAGAAGGAGAGACAACTCGGCATCCTCGCGGGCACCGTGGCGGCACAGGGTCCCGGCATCACCATGACGATCGAGGACACGAAGGGGACGGTCCAGGCGGACATGCTGCTCGACGCGATCCAGGAGTTGCGCGCGGCCGGCGCGGAGGCGATCCAGGTCAACGGGGTCCGGGTGGTCGCCGGCACCTACTTCACCGACTCGGGCCAGAGGGTGAGCGTCGACGGGAACAAGATCAAAGCGCCCTATCGTTTCAAGGTCATCGGCAAGCCGCAGGACCTCGAGCCGGCGCTGAACATCCCTGGAGGCGTGGTGCAGACTCTGGAGAAGGAGCAGGCCACGGTGACCGTCGAGCGGTCGGACAAGATCGTCGTGGACGCCTTGCGACAGGCGAAGCGGCCTGACTACGCTCGGTCGTCCTCCCAGTGAACCGGCGGTGCATGGGGCCCGTCCGGCAAGGGCATGAGGTTGCGGGGGGTCGGCGCACCGAAGAGGTGGTGCGTGGTGGAAACTGTCTGGTGGATACGGACGTTGTGAGAATGTCCGGCTCGGCCGGTGTAGGCAATCAGGGTTCGTCCTGCCCCACGGGCGGGTCTGTTTCGGTCAAGGGGAATCGCCCGTGAAGTTGTTTGCGAAGTTGTTCGGCAAGAGCGCGCGAGAGGGCAGCGACAACGCGACCGCTCGCCATCGCGCACAGCCTGACGCGGAGGGCCAGCGCCCGCTGTTCCGGGACCAGGTCGCTGGTCCGGGCGGTGACATTTCCGGAGGTCAGGGCGCGGCGTCTGTTGACCCTGCCCAGTCCGGCGGCATAGGTTTCGGGCAACCGTCAACCTCAGGTACGGGTGGAGGGTTTGCCTCCGGCCCGTACGCGTCCAACGCCCCGGCGGGGCAGCCGCGGCAGGAGGATCCGTCGATGTCGGTCCTGGTGTGTACGAGGTGCGGTAACCGCAACGCGGAGAGCGCCCGGTTCTGTTCCAACTGCGGGGCGCCGCTGCGTCCCGGAGTGGCGCCGGAGCGGGCCTCCGAGACGACTTCCACGATCTCGATCTCCGGTCTGGAGGCGTACGACTCCGAGGCGACCGGGCAGACGCCGCTGCCGATGCTCTCTCCGGAGGCGCAGGCCGCGGTGGACGCGCTGCCGGTGGGATCAGCGCTGCTGGTGGTGCGGCGCGGCCCGAACTCGGGCAGCCGCTTCCTGCTGGACAGCGACCTGACCACGGCCGGCCGTCACCCGCAGAGCGACATCTTCCTGGACGACGTGACGGTCTCCCGGCGGCACGTGGAGTTCCGGCGCTCCCCGGACGGCTCCTTCACGGTGGCCGACGTGGGCAGCCTGAACGGCACGTACGTCAACCGGGAGCGCATCGACCAGGTCGCCCTGTCGAACGGTGATGAGGTGCAGATCGGCAAGTACCGGCTGGTGTTCTACGCGAGCCGGCAGGGCATCTGACCCACCCCCGGACTGACGTCCGGGGGAACCCCCAGGGAAGGTCCATGCTTCAAACACCGAGCGGCGGTGCCGGAAGCGGTACCGCCGCCAGGGACAGTGGGCTGATGAGCATCGGCACGGTGCTGAACGTGCTGCGCGACGAGTTCCCCGAAGTCACCATCTCCAAGATCCGCTTCCTGGAGTCGGAGGGGCTCATCGAGCCGCAGCGGACCCCGTCGGGGTACCGGAAGTTCAGCGCCGGGGACGTCGAGCGCCTCGGTCACGTCCTGCGGATGCAGCGGGACCACTATCTGCCGCTCAAGGTGATCCGGGAGCACCTGGACGCCATGGAGCGCGGTGAGGCCGTGCCGCTGCCCGTGGTCGGGCGCCAGCGCACCGCGGACGACGTGCCGGGACTCGCGCCCGCGGAGGGGCCCACCGTGGCCAGGGTCGGCCGGGCCGAGCTGCTGGCCGCGGCGGACATCGACGAGGGGGAGCTGAAGGAGTGGGAGTCCTACGGGCTCATCGCTCCTCTGGAGGACGGCGTGTACGACGCCGAGGCCGTCACCGTGGCCTCGCTCGTCGCCGAACTGGGCCGGTTCGGTATCGAGCCACGCCACCTCCGGCTGATGAAGGCCGCCGCCGACCGTGAGGCGGGGCTGGTCGACCAGGTGGTGGCCCCGCTCAGGCGCCACCGCAACCCGCAGACCAGGGCGCACGCCGAGGCCCGTACGAAGGAGCTGGCGGCCCTCACGGTGAAGCTGCACGCGGCCCTCGTGCAGACCGCTCTGGGCGTGCGGCTGCCCTGAGCCGGCGGGCCCCCGGAGCGGCCGGATCGGGCACCTGTTCCCGACCCGACTACCCAAACGTCCCGGGCACGGCCTAGGGTTGCTGTGTGAACGAGCTCGATGTCGTAGGTGTCCGGGTCGAAATGCCCTCCAACCAGCCGATCGTGCTCCTGCGCGAAGTGGGGGGCGACCGCTACCTCCCCATCTGGATCGGACCGGGGGAGGCGACGGCGATCGCCTTCGCCCAGCAGGGCATGGCCCCCGCGCGGCCGCTGACCCACGACCTGTTCAAGGACGTGCTGGAGGCCGTCGGCCAGGAGCTGACCGAAGTGCGCATCACCGATCTGCGGGAAGGCGTCTTCTACGCGGAGCTGGTGTTCGCCAGTGGGGTCGAGGTCAGCGCCCGCCCCTCCGATGCCATAGCGCTGGCCCTGCGCACCGGAACGCCGATCTACGGCAGTGACACGGTGCTGGACGACGCGGGCATCGCCATTCCGGACGAGCAGGAGGACGAGGTGGAGAAGTTCCGCGAGTTCCTCGACCAGATCTCGCCCGAGGACTTCGGCACCAGCAGTCAGTGAGACAGAGCGCCGACCGCCGCCGGACCTGCGCCGATGCCGGGACGGCCGGTGGCTCCGGACGGCCGGCGCCCCGGCAATTGCCTCCGGCCAGTGAGAGCGTCCTACGGCCTCCCGCGAACGCATTCGGCTAGCCTTTCCCCGCGGTGGGACACGGGAAACCACTCCTAGGGTGATTATCACTCGGCGTGCCGAGTGTGGCGATCGTTGACGCACCCCTGGTGACTGCCTACCGTCGAGAAGGCAGGTCAAGGACGGAGGTCGGCGTGAGAACCAGCGGCGACGGTACGGCTGGGGGTGCCCCCGGACGCAGTTTCGGGGAGAGCGGTCCGTACGCGCCCCCGAGCCCGCGGCTGCGCTCAGGCGGGGGACACCCCCATCCGGGCAGCGCGGTGGATCACGCTCCGCAGCTGCCGACGGCGGTGCCGAACGGCGGAGGGGTGGCGGCCATGACGTCCGAGGAGATCGGTTACCGCGGGCCCACGGCCTGCGCGGCGGCCGGCATCACGTACCGGCAGCTCGACTACTGGGCCCGCACCGGCCTGGTCGAGCCCAGTGTGCGGCCCGCCTACGGGTCGGGCACCCAGCGGCTGTACAGCTTCCGGGACGTCGTCGTCCTGAAGATCGTGAAGCGGTTCCTGGACACCGGGGTGTCGCTGCAGAACATCCGCACGGCCGTCCAGCACCTGAGGGAACGCGGTTTCCGCGACCTGGAGCGGATGACGCTGATGAGCGACGGCGCCACGGTGTACGAGTGCACCTCGCCGGACGAGGTGCACGCCCTGCTCCAGGGCGGTCAGGGCATCTTCGGGATCGCCGTCGGCGTGGTGTGGCGGGACGTGGAAAGCGCCCTCTCCCAGTTGCACGGCGAGCGCATCGACACCGGCGAGACCCTCGTCGGGCACAACCCCGCGGACGAGCTGGCGCGGCGCCGCAACCGGGCGGTCTGACCGCCGTACCCCGCCGGGGGGCGCTCCGGCAGCACCGCATTGTCAGTGCCGTGGTGCAGCATCGGAGATGTGAGAAACGCGCCCACGATCCTGCACCTCGACATGGATGCCTTCTTCGCCTCGGTGGAGCAGGCGTCCAAGCCGAGCCTGCGCGGGAAGGCGGTCGTCGTGGGCGGGCTCGGACCGCGCGGGGTGGTGGCCACCGCGTCGTACGAGGCACGGGCGTTCGGAGTCCACTCGGCGATGCCCATGGCACAGGCGCGCCGGCTGGCGCCCAACGCCGCCTACCTGGTGCCGCGCTCCCGTCTGTACTGGGCGATCAGCGAGCAGGTGATGGCGCTGTTGCGGGAGCTGTCACCGCTGGTGGAGCCGCTGAGCCTGGACGAGGCGTTCGTGGACCTGGAGGCCGGGGGAGCGGCCTGGGACGAGGAGTCGGCGCGGCGGGCCGGGGAGAAGCTGCGCGCGGACATCCGGGCGGTCACCGGGCTCACCGGATCCGTGGGGATCGCCGCCTCGAAGATGCTCGCGAAGATCGCCTCCGAGCAGGCCAAGCCGGACGGCCTGAGGCTGATCGAGCCGGGCACCGAGCGGGCGCTGCTGGGGCCGATGCCGGTGCGCATCCTGCCGGGGGTGGGGCCGGCCACCGGGGACCATCTGCGCCGGGCCGGGATCAGCACGGTGCAGGAGCTGGCCGAGGCGGGCGAGGACGAGCTGGTCCGGCTGCTCGGCAAGGCGCACGGGCACGCGCTGTACGCCATGGCGCTGGCCCGCGACGAGCGGCCCGTGGTGGCCGAGCGGGAGGCCAAGTCGGTGTCGGTGGAGGACACGTACGACGTGGACATCCATGACCGGCTGCGGGTCGGCCTGGAGGTGCAGCGGCTGGCCGACCGGTGCGTGCGGAGGCTGCGCGGGGCCGGCTTGTCCGGGCGGACCATCGTGCTGAAGGTACGACGGTACGACTTCTCCACCCTGACCCGCTCCGAGACGCTCAGAGGGCCCACGGACGATCCCGCGGTCGTCCGTGAGGCGGCGGCCCGGCTGCTGGACTCCGTGGACACCACGGGCGGGGTACGGCTGCTCGGGGTGGGGGTGTCCGGGCTCGCCGACTACACGCAGGAGGATCTGTTCGCTCAGGCGATGCCGGTGCCTGTGCCGGAGGAGCCGGAGCAGGGGGCGGTCGAGGCCGTCGTGGAGCGGCCGGAGCCCGCCGAGCGGCAGTGGCACGCCGGGCAGGATGTGCGGCACGCGGAGTACGGGC
>NZ_MUMF01000117.1 GCF_002155905.1 Streptomyces tricolor | reverse complement strand
CGCCCCGCAGCCCGTGACGGACACCGACACGCAGGTCAACACCCACGCCGACACGATGACCGGCACGGCCGACACGCCCCCGGTACACCCCGTCACGCTCGCCGACCTCGCCGCCGTCGCAAGCGTCCCGACCCCCGTGCCGGGCGAGCCCCTCACCGACGAGCAACTCGACGTCGTCCTGCGCTACCTGCGCTACACCGACGACCCGCCCCGCTCCTACCGACAGGCCCGCAGCGACTTCCGCGACCGTGGGTTCGTCGGAAGCGAGGAGCGCGTCCGCCGTGTGTGGGCCGACCTGCTGACGAATGAAGAGACGCCCGTCAGCGAGTGACCAGCGTCCGGCACCACCAGTGAAGGCCAGCACCATCTGGGTCTGGCCCTTGCTGCGACTGCCGGACGCAGTCACCCCAGGGACGGCGAGTGACCGGCGAGCAGACCTCGTGCAGACCCGGCGAGCAGACCCGACCTGCTTCATCCGACCCGTGAGGACCGTCGTATGTCCAGCCAAGGCGCAGACGAGCGCCACATCCGTGCCCTCCTCGTCCGTATGGGCGTCGGACCGGACGCCGCACCGCCGAGTGCACTGGTCACTAAGCCAGTGCCGGCGTCTGCGGGCGACCCGTCCGATGCGTGGTGGGACGAGCTGTACGCCGACGAGGAACAACCCAGCCCTGAGGTGGAACGGCGGCCCGCGCCGCGCCTGCCGAACTGGTGGGAGAATAAGCCCGATCACCTGCCCAAACAGGACAGCGAACAGGCGACGAACCCCCAGGCGAACACGGCACCCACCAGCTCGAACACCACGCCGCAGCCCCCCGCCCTGGCCCCCGCGCAGCAGCCGCAACACAGCCCTGCACCTCCCGGCACGGCCGGGCGCCGACACCCCCAGCAATCCCTCCTTGACGCCTGGGCCGGCATCAGCCCTCGGCTGCGCTGGCTCGTCTACCACGGCACCGCCGCAGCGTTCGGCTGGGGCCTCGGCATCACCGGTTGGGCCACCAGCGTGACCGCGTGGATCGCCGCCGACCGCTGGGTGAACCCGCAGTCCATCACCTGCTACGCCCTCGGTCTTGGTGCGGTCGCCTTGTACCGGCGCACCCGCGGCTGGTGGTGGCCCATCGCCTGGCTGGCCGCGGTCCCCGCCTCCTCCATCGCCCTCGGCGTACTGCTGTACGCCCCGAACTCGTAAGGAACCCCCTGTGAGCAGCGTGTTCGGCAACCTCGGCATCGTCGGGCTCGCCGTCGTCATGACCGTCCTCCTCCTCGTCGGCATCAAAGGCGGCGGCAAGGTCAAACCCCTCGGCTGGTGGCCCTGCCTGATCGGCGGCATGCTCGCCGGCTCCGCCTACGCCGCGGCCGGAGGGGTCTTCAAGATGGTCCCCGACCTGGTCGGCAGCCTCCTCAAGGCCGCCCAGGGCGTCATGCCCGGCATCACGATGCCTGCGATCGCCCTCACCCTGGCGATCATCATCCTGTTCAAGAAGCTCACCACTAAGCAGGTCGCGATCCTCGGCATCGTGTTCTGGTACGCAGCGTCTGGTGCTGGTGGCTTGTGGGGCACCCTGTCGCAGACCATCGCCAACATCGGGCAGCAGGTGTCCTGATGATCCGCCCTGTCGCTGACCGCGTCCGCGCCGTGCTGGCCCTGCTCGGGCCAGTCGGTGCGGGCTCGCACGTGCTCCTGCTGCGGCTCGTTGGCCGATTCGGTTGGAAGCCGGTAGCCGTCGGCGGGCTGGCCGTCGTGTACGTTGCGGCCCGCTACCGATCCTGGGTGATCTGGCTGGTCATCGGCTGGTGCGCGGCAGCCCTTCTACACGCCCCGAAGGCGGGCTCCGAATCGGCCGATCAGGCAGAGGAGGACCCGCCGGCTGAGCCTCCCGAGGATCCCCTCCCGGGCATCCTCCAGGCCCTCATCGGCGATGCCCCCGGTGTGCACCTGAAGACCGTCGTCCACCACCTTCACCAAGAGGGCCTCGACACCACCTGCACGACCGCCGACGTGACCGCCGCTCTCGACCGCCGCCAGATCCCCGTCCGGGCTTCTGTCCGAGATGCTGCTGGGAGGGTCAACCGAGGGGTGCACCGGGACGATCTGCAAGCATGGTTGGAGGCCCGCTCCCCGACCGCTCTCGCGCCCCTCTCAAAGGCGCGTAGCAACCCCGCTACTACGGCCGTGACCTGCGATGTAGCAGACGCTGCTACAGACGTAGCTACGCCTCCTACACTCCCCAACTGACCCACCCAGGAGGCCGTGATGCCGTACGAGTACCAGTGCCAGCAGTGCAAGGCGAGATCCCCCGAGCGGCATGACCGCCGTACCGACGCCGAGCTGGAGCAGGAGGAGCACCGGGCTTCGGAGCACGGGGGGCTGGCGCCGGCGGCAGGGGACGGCGTGCGGCAGGTGCACGATGCGGCGCGCGGTGACGGGTGCCTGCCGTCGGGATCGTTCCTGTTCGTGCTGTTCTTGATCGTGGCGCTCGTATCGAACTGCTGGGGGCGGTGAGTTGACAGCCCTGCGACACTGGTCGTGCACCTGTTGGTGAGGGCCACGGTTGCGCCCCCTGTGAGACCCCGCCGTTCCCCCGTCGGCGGGGTCTACTGCTGCCCGGGCTCCGGTTCGCGATCGGCCGGCGGGGTGGCGACGGCGCGGGCGAGCCACCCGTTACCGAGGCTGTCGGTGGGTAGTGTGGCTGGCCGTGCGCCGAGCCGTTCGCACAGCTCTGTGAGGGCCCGCATGCATTCGTCGCGGGTGTCGGCCTGGACTCCGTACCTGATCGCCATGAGCAGCAGTGTGCCGTTACCGGAAGGGGGCGGCTACCGGTTCGAGCGGATCAGGGTCACAGAGTGGTGACGATCCCTTCACGTGGTTCACACGCGGGCGGATGATGCGGCGAACGCCACCACCACCCGGGGGGATCATGCGCCGCCGCACCACCGCCACCATCCTGCTCGCCGCCGCGCTCGCGCTGGCCGGCTGCTCCAACTCCAGCAGCGGCGACTCGAAGCCGTTCCGCGCTCCGTCCGTAACGCCGTCGGCGCCCGCGTCGAAGTCGGTCGCGGATCAGATTGCCGCGTGTACGGACGCGATTGTCGCCGGGAAGGATGAGGGAGACGGTGCGCCAGAGTGCGTGGACCTGTCGCCGGACGACTACATGGACGCGTTGCAGGCGGCCAACAAGAAGGGCCGGGACGCGCTGGGGAAGCAGCTGGGTGACGCGTCGGCGCTGGCAGGTGTTTCTCCGGAGTGTCGAACGTGGATCAAGGCGGAGTTGCTGGATAGCACCGAGGAGATCGATGCCACGTCGGGGTACGAGGCGTGCGGCGATCTGTCGGATGCTGAATTGCAAGCGGCGATCGACGCTGTTGAGCAGCAGTTGGCGGCGGAGAGTACGACGGCGCCGTAGTTCGGACGTGCAGCGGCCCCGCACCGGGAATCCGTCCGGGCGGGGCCGTCGTCATGCGGTGGGCTCCAGCTGCTCCCACAGCCACGGGGTGTGCGTGGTGTGGCGTCGCTCCCGGCCGCAGGTCCGGCAGTGCGATGGCCGCCACTTCGCCTGAGGAACGAAGGTGTGCAGCGGCTTCAGCCAGTGGCCCTCGACTTGGAGGTGGTCGCCCCGGTGCTGGCCGCAGCGGTCGCAGATCCAGTAGCCGTCCGATCCGTCGGGGCGGACGGGGCCGGGCCGGAACCAGTGGTCGGTGATCAGCGGCGGGCGGGCGCTCACGTGGGCTCCTCGTCCGGGCGCACCGGGCCCGCGCTCACCGGATGGTTCGCCGCCCACGCGTCGGTGAGTTCCTTCGGCAGGTCGTAGGCCGTGAGGATCGCCTGTCGGACGTGGGCGCGCAGCTCCTGGAACTCCTCGTCGTTCATGCGGTCTTCTCCTCGCTGCTCGCCGGGCGCACGTGCGGGTCGATGAGGTCGGCGAGGTAGTCGCGCGCCATGACTGCTCCCTCCGCGTGCTCTTCGTACCAGTCGAAGTCCACGGCCCGCTGCTGCTCGGCCAGCTCGTGCGCAAAGGCGTTGAGGTTGGCCTCGGCGCGCGCCGTGCTCAGCCCCGTCTGGCGTAGATAGGCGAGCAGCCTGTCCCGTGCGTTCATGCGGGCGTCTCCTCGTCCGGGTGAGCCGGGTCCCCGTAGAAGCCGTCCATCTGAACGTTCAACTCGGCCAGATCCGGGTGCTCGGCCACGTCTTGCGCTACGCCCGCATTGAAGGTGTCGGTGAGCTGCTGCATCGCCTGGGTCGCTTTACGGATGCTGTCGCCGAGTTCGCTGGGGTCGACGCTCTCGCTCATGCGCTTTGCTCCTCGTTCTTGCTGGTGATGCCGGGGCCGCCGATCTGTTCTGGCGCGCGTTCGGGCTGCTTGTTCCCCGGCCAGCGGAGATGCCAGCGAATGTACTCGCGGATCAGCCGGGCGCGGTTTCGGTCGCCGACGGCCTCCCCGAGGGCTTCCCACTCGTCGTCGGGGATGCGGATGGGGCGCATCGGGGTGTGCCGCTCGGTGTTCTGCTTGGCCATGGGGCCATCGTAGGGGTGTATATGCATGAGTTCCACCATAGGGCTTGCCGTGCATATACACCAGGGTCTACAGTGCATATACACGCACCGAACGAGGGGGACCCGAGATGATCGCCGCCAACCGCACCCGCCGCGCCACCCTCAAGGCCCGCGCCCGTACCCACCGCGCCGCCGCCAAGATCCGCCGCCAGGGCGTGGCCACCCTCGCCACCCACTGCATCGCCGCCGGCCTCACCCCCCGCGAAGCCCGCACCGTCGCCGGCAGCCTCCGCAAGAACGCGGAAAAGGCGGGCGTCACCGGCACCCCCTCCGTCAGCTACACCCACGGCCGCGCCCGCCAGTGCACCCGCTACACGCCGGCCGAGGTCGCCCGCATCGCCGTCATCTACCGCCCCCGCAAGCCCGCCTACCGCACCGCCGCCGCCCGCCTCGCCCTCGCCGCCTGACCATCCGCCGCGCGCTACGAACCTCAGGAGAAACCCCGTGATCAACACCCGCGTCTACGGCTACCTCACCGACGACGGCACCCAGACGATCGGCGGCACGATCACCGCCGTGGGTGGCCAGCACGACGACATCAAGGCCATCCAGTGGGACGACGGCATCACGTCCCACGTCGCGGAGCACGACCGCGGCATCACTTGGGACTACGAGGACTGACAGCCCCCTCAGCGGCCCCGCCACCTCACGGCGGGGCCGCCCTCGCCGCTTGACCCCCGCCATACGCTCAACCCACCGCCACCGAAAGGACCACACCGTGAGCGGACACCCCAACCCCACCGAGGTCACGAACGAGACCATCACCTGCGCCGATGAGTCGTTCGACGTGGGATGTAAGGACGGGCAATGCGACTGTCCCTGCGGCATCCCGTGCACGTGCGGAGGCTGCTGCGGCTGCTGCACCGTCTACTGCGGACACGCCTACGACTGCGAGGCAGTCAACCCGACGCCGACGCGCGAGGAGATGTTCGAGTACTTCGACGACATGCTCTCGTCGACCCGGATCGCGGGCTGGGTCCGTCTCGGCACCAGGGCCTGACCCTCGCCGCCTGACCGCCCGACACGACAGGACGAACCCCATGACCGAGCTTCGCATCCCCGCCGACGACTTCCAGGTGGGCGACCTCGTCCACACCGGCAACGGCCAGCCCGTCCGGGTCCGGCGCATCGTTCGTGACAAGGCAGGCCGCCTCCTCGTGAACCCCGGCGACCACGACGAGTTGGACGGCTGGGTGTGGGAGCACGCCACCGTCACCCGCAACACCTGAACGCGAACGAACTGAAGGCCCCGCACACGCCACCGGTGCGGGGCCTTCGTCCTGCGCGCTGCCCCCAGAGCCGCCACCCGGTTGACGCGCATCGTTACCATCAAACCACGCCAACCAGTAACACCGCGACCAAGGGGAGGGGCACCGCCGTGACCGCCAACGACGACACCCCCGACAACTACGAACACCGCGAACGCCCCCGCGACGGCCGAAACCGCTTCGTCCGCAGCATGGACAACGTCCGCCGCGACGCCGAAGCCGCCGCCTACTGGGCCGAACACCGCTGCACCTACCAGGAGATCGCCGACCGCTTCGGCTACTACGACCGCTCCCAGGCCTGGCGCGGCATCCAGGCCGCCAAGAGGGACGTCGCCCTCCCCGCTGTCACCAAGTTGCGTCAGACCGAGGCCGAGCAGCTCGACGCCCTCTACCTGATGGCACTGGAGATCATCGAACGGAACCACGTCGTCGTCTCCCACGGCCGCATCGTCTACGGCGACGACGGCAAACCCCTCCCCGACGACGGCCCCCGCCTCCAAGCCATCCAGACCGCGCTCCGCATCCGCGACCAGTACCAGAACCTCCACGGCCTGAAGCAGCCGGCCAAGGTCGAGCACACGGGCGGCGTGAAGTTCGAGATCGTGGGAGTCGACCCGCAGGATCTCACGTGACGCAGACCGTCGTCCGGTACGAACCGCGCGGCGGAGCGAAGACGTTGATCTCCGCGCGGGACCAGGAGATCTGCATCGCCGGCCCGGCCGGCACCGGCAAGTCCTTGGCGATGCTGCAGAAGGCGTTCTACACCAGCCTCATGGTGCCCGGCTGCCGGTCACTGATCGTCCGCCAGACCCACGCCTCCCTCACCGGCAGCACGCTCGTCACGTTCGAGCAGCAGGTCGCGCCGGCAGCGCTCGCCGAGGGCGTGGTGAAGTGGTTCGGCGGCAGCCCCAGGAAGCCGGCGGCGTACCAGTTCGCGAACGGCGCCGAGATCCTCGTCGGCGGCCTGGACCGTCCGGAGAAGTTCCTGTCGACGGAGTTCTCCCGGATCTACGTGGACGAGGCGACGCAGATCAGCCTGACGGCGCTGGAAACCCTGATCACCCGCCTCCGTGGGAACGCGCCGACGTACCGGCAGATCATCCTCGCGTGCAACCCGGACCACCCGAAGCACTGGATCAGGCAGCGGTGCGACGACGGCACCATGCGGATGATCCACAGCCTGCACCGCGACAACCCCCTCTACGTCAACGCCGACGGCACGCTCACCGAGCGCGGCGTCGACTACATGGCCAAACTCGACGCCCTCACCGGCGTCCGCCGACTCCGCTTCCGGGACGGGATCTGGGCCGCCGCCGAAGGCCTGGTGTACGAGAGCTGGTCCGAACCCGTCCACGTCATCGAGCCGTTCGACGTGCCCGCCGGCTGGACGCGGTGGGTCACGATCGACTTCGGATACACAGCGCCATTCGTCGCTCAACTCTGGGCCGAGGACCCCGACGGCCGGCTCTACCTCATGCGCGAGTGGGTCCGCACCCGCATGCTGGTGGAGGACCACGCCGACGTCATCCGCGACCGGCTCCTCGCCGGCCAGCCGCGCCCGCGCGCGGTCATCACCGACCACGACGCCGAAGACCGCGCCACCCTGGAACGGAAGCTCGGCATGGGTACGCAGGCCGCGCACAAGGGCGTCTCGGACGGCATCCAGGCGTTCTCCGCCCGACTCAAGCAGCAGGGCGACGGACGCGCGCGGCTGTACGTCTTCCGGGACGCCCTGCTGGAACGAGACCCCGAGATGGACACCGCCTCGCTCCCGATCGGCCTCGCTGAGGAAGTCGCCGGCTACGTCTGGGCAGTCAAGCCCGGCAACCAGGTCGGGCTGAAGGAGGAGCCGGTCAAGGCCAACGACCACTCGATGGACGCCGCGCGGTACATGGTCGCCGCGCGGGATCTGCAAGGACGAACGAAGGTGAGGTGGCTGTGATGTGCAGCAACGTTCCGATGGTGCGCGCTGGGGACACATTGATCCTGTGCTTCGAGAAGCCGCAGCGTGATGACGACCTCAAGCGCATTGCCGACGAGGTGATGGCCGTGCTGCCCGGCGTGAAAGTCGCGGTCGTGGAAGGCGTGTCCGGGGTCGCGGTGTACCGGGCCGACGACCAGTCACCCGACGCGAACATGTGAGATTCCTACAATCCGCCACCCGAACAGTGAGGCCGCGATGACCAGTCGAAACGAGCGCTTCCGTAGGTGGATGCCGCTGTGGCGAAAGTTGGCGCCGATTCTGCTTGACACGGCTGGGATCATCCTATTGTCGGGTTCCGCCATGCTGTGGAACCTGATCGCTGGCCTGGCCGCAGCAGGGATCGGCTGCTTCGTCCTGAACTGGCGGTGGTTCGGCACCGAGTGAAACGGGAGGGGCGTTGGCACGGACCCTCCTCGGCGCGCTCCTCAACCGAGCCAGCACCGCAGTACAGACCCCGGTCCCCTTCGCCTCTCGCTCCGCCAGCCACGGCCCCGTATTCGGCAGCAGCCGCACCGCCGAAGGCCAGATGCGCGCGATGTCCGCGGTCGGCACGCTCTTCGCCATCGTGGACCGCACCTCGAATGCCACCGCCCTGGTGGAGTGGAAGCTGTGGCGCAAGGCCAAGTCCGGCCGAAAGGAAGACCGCGTCGAGGTCACCTCCCACGCGGCCCTGGAGCTGTGGCGCAAACCCAACAAGTTCATGCCGCGGCAGGAGTTCGTGGAGACCTTCCAGCAGCACTTCGACCTCACCGGCGAAGCCTGGTGGGTCATCGCCCGCCACCCCGGCGTGAACATCCCGCTGGAGATGTGGCCCGTCCGCCCCGACCGCATCACCCCGGTCCCGGACCCGGAACGCTTCCTCGTCGGGTACATGTACACCAGCCCGGACGGAGAGCAGATACGCCTGGAGCTGGACGAGGTCATCCAGCTGCGCCGGCCGAACCCCATGGATCCGTACCGCGGCCTCAGCCCGGTGCTGTCGATCCTCCCAGACCTGGACACCAGCCGGTACGCCTCCGAGTGGTCCCGCGCGTTCTTCGTCAACAGCGCGCAGCCGGGCGGCATCATCGAGGTCCCGCAGGCCCTGTCCGACGACCAGTTCGATGAGCTGCGGGACCGGTGGAACGAGCAGCACCGCGGCGTCGGGAACGCCCACCGTGTGGCGATCCTGGAGCACGGCAAGTGGGTCGACCGCACCATCAGCCAGCGGGACATGCAGTTCGTGGAGCTGCGCGGCGCTACCGCCGACCGCATCCGCGAGGCCTACGGCATCAGCAAGACGGCCATCGGTGACTTCGAGGACATCAACCGCGCGTCCGCGCTCGCGGCCAAGAGCTGGTTCGCGGAGCAGCAGACCGTGCCCCGCCTGGAGCGGATCAAGTCAGCGCTGAACTTCGAACTGCTGCCCATGTACGGGCCGACCGGCGAGGGCCTGGAGTTCGACTACGAGCCCCCGACCCCGCCGGACCCGGAGATCGAGGCCCAGCAACTCACCGCGCGCGCCAACGCCGCCGCCGCGCTCGTTGCGGCCGGGTTCGACGCGGCAGGCACCTGCTCCGCCGTAGGCCTCCCCGAGATCCCGTTCGTCGGCAGGCCTGGCCCGGTTGCGCCGGCCCCGGCCGATCCGACGGCCGCGTGGGACGACGCCGTGGCCGGCCTGCTGGGTGAGGACATCGAGGCGGCGCAGCGGTGGGTCGTGGTCACGAAGGACGACGACAACCGGTGCGAGCCGTGCGCGGAGCAGGACGGCCGGACGTACCGCAACCGGGCGCAGGCCTACCGGGACTACCCGGGCGGCTCCGGCTATGTGCACTGCGAGGGCGCGGAGTTCGGCAACGAGTGCAGGTGCCGCGTAGTGAAGCGTGGCCGGAAGGGAGAGGGCGAATGATCACTGTGCCCGCCAAGCTGGCCGCACTCCAGGCGCGCCAGCGCGAGCAGGCCGACCGCGAGCGTGCACGCCTCGGTGTTGAGGCCCGCTCGTGGTACCGGATCAGCAACGCGGCGTCGGCGGACGAGGCCGAGGTCATGCTGTACGACGAGGTCGGCGGTTGGCTCGGCGCCACGGCGGACGAGTTCATCAACGACCTGCGGGGCATCACCGCGCCGAACATCCTCCTCAGGGTCAACAGCCCTGGCGGCCAGGTCTATGAGGGCATTGCGATCGCCAACGCGCTCCGCTCCCACCCCGCTCAGGTCACCGTGCAGGTCGACGGGATCGCCGCGTCCATCGCCAGCGTCATCGCAATGGCTGGTGACCGGGTCCGGATGATGCCGAACGCGATGCTGATGCTGCACGATGCCAGTGGCCTGACGTTCGGGAACGCTGCCGACCACCGCGAGACAGCCGAACTTCTCGACAAGATCAGTGGGAACATCGCGGACGCTTACGCGGCCCGCGCTGGCGGCACCCGCGACGAGTGGCGTCAGGTCATGGTGCAGGAGACCTGGTACACGGCTGAGGAGGCCGTCGCGGCCGGTCTCGCGGACGAGGTCGTACCGACACCCAAGCGGGGCGACGGTGAGCCCGAAATGAGGCAGCAGTTCGACCTCGCTGCCTACGGCTACCACGGCCCCCGCCCGACCGAGCCGAAGGCCGAGGCTGAGCAGCAGACGACGCTGACCATCAACATCGGCGCCACCCTCGACGAGGACTTCGTAGAGCAGCTGCGCGCCATGGTCCGCAAGGCCAGCAAGCCCGGGCCCGTTGAGGACACGACGCCGGTCGAGCCGGTCGCCACCGTCGAGCACCGGGGAGAGCCCGGCCCCGAACTGGTGGCGCTCACCGAGCCGGAGCCCGAGGCCCCCGCCGTCGACCCCGTAGACGAGTGGGCGGCACTCACCGCTCACCTCATCCAGGACGAGCCCGACGCGTGGTCGGTGCTGGTCTCCAACCTCACCACCACCACGGCGTCGTCCAGCGCGGCGACGGAAGCCTAGAAGGAGGCACCTGTGGCAACCCCCACCATCCCGCGCAACGCCGACGAACTGGCGGAGATGCTCGCGGACCCCAAGCAGGTCAAGGACGTCGTCTCGTCCCCCGAGGATCTGAAGAACTTCATCACCGCCTACGCGAACCGGGCGCAGGGTGAGGGCACCGACCTCCAGCGCCTCGTGGACGAGGGCGTTCAGAAGGGCATGGCCGACTTCCTCAAGGAGAACGGCCAGGACATCAAGCGCCCCGACATGGCCGCGAAGAAGCCCGACCCCTACGCGGCGGTCGACGCCTCGCTCCAGGGCCGCGGCCTGTTCAACCAGGCCGCCGAGGGCTCCAAGCTCGACGGCCTGTACAACTCCACCGGCGAGCTGTTCCGCAGCATCGCCCGCCGCAACGAGCTGAACGCCGAGGACGCGGGCAAGCTCGCCTCGCTGAAGAACTACTCCAGCGACATCCCGTCCGACGGCGGTTACCTCATCCCGGAGACGCTGCGCTCCGAGCTGCTGCGCGTCTCGCTGGAGACCTCCGTGGTCCGGCCGCGCGCCCGCGTCATCCCGATGGAGACGCTCCGGGTGCCGTTCCCGGCGATCGACTCCACCACCAACGTCAACAGCGTGTACGGCGGCATCGTCGGCTACTGGACCGAGGAGTCCGGCCAGCTCACCGAGTCGCAGGCCCGGTTCTCCCGCATCGTCCTGGAGGCCCGCAAGCTCACCGGCTTCGCCAAGGTCCCCAGCGAGCTGATGCAGGACAGCCTCGTGTCCTTCGACGCGTTCATCGGCCAGATGTTCCCCGAGGCCCTCAGCTTCTTCGAGGACACCGCGTTCCTCACCGGCGACGGCGTCGGTAAGCCCCTCGGCGTCCTCAACGGCAACGCCGCGATCTCCGTGACCCGCACCACCTCGTCGCAGATCCAGTTCGCCGACGTCGTCAACATGTACGCGCGGATGCTCCCGCAGTCCCTGTCCCGCGCCGTGTGGCTGGCGTCCCCGTCCGCGATCCCGCAGCTCGCCCAGCTCGCCATGACCCGCGGCACCGACGGCATCGCCTCCCCGCCGCTGTGGCTGTCCGGCGGCCAGGCCATCGACAACCTGCCGATGAACATCCTCGGCCGCCCCGTCGTCATCACCGAGAAGGTCCCCGCGCTCGGCTCCGCGGGCGACCTGTCCCTGGTGGACTTCGGGTTCTACCTCATCGGTGACCGGCAGGCCATGCAGGCCCGCCAGTCCGAGGAGCGGTACTTCGAGACCGACGAGATCGCCTTCCGGATCATCGAGCGCGTCGACGGCCGCCCCTGGCTCCAGTCCGCGATCACCCCCGCCAACGGCGGCTCCACCCTGTCCCCGATCGTCAAGCTCGCCGCCTGACCCGGGCGCGTAGGAAAGGAACGCACAGCCATGGCAATGGAAGCACTCGGGCGGCTCGTTGACGTCTGCGTCGGCGCGGCCCCCGTCGACCTCTCCACCGCGGCCGTCACCGGCAAGCGCGTCGCCCTCAAGGGCTCGGGCGGTCTCACGATCGTCGTGTTCAAGGGCGCCGGCACCGCGGGTGACGACCCGACGTTCACGCTGAAGCAGCACACCGCGAACACCGGTGGGACCACGTCGAACCTGGCGGTCATCGACCACTACTACCTCAAGTCCGCGACCACGCTCGCGGGCACCGAGACCTGGTCCAAGGTCACCCAGACCGCGGCGGCCACGATCGCCGACCCCGGCGGCGCCGGCACCAGCGCGGAGTCCCAGCAGATCATCGTGATCGAGGTCGACGCGGCGCAGCTGTCCGACGGCTACACGCACGTCTCCCTGGACTGCGCGGACGTCGGTACGAACGCGCAGCTCGGCGCGATCCTCTACCTCCGCCGTGACCTGCTGGTGGAGCGGGCGCCGGCCGCGCTGGCGGCGTCGCTGTGAGTTTGCGGGTCTGCCTGGACTGCACGACGGCTTTCGCGGTGGGGGTGCAGCGGTGCCCCCACTGCGGGTCGGAGCGTCATGCCGAGCAGGGCTCGGCTGCGGCGCTCGGTATCCAGGCCAGCGTGCCCGTTGAAGTGGAGGACAGCATGCCGAAGATCACCCGCCACGGCGGGGCCAGCGTCGCCGGAGAGGCGGCCGAGGTGGAGGGCGGTGAGGACGTATCAGCTGGCGCCAGTACCTCGACATCGTCCGAGACGCCGTCGAAGAAGCCCGAGCCGAGCGAGAAGCCGGACCGATCGCCTGCCCGAACGACGGGGAACCGCTCCGGGAAGGCGCGGACGGCCAAGGGCTCTACTGCCCGTACGACGGATGGCGGCCCGGCGGCCGGCACGTCGGCGACCGGCTCTGCTGACCAGTAGTCCAGTACGACACCGAGGGAGGAGGAGAACAGCATGACCGCGACTGGCTACGTGTCCACCACCGGTGACAGCCGCAAGGTGTCCAAGACCGGCGACACCATGACTGGTGAGCTGACGCTGCCCGACTCCTCCCCGGATCAGGCCCTGAACGCGGCCTCGAAGGGCTACGTCGACACCGTGGCCGCGACGAAGGCCGCTGTCACGCACGCCTCGACGCACGCGGCTGCTGGGAGCGACCCGGTGACGCTCGCCCAGTCGCAGGTGACCGGGCTCACCGCGGCGCTCGCCGCGAAGGTCGCCGGACCCGGCACGTCCACGGACAACGCGGTCGCCCGGTTCGACGGCACCACGGGCCTGGTCATCCAGAACAGCACGGTCACCATCGGCGACGACGGCTCCGTCACCATCACCGGCAACCTGACCGACGCCGGCGACCTGCTGGTCCGGAACAGTCACACCGCCCCGACGAAGGCGTACCGGTTCCGGTCCTCGGGCGGGAACTTGGACACGGAGGCTGGCGGCTCGGACTGGTACTGGTCGACGTTCCCGAACGCGGACTTCTCCGGTACGCAGAACACCTACATGAGGTGGGAAGCGGGCGCGGCGATCATGCACATCGTGGCCGAGGCCCAGTTCAAGGCGGGCCCCTTCGGCGCGCGCGTCCACAGCATCGACGGCGCAGGGAACAAGCTCGGCTTCCACGGCGCCGCGCCGATCGCGAAGCAGACCGTCAGCGGATCACGGGGCGGTAACGCCGCACTCGCTTCACTCCTGACCGCACTGGCCAACCTCGGCCTGATCACGGACGGGAGCACCGCATGACCACCGTGATCGCAGGCCAGCAGGTGACACTGCTCGCCCAGTTCTACGACTTCCAGGGCGGCACCCTCACCGACCTCGACACCACGCCCACGATCACCATCACCTCGGTAGCCACCGGCAGCACCGCGCTCGCCGCCACCACCAGCGGCGTCACCCACCCCGCCACCGGCAGCTACGGCTACGCCTGGACCCCCACCTCCTCACTCGCCGCCGGCCTGTACCTCGCCACCTGGACCGGCCTGAAGTCCGGCTCTGCGGTGACGGCAACGGAGACCATCACGGTCACCGCGCCCGCCACCGCGAGCGCCACCAACACCAGCCCGGACGGCGTCTGGTACGCCACCCGGGAGGAGGTCAAAGCCGAGCTGGACGTCAAGGAGACCTCCCGCAGCAACCAGCGAATCGACCGTGCCCTCGAAGACGCCAGCAGGCGCGTCGAAGGGCTCATGCACCGCCGGTTCTACCCGGTCCAGGCCACTAGGTACTTCGACTGGCCGGCACGCCCGGGTGCCTACACGCCGTGGGTGCTGCGGTTGGACGACAACGAGCTGATCTCCGTCACCACGCTCGCGTCGGGCGGGACGGTCATCTCCAGCAGCGACTACAACCTCGAACCGAACCGGAGTGGGCCCCCGTTCTCGCGGGTCGAGATCAAGCTGTCCTCGTCTGCTGCATACGGCGGTGGGGACACCTACCAGCGGGACGTGCAGATCACCGGCCTGTGGGGCTACCGCAACACCGAGACCACCGCGGGCACGCTCGCCGAAGCCCTCGACGCCACGGAGACGGGCGTGGACGTGGACGCGGCCACCTCGGCGGCCGTGGGCGTCGGCAGCGTCCTCCGCATCGACTCCGAGCGGATGCTCGTCACCGGCAGGTCGCAGCTGTCGACCGGGCAAACCCTCGGCGGCGCCGGCCTCACCAACATCAACAACAGCGTCACCGTGGCGGTCCAGTCCGGCACGGCATTCGCGGCCGGCGAGGTCATCCTCATCGACGCCGAACGCATGCTGGTTGAGGACGTCGTCGGTAACAACCTCATCGTCCGCCGCGCCTGGGACGGCTCCACGATCGCCGCGCACACCGCCGGCGCCACCATCTACGCCCCCCGCACGCTGACCGTGACCCGCGGCGCGCTCGGCACCAGCGTCGACCCCCACGCCACCGGCAGCACCGTGCACCTGTGGACGCCCCCCGGTCCGATCCGGCAGCTCACCATTGCCGAGGCGCTGACAGACCTGCTGCAGGGCCGCTCGGGGTACGCGCGGACGGCCGGATCTGGGGAGAGCGAGCGGGAGATGTCGGGCCGCGGGCTGAAGGATCTCCGGGCTGCCGTGTACGCCGAGTGTGGCCGTAAGGCCCGGATGCGGAGCGTGTGACCATGCTGCTCGACGTCTCCAGCCGCGCGGACGGCCCCCTCTTCGATGGCCGTGCCCAGGCCCTCGCGAACCGCTATGTCGACCACCTGGAGCGCCAGCTCGCCGAGGACGGCCTGAACATTCTCAAGCGGGAGATGCGCGCCGTCTTCAAGCACCCGACCGGCTACTACGAGTCCCGCTGCGTCGTGGTCGACGGGCACAAGATCTGGGACTCCCGCGTCGTGTATGGGCCGTGGCTGGCCGGCGTCGGCTCCCGGAACTTCCCCGTGACCCGGTTCAAGGGCTACGACCACTGGATTCGGACGCGGCACGAGTTGAACTCCCGCAAGCAGGGCATCGGTGAGCGGCTGCTCCGCCGGTACACGGGACGGATGTGAGCCCGTGACCCTCGACCTTGCCACATACCGGGCCCATGCCCTGTCTCACGCTCAGGCGCTCGGCATGTTTGAGCAGGTACTCGGCCACGAGCCCGTGTCCGCGCCCGGCAGCGGCCTGACGTACGCGCTGTGGGTCAAGAGCGTCCGCCCCATCCCGGCCCGTTCCAGCTTGGACTCAGTGACGGTGCGACTGGAGCTGACCGGGCGCGTGTTCCTCCCTGCGGACACCGAGCCGCAGAACGATGTGGACCTACTCGTGACGAGCGCCGTGGACGGACTGGCCGTCGCGTACAGCGGCGACTTCCAGCTCGGCAACACCATCGCCAACGTCGACCTGCTCGGCGCCCACGGGCCCGGCCTCAGCGCCGACTTCGGCTACGCCCGCTTCGACAACACCACGTACAGGGTGGCCACGCTCACCATCCCACTGATCGTGAACGACGTATGGAATGAGGTGGCATAGGTGGCCAAGCAGTCCGGTCTCGGCGACAACTTCTACCTGCACGGCTACGACGTCTCCGGCGACATCAACAGCATCAACGTCTCCGGCGGGCCGGCAGCACTCGATGTGACTGGGATCGACAAGAGTGCAAACGAGCGGATCGGCGGGCTCCGTACTGGCGCTATGTCCGGGACCTGCTTCTTCAACCCAGGTACGAACCGGGCGCACCCGCGGCTGAGTACACTGCCGTCGACGGACGTGATCGCCTCGTACTTCCGGGGGACGACGCTGGGAAACCCGGCGGCGTGCCAGGTGTCGAAGCAGATCAACTACGACGGCAACAGAAACGACGACGGGGCTTTCACCTTCTCCTTCGATCTGCAGTGCAACGGCTTCGGGGTCGAGTGGGGTCGGTCGCTGACCGCCGGGGTGCGCACGGACACGGCGGCGACGAACGGCGCGAGTATCGACACCACCGCGTCAGCCTCGTTCGGAGCGCAGGCGTATCTGCAGGTGTTCGCGATGACGGGCACGGACGCCACCGTGAAGATCCAGGACTCGGCGGACAACTCGACGTTCGCTGACGTCACCGGGCTGTCTTTCACCCAGCTCACCGCGGGGCGGACGGCGGAGCGGATCGCCACCAGCAACACGGCCACGATCCGCCGCTACGTGCGCGCGGTCACGGTGACGACGGGCGGGTTCTCCTCCCTCGCGTTCGCAGTCGTCCTGGTCAAAAACGAGGTAGCGGGGGTGGTCTTCTAATGCGACCCGTAACCCGTATCGACCCGGCGCTGCCGGTGCAGGCCTATCAGACGTACCAGATCACGAGCCCACGCGACACGAGCGTGGTGGCCGCGTGCGAGCAGGTCGGCTGCCCGCAGTGGCGGCACGGATGGGACTCCGTCATCGATGAGTCCACCGAACTCGGTCAGACCCAGGCGAACTACATCCGCACGCAGTCCCGCCGCACCTTCCGCGAGATGCGCACCGAGGCCGGGCTCACGGTGTTCCGCTTCGAGTCCGGGCAGCGCTGCTTCGCGGAGCACCGGACGCGCCCCGAGATCTACCTCGTCCGCGACGGCGACTGGCGGGGCAACCCGACCGGCCGGCAGCGGCAGCACAGCAGGGCCCAGGACTGGGTCGAAGACTTCGGCGAGAACCAGCTCCGGCTCGTCGACCAGCAGAAGAAGGGATAGGCCATGGCCAAGGAGAGCGGCCTCGGGTGGAGCACCTGCTCGGTCGATGATGCAGCAGGTACCGCCCGCGCCATCAAGAACGACATCACCAACCTGCAGTTCGCCACCCCGCGTGGTGTCCAGGATGTCACCGGGATCGACAAGTCGGCGTACGAGCGGATCCTGCTCCTCGCGGACTTCTCGATCACACTGAACGGTGTCTTCAACGACGCCGCGAACCAGTCGCACGACGTGTTCAAGACCGTGCCGTCCACGAGCGTGGCGCGCACGGTGTCCCTGACCGTGTCGGGTCAGTCCCTGAACAACGAGGTGCTGTTCACCGACTACCCGCTCTCCCGCTCCGACAGCGGCGAACTCACCTTCGCTGTGCCCGGCGTCCTCAGCGACGGCACCGTCCCGACCTGGACGTGAGGGGGGTCGCATGGGATTCAAAGTCAAGCCCAAGACGTACACGGTCTGCTTCGAGGAGGGGCACGAGTACCACGGAGTCGAAGCGCGCCTGTCCGGCATGTCCTACGGCGAGTGGGAGCAGGTCACCGGTCTCGACGGCAGCGAGGGAGAGACGAACGGCGCCGACTCCGTGCGCCGCTTCGTAGACCACCTCATCTCCTGGAACCTCGAAGACGAGAACGACCAGCCGGTGCCGACCACTCTCGACGCGGTCAAGCAGCTCGACCATAACCTCGTCGCCGCACTGAACAACGCGTGGATCCAGACGCTCATCGGGGTCCACGATGCCGACCCTTTGCCCGAGACCTCGCCCTCTGGCGAACCGTCCCCGGTGGCGTCCATCCCGATGGCACCTCTGTCACCGAGCCTGGCGAGCTGACCCGAGCCCGGTACCTGCTCGGGCTTCTAGAGCGGTTCCCGGGCTACACCCTGTCCTCCCTCCTTGCGGAGGACACCGAACTCATGCGCCTAGTCCGAATCGAAGAGCTGGGCGGCGGACGCGACCGAGAGGGGGTGGACGATGTCTGACGACGTAACGATCACAGTCCGGGTCAATAACCAGACCGCGGCCGGGTTCCGCGACATCAACGGGAACCTCCGCACGCTCGACGGGCGGTTCGCCGCCTCGGCCGGCAGCATGCGCCGTTCGTCGGACGGCATCACCCGCGCCCTGGTCGACGTCCGCGCCTCCTTGCTGTCGCTCGCGCCGGCCGCGATACCGGTGGCTGCGTCGCTGGCGCCGATCGCAGTGCAGGCGGGCGCGGCCGGCGCTGCGGTGGCGGCGTTCGGCGCGGCGGTGATCCCGCAGATCGCGAACCTGTCCGAGGCGGCGAAGGCGCAGGACAAGTACGCGCAGGCCGTGCAACAGTACGGGGCGCACTCCAAGCAGGCGATCACGGCGCAGCAGCAGGCGGCACAGACGCTGGCCGCCATGCCGAAGGCAACCCAGCAGGCTGCTGGTGGGTTCATGGTGCTAAAGGACCAGTTCAAGTCCTTCTCCGACTCGACGGCCAAGTTCACCATGGCGCCGATCGAGCACAGCTTCGCGGTGATGGGCGCGCTCCTGCCGAAGCTCAAGCCCATGGTCGAAGGCACCTCGACGCAGCTCGATCGGCTGATGAAGGTCGCTGGTGGCGGAATCAGCACCGGCGCCTTCGATGCGCTGGCGAAGAAGTTCTCCGACTTCGCGAATAACAGCCTGAAGGGCGCGACGGACAAGGCGATCCACTTCATGCGGGTCCTGTCCGAGGGCAACATGCACGGTCCGATCGCGTCGTTCATGGATTATGCGCGGGAGCAGGGCCCCGCGGTGAAAGAGCTACTGAGCAGCATCGGAAAGGCCGTAGCGAACCTGCTGGAGGGCGCGGCGCAGGCCGGCCCTGGCATGCTGACGTTGGTCAACGCGTTCGCCAAGTTGGTGGCCTCGGTGCCGCCGGAGCTGATCGGCCACCTGATGCAGGTGTACGCGGCGATCAAGCTGATCAAGCTGGCCGGTGCGGGCGTTGCTGGGGTCGCGAGCGGCTTCCAGCTGTTGGCCACACGGATCGCGGCCCTGAGAGCAGCGTCCGCTGCAGCGGGTGGCGGCATCGCTGGCTTGCGCGCAGCGTTCGCATCGCTGGGTACAGCGGCGAAGGCGTCCGTGGTGGTTGCCGGGCTGGCGCTGCTTGCCGTGGGGATCCAGAAGCTGGCGGAGAAGGCCCGCGGGGCGCCCCCGGACGTCGACAAGCTGGTCACCTCGCTGAAGGGCTTGGCGGACACTGGCAAGTTCGGTGGTGAGCTGAAGTCGACGTTCGGTTCGATGGATGGGTTCGTCGCGAAGCTGAACGCGTTGAAGAAGGGACAGTCGGACCTCGACAGGGGCTTGGAGTGGCCGAAGAAGTTGCTCGGGGTCGGGCCGATCATCGACACGGTAGTACCGAAGATCGATGACCTGATCAATGGTTCGAATTCGCTCGGCGCGTTGAAGGATGACTTCGACTCGTTCGACAAGGCGTTCGCGCAGCTCGCTTCTGGTGGGCACGCGAAGGAAGCGGCGAAGCAGTTCAAGTCCTTCGAGGACGCACTGAAGAAGGCCGGGTACTCCACCAAGGACATCAACGCGCTGTTCCCTGAGTACAAGTCGGCTGTCGCGGACATCAAGTACGAGCAGGGCTTGGCTGCGCAGAGCATGGGCCTGTTCGGTACGGCTGCGCAGGCAGCGGCAGAGAAGCTGAACACGCAGAAGGCGTCCGCTGATGGCCTCCGTGAGTCCATCGTCGCGCTGAACACGGCGCAGCAGAACGGCCTCGGCGGGATGATCGGCTTCGAGGCTGCGATCGACGCCGCCGCAAAGGCCGCGAAGGACAACCACGACTCGCTGACCATGACCAACGGCGTCCTGGACCTCAACAGCGAGAAAGCGCGCAACGCCGCCACCGCGCTTCAGACTCTCGCGAACAAGACAGACGAGGCTGGGACGAGCCAGCGCGAAGCCGGCGCGAGCTGGGAGACCGTCAACGGGATCTACACCCGCGGCCGGGCGAAGCTGATCGAAGCCGCTGAGGCGATGGGCTTGAGTAAGGAGCAGGCGAAGCAGCTTGCTGGTCAGCTTCTTCAGATGCCGACGGATGTCAAGCCGAAGGTGGATCTGGAGGCTGAGGACGCCAAGGCCGATCTTGCAGCGTTCAACGCGGCGATCAAGAAGACGCCGGGCGCTCGGAAGGTCACTCTCGAAACGTTGTCCGACGCCGCCGAGAGGGTCTTGGAGTCGTTCGGGTACAAGGTGAAGCGGCTCCCGAACGGGAAGGTGCAGGTCACCGCTGCGACTGGGGGTGCGCTCGCGGGGATCCGGAACGTGGCCAGGGCCGTCGCCGCGCTGCACGGCAAGACGATCGACATCGTCACGAACTACAAGGTCAACAAGTTCACCGCAAATCAGGGCGGCGTGAAGGTCGCCAAGCGAGACTGGGCTACTGGTGGCCTCACGCGAGGTTACGCAGGCGGTGGGGCAGTACAGCACTTCGACGCCGGAGGCTACATCAGCGGCCCCGGCACGCCGACGTCCGACGACATCCTGGCGACGTTCGCCTCTGGCGCGATGGGCCGGGTCTCGGACTCTGAGTACGTGATCAAGGCTGAGTCCGTCCGGAAGTATGGCGTCAGGATGCTCGACGCTATCAACGACGGCCGCTTCAAGGTCGACGGCTTCGCGCGCGGCGGGAAGGTGTCCAAGGCGCAGCAGCGGGCGCGGGAGCAGGCGAAGGCCGAGGCGGAGGCCCTCCGGGAGGCGATGGGTGATCTGACCATCAGCCACTTCGGGCGGATGGCTGGCTACAAGCACTCCGAGTTCGGCTCGGCGCTCCGCAAGCCGCAGGATCTCGGTTCGCTGGTGAACGCGCTGAACCAGTGGCGCGGCATCATCATGAAGGCCACGCACGGCAGCACGGAGTCCCGGCTGCTGAAGCAGCTCGACTCGGCCGGCCGGTCGCTGTTGAAGTGGGAGAAGCAGCTCGGCAGCGTCACCAAGTCCCTGGAAGGCGCGCGGTCGAAGCTGTCGGACCTGAAGAACGCGGCGGCGCAGCTGCGGGACTCGGTGAAGGGCAACCTGCTGTCCTCCGCGAACATCACCCGCGGCGCCAGTGGCGACGGCCCGGTCACCCTGAACACGATCCGCTCCGGCATGCGGACCAGCAAGGACAAGATCACCGCGTTCGCCGCCGCGCTCAAGCAGCTCCGCGCCAAGGGCTTCAGCAAGAGCATCATCCAGCAGGTCGCCGAGGCCGGCGTGGACGGTGGCGGCCTGGAGACCGCGGGGGCGCTGCTGCAGGCGTCAGCGTCCGAAGTACAGACGATCAACCAGACCCAGGCACAGATCGAGGCAGCAGCCGGCAGCGCGGGGAAGACCGCGGCGGACGCCGTGTACGACAAGGCCATCAAGCAGCAGGAGCGGTACGTCAAGCAGCTGGAGGCCCAGCAGAAGAAGTTGACCTCCAGCATGGATCGCCTGGCCAAGTCCATGGAGCGCGCGATCGAGAAGGCGTTCGGGAAGAAGGCGGCCGGCGGCATCGTCGGCGCCGCAGCTTCCGGTGGTCTCCGCTCGTCGCTGACGTGGGTGGGCGAGCAGGGCCCCGAGCTGCTGGACCTGCCGGCCGGCTCCCGTGTGTGGAGCAACCCGGACTCCCGACGGAAGCTCGCGGCTGCGGAGGCGCCGTGGGCGTCGATGCTCACCGCACCCCGCCGCACACCCGCCGCAGCTGCGGGCGCGGCGCCGGCGGGCGGGGACGGACAGCCGATCGTCATTCAGGTCCGCATCGGCGAGCGAGAGTTCGGCGAGCTGTGGGTGGACACCGGCCGGAAGGCGGTCAAGACCCGCGGCTCGATCGAGGCAACGCTCCGGCCGCCCCGCGGCCGGTAGAAGAGAGGAACACCAGTGCCGTACACGGTATGGAACGGGCCGGCGCCGACGACTGCTGCGCAGCAGTCGGTGACGACCGGGACGAGCATCAAGACGATGCTCCAGCTGGCCACGCCCAGCACGCGGATGATCCAGATCCTGGAGTGGGGGTTCAGTCTGGACGACCCGCCCGGCGCGGACGGGGTGGTGGAGCTGCTGCAGACGGACGTCGCCGCCACGGTGACCGCGCATGTGGCGTCCGGGGTCATCAACCTCGACCCGAACGGCACCGCGTCGCTGCTGTCCCTCGGCACGAGCGCAACCGGCTACACGGCCACCGCCGAGGGCTCCACGACCGCGGCCCGGGTCTTCGACGCCGTGTCGCTGTCCTCCGTGTCCGGTGAGTCGGGCCTGAGCTACGTGCGCACCTTCATGCCGGACGACCGGCCCATCGTCGCAGTCTCCCGGTTCCTCCGAGTCCGAGCGACCACGCCGACGACCGCCTCCGACATGCGCTGCTTCGTCACCTTCCAGGAGGTGGGCTGACCGATGCCGGGGCTCGTCTCTCAGATCGCCGGGCTACGGCGGCGCCTGGCGCTCGTGCCTGCGCCGGCGCGCGCGTCCGGTGAGGCATCCAACGGCGAGCCCGTACAGGTCGAGATGCTCGTCTCCGGGACGTGGGTGGATGTCACCGGATACACCCTGGTCCGGGACGACAGCGGCAACATCCAGATCACGAGCGGGATCCGTGACGAGGGCTCCCAGACCGAGGCCGGCACGTGCACGCTCGAACTGGACAACCGCGACGGCCGGTTCAGCCCTCGGAACCCGTCCGGCCCGTACTACGGCGCGATCGGCCGCAACACCCCGATCCGGATCAGCGTCCCTGATGGCAACGGCGGCAAGTCGTACCGGATCTGGGGCGAGGCATCGGAGTGGGCGCCGAACTGGGACACCAGCGGCAGCGACGTGTGGACCGACCTGTCCGCGAACGGCATCCTCCGCCGCCTCGCACAAGGCCCGGCACCCGAGCGCTCGGTGATCTACAACGCGATCACCGACCCGCCGCTGACCGGTCTGGTGGCGTACTGGCCCTGCGAGGACGCTGCCGACTCCCGGTCGGTCGCGTCGGCACTCACCAGCGGCAGCCCCATGACGATCTCGGGCACGCCCACCCTGGCGGCCTACTCCGGGTTCGGCGCGTCCGACCCCCTGCCCGTGTTCACGGGCGGCTCGCTCACGGGCGGCGTCACGCGGTACGACAACTCTGCCGTCAGCCAGTACCAGGTGCGGTTCCTCCTCTCCGTCCCCGCGGCGGGGCTCGCCGATAGCGACACCATCGCTCGCGTGCGTGTCTCACCCACCGTGGTCGGTGAGGTGGAGTACCTCGACATCGAGTACAACGACCCGCCGGGCGGGGTCGGCTCCTTCGGCGGGCCGGGCACGATCAGCATTGTCCCGTACAACAGCGAAGAGTCGATGCTCGGCTACAGCGGCGAGGAGTCGCTCACGCTCGATGTCCGCAGCCTCCTGCTCCGGGTGTCGATCGAGGTCTCGAACAACGGGACGGCGCTGTCGGTCACGCTGCGCGTACTGGACATCAACACCGGGATCACGGACTCGACCACCATCGGACTGTCGGGCACGAACGTCACCCGGGTGACGTCGGTCGCGTTGGCACCGTCCACGCTCAACCAGTCGACCGGCGCCACCGGGATGGCGGCCGGGCACGTCACCGTGCAGACCACGGTCACGTCGATCACCGACCTCGGCGCAGCGGTCCAGCCGTCCGGGGAGACCGCCGGGCGGCGCATGCAGCGGCTGTGCGCCGGAGCTGGGATCGCCTTCGACTGGGTGGGGGACCTGGACGACACCGTCGCGATGGGCGCGCAGAGCCGACAGAACCTGCTCGCGCAGCTGCAGGAGTGCACGCTCGCCGACGGGGGGCTGCTGTACGAGTCCCGGTCGGGGGTCGGTCTCGGCTACCGCACCCGGGCGAGCCTGTACAACCAGGATCCCGTGCTCACCCTGGACTACACCGCGGGCCAGCTGGCGCAGATCCCGGTGCCGGTCGAGGACGACCGGTACGTGCAGAACAAGGTCACCGTCACCGTGGGCGGCGTCTCACAGACGTACGAGGAGACGTCCGGGACGCTGCGGACGGAGCTACCGCCGGCGGGCGTTGGGGAGTACGGGCAGGAGTACACCCTGAACCTCGGCAGCTCGGACGCGGCGACGCTGCGGGATCAGGCGGCGTGGCGGGTGCATCTCGGCACGGTGGACGAGGCCCGGTTCCCGCAGATCAGCGTGAACCTCGCGCATCCGAGCATCACGCCGGCGATGCGGCGGGCGATCCTCGGCATGCGTCTCGGCGACCGGATCCAGATCACGAACCCGCCTGCGTGGCTGCCGCCGGACACCATCGACCAGCTGGTCCTCGGCATGTCGGAGACGATCACCCACTTCGAGCACAAGGTCACGTTCACGTGCGCGCCGGCCAGCCCGTACAGCAGCGTCGGGGTCCTCGACACGGCGTGGTCGCGGATTGATACGGACGGCTCCGAGCTGGTCGCGAACATCAGCTCGTCGGCGACCAGCGTCGGTGTGCAGCCGTCGGCCGGGGCAGACGTGTTGTGGACGAAGGACACTGCGGACTTCCCCCTCGACATTCGGGTGGGCGGCGAGGTCATGCGGGTCACAGCTATCTCCGACCTGGTCACCGACACGTTCACCCGGACCGCGTCCAGCGGCTGGGGGACGAGCGACTCGGGGTTCACGTGGACCGCGTCCGGCGGGTCGGCGACGGACTACTCTGTGGGGAGCGGTGTCGGCGCGCACCTGCTGGCCACGGCCGGGACCTCCCGCCGCTGCATCCTGCCCACCGTGATCAGCGACTTCGACTTCTACGTCACGATCACCGCCGACCAGCTCGCCACCGGCGCCATCCTGACCGGCAGCCTGATCACCCGGTACGCCGACGCCGACAACTTCTACTCGGCGCAGCTGCAGTTCAGCACGGCGAACGCGGTCACCCTGGTGGTGTTCAAGCGGGTCAACGCGGTCGAGACGACGCTGGGCACCTACACGATGCCCGGCACGACGTTCGTGGCCGGCACCCAGTACCGGATCCGGTTCAAGGTGCAGGGCCCCTCGCTGAGGGCGAAGGTCTGGTTGGCCAGTGATGTTGAGACCCCGGAGTGGCAGGTCACGGTGACGGACGGCACGCTCACCACGAGCCAGTTCGTCGGCGTCCGCTCGATCTCGGGGGCGGGCAACACCAACGTCAACCCCAGCATCAAGTACGACGACTTCCAGATCGTCAGCCCGCAGACGTTCACGCTGACCCGCTCGGTCAACGGCGTCGTCAAGGCCCATAGCGCGGGCGCGGACGTGCGTCTCGCGACCCCTACCTATCTCGCCCTGTAAGGAGCATCCCGTGGCTGAGGCATACCCGACGCCCCTCGCGGGGCAGCGGATCACCGCGACCCTACTGCGCAGCATGCAGCCGCTGGTGGCCCGCAAGACCGCGGACACCCAGCGCGCGGCGACCACCACGACAACCGCTGACCCCCACCTCACCTTTGATGTTGCCGCGGGCGCCGTCTACGTCATGGACGGGATCATCAAGTACGACGGCCCGGCCGCCGCCGACTTGAACCTCGATTGGTCTGCGCCCACGGGCAGCTTGGGCGAGTGGTACGGGTGGGGCGCCGGCCACTCCCCGGTGATCTCGTGGAACAACACACCCGCCATGGTGACCGACAGCCAGCAGGCCCGCGGCTACCCGATCCGTACAGAGACCAACGACATCACCAGCGCCCGGAGCTTCGGCTGCCTCGGCACCGGCGGGACGCCGCTGACGGTGGCCCTGTGGGGGACGCTGCGGGTCGGGTCGACGGCCGGCACGTACTCGCTGGACTGGGCGCAGCTGGTGTCGGATGCGACCGCGGTGACGCTCTACACGGACTCGTGGATCCGTCTTCAGCGGATCGCTTAGGAGGCAGGCGTGGCGAACTATCAGGTGACCGGCAGGAACAACGAAGGGTCGCCGCTGGTGTCGGTGTCCATCGGGGCGATCGACCAGGAGCAGCACGTCGTGGACGAGATGACGGTCGTGAACGCCGTCCGGAACTGTCTCCTGGCGGTGCCCGGGGTGCAGTCGGTGCTGGCACAGAAGTACCAGCAGGTCATCACCAACGTCTGAGCATAGAAAGAAGGCGATCATGGCCTGGTACCCCGGTGCCACGAAGATGGAGCTGCAGCCCGAGAGCGACAGCCAGGCGGCCATCCGGCCGACGCAGTTCCTCGTGCACAGCATCATCGCGCCGTGGACCGCGAAGCGGACCTACGAGTACTGGCGGGACTCCACCAACCTGGAGAGTCACTTCGGCCTCGGCTACGAGGGCGACCTCGGCCAGTTCATCGGTACGGAGACCCGCGCGGACGCGAACGCGGGCGCCAACCGGCGGCCTGATGGCACGGGCGCGGTGTCGATCGAGACGGCGTCCAACACCAAGGGGACCGACCCGTGGACGGACGCCCAGATCGAGCAGCTCATCAAGCTGGGCGTGTGGCTGCACCGGCACCACGGGATCCCGCTGCGGATCTGCCGCACCCACGATGACCCCGGCTTCGGCTACCACTCCTTGTTCCCGCAGTGGTCCACCAGCGGCACGGCCTGCCCCGGCGCCGCGCGCATCCGACAGTTCCGCGAGGTCGTGTTCCCGGGCATCGTCGCCCGCGCGGCCGGCACAACCCCCGAGGAGGACGACATGCCCACCGCCGACGAGATCGCCAAGAAGGTACTCACCTATGACGGAGTGATCTCCGTGCCGGGCGCGCCGGCGACGAACCCGACGTGGACGCTGTCGAGCGTTCAGACGGAGATTCTGAAGCGGCTGGACAAGGTCGCTGCGACGGAGGCCGCGCAGACTGCGGCGATCACGAAGCTCGCGGGGCTGGTCGGCTCGGGTGTGGACACCGCGACGGTGGTCGCCGCGGTGCAGAAGGCCATCGCGGACGCGGTGGTTCGTGTGTCGGTGGACGTCACCGGCGCGGGCTCGAAGGGAGTTTGATCATGGCGAAGGAGTCCACGAAGGTCACCGCTCGTACGGTGCTGCAGACGCTGGTGGGTGTGGCGGTGGCGCTGCCGGGGATCGTGGCGGCGTCTGGGGTTCCGGAGTCGCTGCCGTGGGTGGCGGGCGCGCTGGCGGTCGCGGGCGGGTTCGCGCGGGTGATGGCGCTCCCCAGCGTGCAGGGTCTGCTGCCGGGGTGGCTGCGGACGGGTGATGGTGCGGGGGCTCGCGAGTGACGACTCCGGAGGTGTCTGTGGCGCTGGAGTTGGAGCGGCTGAGGGGGACCTGCGAGACCGGGTTCACTCGGGTGGACGGGCAGCTCGCTCTCCTGGTCCAGCGCGGTGATCAGACAGACAAGGACATCGCCGAGTTGAAGGCGGAGGTGGAGGCGCTGAAGCGTGCTCGCTGGCCTCTGCCGAGCATCGCGGCGGTGGTGTCGGTGAGCGCGCTGGGTGTGACGTTGTGGCAGGCGGCGGGGCGCTGAGCGTGGGGTGAGGGCCCCGTCCGCAGCACGCGGGCGGGGCCTTCTGCCATCCGGAGGGGCATGAGCATCACGATCAGGCTGGTAGGGGGCCCGGCCGACGGCCGGGTCATGCCGGTCATCGGAGACCAGGTGCCGCCGCTCTACCTAATCCCTATGCCGCCGCCGCTGACCGAGTTCCTATCCGACTCAACCGCCGGTCCCGCGCCCATCCCTGTGGCCGAGTACGAGCCGATCTTCAAGAGTGGCTGGCCCAGTCGCGCAGACGACGGCGCGTACTTCTACAGGCATCGCCCGACCCCAGTCACCCCCGAGGCCCGCCGCGCACTGGAAGAGGCCCGCCGCATGGCCCAGGCTGCTGAAGAGAGGCGCGCCGCTGAGCTTGACGAGGCTTGGCAGGAGATCCGCAGGGAGCGACCGCACTTCCCGTCGGAGTGGCGCGGGCTCTTCTCCTGATCCTTACGCCGCTGCCGTGACGTCCCCGCGTTGTACCCGCGCCAGCTCGGCGCACAGCCGCTCGTACTCCGCCCGCTGCTCCGCCGTCAACGGCACCTGCGGATGCGACCACAACGCCCGGATCGCCGCATTCAGCTCGGCAGCAGACCGCACCGCACCAGGGCTGGTCACAAGATCGGGGGACATGACCCCAGCGTACGCCGCCCTACGCATAAGGAAGGCCCCCACGAACATCCCTAATCCGTAAGGGCCTTACCCACGTACAGCCGTCGGCCGAAGGCGTACCGTTCCAAGTGGACGCAAGGAACGGAGACAGTATGACCCACATCGCCGACAACGGCGTGGGCGCAGAGAGCAACGGGCAGCGCCTCGCCCGCCTCCGCGCGCGCCACCGCTGGACACAACAACGCCTCGCCACCGAAGCCGGCTACTCCCTCGCTGCCGTGAAGGCTTTCGAACAGGGACGCCGCAGCCTCGACCGGCCAGCCGTCATCCTGCGCTTTGCGCAGGCCCTCGACTGCCATCCCACCGAAATCACCGGAGCCCCCTACGTGCCGCCTCACGCCGACCGCGACGGGCAAGCCGCCGTCGCCTCGGTCGCTGCCGTCCGCCGCGCACTCCTACGCCACGGACGCCCGGCCCGCCCCACCGACCAAGAAGCCGCTGCCGTCAACGTGCCCGAGCTGCGGACCCGTGTCGATGAGGCCAACCAGCACCGGCAGGCCGCGGCCCTCACCAAGTCCGGTGCGGTGCTGCCCCCGCTGGTGCGGGACCTCCAGGTCGCTGCCGAGGTCACCCACGGCGATCAACGCCGACAGGTCTTCGCGCTGCTGGCTTCGGCGTACGAGTGCGCCATGCAGTACCTGTACAAGCTCGGCCACACCAGCGATGCGACCCTTGCCACCGAACGCGTCGTGTGGGCATCGCACGAGACCGGGGATCCGCTGCGGATCCTGGCGGCCCGCTGGTACGACGCCGGGGAGTTCCTCAGTATCGGCGAGCACGACGAGGCGGGAGCCATCATCGATGACGCGCTCACCGAGCTGGGGACGATCCGCTCGCCGGGCCCGGAGGCAGTGTCGCTGCGGGGCGCGTTCCATCTGAAGGCCTCGCTGAACTTGGCGCGCGCCACGGACACGAAGGCTGCGGTCCGCCACCTGAAGCAGGCGGAGCAGGCGGCCGAGGAGCTTGGTGAGGATCGCAACGACTGGCAGATGCAGTTCGGCCCCACCAACACTGCGTTGTGGGCGGTCAGCCTGCCTGTGGAGATGGGACGCGGCCGGGATGCTGTGGCGCGCGCCGAGAAGGTTCGGCTACCCAGGGACTATTCCAGGGAGCGGCACTCGCACTTCCACATTGACCGTGGTCGCGCCTACTTCTACAACGGGCAGCGGGACTTGGCGCTGCGCGCGTTCCTGGATGCGGAGCGGCTGGCGCCGCAGGCGACGCGGGCGCACGCGGCGGTGAGGGAGACGGTCGGCACGATGATCCGCACTCGGAAGCGTGGCGAGCTGGTTGAGCTGGGTATCCGGCTCGGCGTCGTGTAGCCCCGAAGGGATACACACTGTAGTCCTTCGGTCACTTCCAGGCCTCTACGGTCAGTTGTGTGAGACGGAACACGCTGATCGTGGAGGCCTGACGCATGCCCAGCGACACCGCGAGCGCCAACGCGTTCGCCCTGCTCCCGCTCCCCGAGGTGAGCGCCCTCTCCCAGAACCAGGTGCGAGGGATCACCTGCGTGTTCGACGGCGTGGGCCTCAGCCCGGGAACGGCCGTCGACCTCGGCGAGCGGAGCCTGCGCCGCGTCGGCGGCAGGGTCAGCTGGTTCCCGCGGGCCTGCCGGCCGTGCGCTCTGAGGTGGGCGATGGACACGCTGGTGGATCACAGCCGGTTGTGTGAGCAGTGCGTGGACGACAGCAGCCTGTGTCCGGAAGGGGCGGGCTTCGTGCGTGCGGTGCGGGAGGCGCGCCGCGGCAGCGTGTTGGCTCCAGACTCCGGTGCTTGAGGTGAGCGCCGGCGGCCACCTGACGGGACCTGCACGGGTGGCCATGGGTCCGTCGCCGGATCGCCCCTGAACCGGCGACGGACCCCGCAGTAACCGGTACTCGTATGCCGTCGTTGGCGATGTGCTACCCATATGGCCTCATCGAAGGAGATGCGCCGCATGGCCGCCATCTGCCCCAACTGTCACCTGCCAGAAATGGTCGCCTACATCGTCAACGACGAAGGGACCCACCCCCTACCGTGCCTGAATCAGGAGGTGTGCGGGGTGATCGTGGCTCGCTCCACCCCATACGGGCACCTCATGGGGTCTGCGCCCTGTGCGACCAGCGACTGCCAGGGCTCCGTGCGCGACGAGTACCGGTATGACGCAAACGGACGACTTTCCCGTCTGGACCGGGTCCGGTGCCAGCTCTGCGGGACTGACAAGACAGAGGTGATCAAAGATGCCGGAAGTACGCCAGAACGTCCCCTGCCCGACCCCCGGATGCCAGGGATCGCGGGCCGACGTGTACCTCACGGATGACAACGGCAACATCCTCGCTCGCACCGGCAGCGAGCCGTGCAGCGCGTGCGGCAGCTGATGTCGATGCCTGAGTGGATCGACCCGCGGTACGAGGAGCTGGTGACGGCGTGGCGACGCGCGCAGCAGCCGGAGTCGCGTGACCCGCGGGAGCCGCAGCCGCGGCGGGACGACGAACGCCCGCCGCGGGGCTGATGGTCGGGGCCCGGCCGGCGGAGGTTGGCGGCCGGGCCCTTCACCGGACGAGGTCGGCGAGAGGGACGTCCAGGGCGTCGGCGATGAGCAGCAGGTCGGTGAGGTCTGGGGCTGTCAGCGCGTTCTCCCAGCGGCTGATGGTCTTGTGGTCGCGGTTGATGCGTTCCCCGAGGGCTAGCTGGGAGAGGCCGGCTGTGCGGCGGGCGTCGCGGATCTGTAACCCGATCTGGCGGCGGCGGTGGGGTACCCAGTCGGGGAGGGGGTCGTGCACCCGCGCATACTGGAATGATCTTGTCCGGAAGTCTTTACCAGCTGTGGTAAATCTGGCTCAGGGTGGGTACCAGCAGATATATGCAGCACACCGTGTAGCGAGAAGGCATCTGAGTGTGCTGGGATGGCATATGCCGGAGCGCACATCTGTTCGATCCGGCTGTTCCTTGACGCCTCAATCCGCCACCCCCCAAGCAAGCCCGACACGGTGCGGCCGTGTCGGACGGGCCGCCCGCCCACCGTGAGCACCCCCTCGACGGAGGGCGGGCGGAACCCGGCTGCCCGACCGGACACACCAGAGCCACCCCGGCCTGCCTCTGGCGCGTCCGTGTCACGAGAAAGCTGCCGTCGTTGGTCCACGCGACCAGGGCGGGGAATGAGGTCCCCCCTCAGGTGGAAACCCCGTCCTGGCCCGAGCCGGCGCCGGCAACCGAAGGCCCCCGCGATCGCTCGCGGGGGCCTTCAAGTTTCCCCATGGGAGACGGATGGGAGATGATCACGTCGAGCGACATCTGCTCGCGGCCATCTTCATCTAGTTGTATCTAGATTCCCGACGCCCGAGGGGTGCCTACCCCAGTCGCCCCCACCTGCGGTGCTGCGACCAACGAAGCGTCTGAGCTGCGCAAACACGGATCTAGACGCCGACGACGCGAGAGAGATGTTTCGTGATGTCGGAGATCACGTATGTCCGGGGTGACGCCACCGTGCCGTCGGTCAAGGGCGTCAAGGTGATCGCCCATGTCTGCAACGACATCGGCGGCTGGGGCAAGGGCTTCGTCCTGGCCCTGTCACGCCGCTGGCCGGAGCCGGAGGCGGCGTACCGCGCCTGGCACCGCGACCGCGCGAGGAACGACTTCGGCCTGGGCGCGGTCCAGCTGGTGCGGGTCGACCCGTACGTGTGGGTGGCCAACATGATCGGCCAGCGGGGCATCAGAACCGGCAGCAAGGGCGCCCCCGTGCGCTACGAGGCGATCGACACCGCCCTCGGCCGCCTCGCCGGCGAAGTGGCCGGACTCGGCGCGTCGGTGCACATGCCCCGCATAGGCTGCGGCCTGGCGGGCGGTACCTGGTCCCGGATCGAACCGCTCGTCACCGAGCGGCTCGTCGACCGGGGGATCGCCGTGACGGTGTACGACCACGGGGAGGACGGCGGATGAGCGGGCACGCGGACGCGGCCGAGGTGCTGGTGCTGGGCGGGGCCGGAGTGGACACGATCATCCCCGTCCCCGAGCTGCCCCTCCCCTACGCCGACAGTTACATGATCGACTCCGGGATCCGCACCCGTGCCGGGCAGACCGGAGACTTCGTCGCCCTGGGGCTGGCCGCGCTCGGCCTGCGCACCCACCACCTCGACCTGCTCGGCGACGACCCCGAGGGCGACCTCGTCCGCGCCCTGCACCACGAGCACGGCATCGCCCTCACCGCGCTCCCGCAGCCGGCCGGGACCAAGCGGGCGGTCAACCTCGTCGGTCCGGACGGCCGCCGCCTGTCGCTCTACGACACCAGCCGCGCCCACCCCGACGACCGCTTCCCCGAGGCCACCCTGCGCGCCCTGACCACCGGATGCCGGCATGTGCACGTGACCATCACCCAGCCGTGCGCCCACGCCCTGCCCGTCCTGCGGGAGACCGGCGTGCCGCTCTCCACGGACCTGCACGACTGGGACGGCGAGAACCCGTACCACGAGCCGTTCGCCCACGCGGCCGACGTCGTCTTCCTGTCGGCCGCCGCCCTCGCCGACCCCGAGCGGACCATGCGGCGCATCGCCGAGCGGGGCCGGGCCGAGACCGTCGTCGCCACCGCCGGGGCGGAGGGCGCGTATCTGCTCGCCGACGGCGAGCTGACCCGGATACCGGCGGCGGACCCGCCCGCGCCGGTGGTCGACTCCAACGGCGCGGGCGACGCCTTCGCCGCCGCGTTCCTCTACGGCCGGCTCAGCGGCGAGCCGCCCGAGCGGTGCGCCCGGTACGGCGCGATCGCGGGCGCCTACGCATGCACCGTCCCGGCCGCCCGCGCGGACGCGATAGGCCGGGACGCGCTGCTGCGGCAGGCGGCCGAACCGAGCCGCTGAGCCGCCCGGGGACTCAGGGCCGCTGGGCCGGAAGGCGCCCGGGGCTCAGTGCCCGTGCACCTCGTTCGTCGCCTCGATCTTCTTCCACGACTTCGGCTGCGCCACCGCCGTACCCGTCTTCACCAGGGCGCGGACCGACGGCGCGGCCGGCTTCGTCGGCTGGAACAGCCAGGTGTCGAACAGCGCCGACAGCGGCTTGCCGGACACCTGCTCGGCGTACTTCTGGAAGTCGGCCACCGAGGCGTTGCCGTACGCGTGCTTCTTCGGCCAGCCCTTCAGGATGGCGAAGAAGGCGTCGTCACCGACCTCGTTGCGCAGCGCCTGGATGGCGAGGGCGCCCCGGTCGTAGACGGCGGAACTGAATTGCTCGTCCGGGCCCGGGTCGCCCGGCTTCACCGTCCAGAAGGCGTCGTCGGCCGGGTGCGAGGCGTACACGTAGTCGGCGAGTTCCTGCGCGGTGCCCTCGCCCTCGTGCTCGGACCACAGCCACTGCGCGTACCGGGCGAAGCCCTCGTTGACCCAGATGTCCTTCCAGCCCTTGACCGACACGTAGTCGCCGTACCACTGGTGGGCCAGCTCGTGCACGACCACGGAGGTGTTGGAGCCGTTCGCGAACTGCCGCGGGCTGTAGTAGACGCGGGTCTGCGTCTCCAGGGCGTACCCGGTGGTGGTGTTGGGCACGTAACCGCCCGCCGTGCTGAACGGATACGGCCCGAAGTAGCCGCTCAGCCAGTCCACGATCTCCCCGGTGCGCTCCACGCTGGCCCGCGCGGCACCGTCGTAGTCACCGAGGTCCTTGCTGTAGGCGTTGATGACGGGCACCCCGCCCTCGGAGGTGCCGGTGGTGATGTCGAACTTCCCGACCGCGAGGGTGGCCAGGTAGGTCGCCTGCGGCTTGTTCTGCCGCCAGTTGTAGCGGGTCCAGCCCAGCTTCGACGTGGTCGACTGCAGGGTGCCGTTGGAGATGGCCTGGGTGCCGTCCGGGACGGCCACCGACACGTCGTAGGTGGCCTTGTCGGTGGGGTGGTCGTTGCTCGGGAACCACCACCACGCGGCCTCGGGCTCGTTCGCGGCCACGCCGCCGTCGGGCGTGCGGTGCCAGGAGGTGAAGCCGTAGGCGCTCTTCGTCGACGGCGACCCGGAGTAGCGCACCACCACCGTGAGGGGCGTGCCCTTGGCCAGCGGGGTCTTCGGGGTGACGACCAGTTCGTGCTGCCCGGACGTCGTGAAGGAAGCCTTGGCGCCGTTGACCCGCACCTCGCTGACGTCCAGCAGGAAGTCCAGGTCGAAGCTGGCCAGATCCTGGGTGGTCCTCGCCAGGATCGTCGCCGTGCCCTGCACCTCGTCCGTCTTCGGCTGGTACTGCAGCCTCAGGTCGTAGTGGGAGACGTCGTAGCCGCCATTGCCGTAGTACGGGTAGTAGGGGTCGCCGATGCCCGGCGCGCCGGGGACGTAGCTCGCGGCCGATGCCGGGATCGCCAGCAGGAGGGAGGCCGCCGCCAGTGCGCCCGGCGCGATGATTCTGCGGTGCACGTCAGCTCCAAGTCGTCGGGACTGCAAGTCCGTTCGGAGAACTCTGGTCGGAGCCTATTCAGTCCCGGTGACCTCTGGCCTGTCCATGGCCCCTGCTGTCACACGATCGCCATTCAGCCGTCACGTGCCACGGAAAGCCCTCTTCTGCGCGGGACTTGGCCGGAGTACCGTCCGCGCATGCCGAAACGCACGCGCTCCACGATCCGGAGAACGCTCGTCAGCGCCGCCGTAGCCGCCCTGACGGCCGTCTTCGTGACCCCGGCCGCCGCCCAGGCCGCGCCCCGGGAGAGCAGACCCGTCTACTCCTACGCCGACGCCGTCCGAGAGTCCGTCTGGGTGGACACCGGCCTCGACGAGGACGGCGACGGCAGGACCGACCGCGTCGCCGCCGACATCGTCCGGCCCGCCGAACCGGCCCGGCAGGGCCGCAAGGTGCCCGTCATCATGGACGCCAGCCCGTACTACTCCTGCTGCGGGCGCGGCAACGAGAGCCAGCGCAAGACGTACGACGCCCAGGGCCGTGTCGTCCAGATGCCGCTGTTCTACGACAACTACTTCGTGCCGCGCGGCTACGCCTTCATCGGTGTCGACCTCACCGGCACCAACCGCTCCGCCGGCTGCGTCGACGTCGGCGGCCGTTCCGAGATCCAGTCCGCCAAGGCCGTGATCGACTGGCTGAACGGCCGGGCCCGGGCGTACACCAGCCGCACCGGCGACACTCCGGTGACGGCCGGCTGGACCAACGGCCGCACCGGAATGATCGGCAAGAGCTGGGACGGCACCATCGCCAACGGTGTCGCCGCCACCGGCGTCAAGGGCCTGCGGACCATCGTCCCCATCGGCGCCATCTCCTCCTGGTACGACTACTACTTCGCCCAGGGCGCCCCGCTCTACGACGGCGGCCCCGACGAACTGGCCGGCTATGTGGAGAGCGCCGACGCGCGGGCCCACTGCGCGGCCGTACGGCAGAAGCTCGCCGACGGCAGCCCGCGCAGCGGCGACTGGACCCCGCTGTGGACCGAACGGGACTACGTCGAGGACGCGGCCCAGGTGCGCGCCAGCGTGTTCCTGGTCCACGGCATGCAGGACCTCAACGTCCGCGCCAAGCACTTCGGGCAGTGGTGGGACGCGCTCGGCCGCAACGGTGTGCGGCGGAAGATCTGGCTGTCCCAGACCGGGCACGTCGACCCGTTCGACTTCCGGCGCGGCGCGTGGGTCGACACGCTGCACCGCTGGTTCGACCATGAACTCCTCGGCTACGACAACGGCATCGACCGCGAGCCGATGGCCGACATCGAACGCCACCCCGACCAGTGGGTCACCTCCACCGTCTGGCCGCCGCGGAGCACCCGCGCCGCCGTGCTGCACCCGGCCGCCGGCAGCCGGGCCGGGGTCGGCACGCTCGGGCTGCGCCCGGCCGCCGGCACCGAGACCTTCACGGACGACCCGTCTCTCAGCGAGACCGACTGGGCCGCGCACCTGACCACGTCCACGCCCGAGAAGGCGGGATTCCTCACCGCGCCCCTCCGCCGGGACCTGCGGCTGGCCGGGTCCGGCCAGGTGACGGTCACCGTGACCCCGACAACCGGCTCCGCCCACCTGTCCGCCGTCCTGGTCGACGTCGGCCCCGACACCATCCGCGACTACGCCGACAGGGCCGAGGGCATCACCACCCTGGCCGACCGCACGTGCTGGGGCGAGAGCACGGCCGGGGACAGCGCCTGCTTCAAGGAGACGGCGGCGAAGACGGCCGCCGTCGACTACACCGTGGTCAGCCGGGGCTGGGCCGACCTCGGCCACTACGCCTGGCCGGCCGCGGGGGGCCCGCTGACGCCGGGCCGGGCGTACACGATCACCCTGGACCTCGCGGCCACCGACCACGTCGTTCCCGCGGGGCACCGCCTGGCGCTGATCGTCGCCGGCACGGACAAGGACCTCATCGACCCTCCGTCCACCCGGCCGACGCTCACCGTGGACCTGTCCCGTACGACGGCGAAGGTGCCGCTGGTGGGCGGCGCGGCGGCG
>NZ_MUMF01000116.1 GCF_002155905.1 Streptomyces tricolor | reverse complement strand
CGCCGATCACCAGCAGCAGCGGGCAGAGGTAGGCCGTGGCGTCGGCGAGGGGGCCGAGCAGGCCGGGGAGGGAGCCGCCGACGAGTCCGGTCAGGCAGCCGGCGAGCACGAGCGCGCGGACCGCCAGCTCGGCCAGCCAGTTGGCCAGGGCCCGCTCGGGGGTGATCCCCCGCTCCAGCCAGAGCCGGAGCCGGTCGAAGGACCAGGCGGTGGCCCAGCCCATCAGGGGGCGGAACAGCAGGCGGTCGGCGAGGGCGCCGAGGGGTCCCCAGCGGGGGCGGTAGTCGTAGCCGGTGAGGAAGCGGACGCCGTGGGCGTCGGGGACGTATCGCCAGTAGCCGCTGCCCTCGGCGATCAGGGACAGGGGGTGCGGGGAGGCGAAGCGCAGGGCGGAGGTGCGGGTGCCGTCGGGGCGCTCCTTCTCGCCGGCGGCGACGCCGGTGCCGGAGACCGTGAGGAACGGCAGCACGCGGGTGGCGTACCGGAACCGCTGCGGTGCGCCCTCCGCGCGCGGGAGGTAGGCGATCTCGGTGAAGCGCAGGTCCCAGCGCTGGTGCCGGGCCGGGTCCTGGGTGCGGGCCCACAGCTCGTCGAGGTCGGCGCGGATGTGTGTCTCTATGTACAGCCCCATGTGATCCCCCGGTCAGCATGGTGATTGAGCGAGTGCTCAAATCATCTGCCGCCGAACGTACACCCTTTTGAGCGACCGCTCAAAGTCGGGGGACGGGAAAACCCCGGCCCTGAGGACCGGGGTTTCGCCGGGGGACGCGCTACTGGGCGAGGTGCCGCTCGATGGTCTCCACCTTCGAGGCGAGTCCGTCCGTCACCCCGGGCCGGAGGTCGGCCTTGAGGACGAGCGAGACGCGCGGGGCGCGCGCCTCGACGGCGGCGACGGCCCGCTTGACGACGTCCATGATCTCGTCCCACTCGCCCTCGATCGACGTGAACATCGCGTCGGTGCGGTGGGGCAGGCCGGACTCGCGGACCACGCGCACGGCGTCGGCGACGTACTCCCCCACGTCCTCGCCCACACCGAGGGGCGTCACGGAGAAGGCGACGATCATGCGTTCACGACTCCTTCCTTGCGGGCGCGAGCGGCGATGACGGCGTCCTCGGCCTCACGGCGCAGCTTGCGCTCGATGATGAAGCCGCCGCCGGGGATGATCGAGTAGGCGAAGTACAGGGCGGCCTTGCCCGCGTTCCACTTGGCGCGGTTCCAGGCGTCCGCCCAGAAGAGCACGTAGAGGACGAACAGCACGCCGTGGATCGGACCCAGCACAGGGGCGACGTCGACGCCGGAGGCGACGGTGTACTTGATGACGGTGCAGGCTGCCAGAACGATCCAGGAGATGCCCTCCGGCACGGAGATCAGTCGGAGGCGGCGGATGGCGGAGGCTGTCTTGAGGTCCACGGGTCACCTTCGGTGGGAGGGTCGCTGAGGGCGCGTTCGCGTGATCAGCTTGTGAACTGAAGCACAAGCGTCCCGGCCATTGTGGCAAACGGCGCCCGTAGGGGTGCGCTCAGGGCCGGTATCCACCGACAGGCCCTGTTCCGTCCACCCGCGGCGCCGCTACGTTCGCTTCGTGGCGATGTTCCGACTCCAAGGGAGCAAGGTGCTCGCCGTCGACATGACCGGGGACGCCGTCAAGGCGAAGAACGGCTCGATGGTCGCGTACGACGGGCAGATGACCTTCAAGAAGCTGAGCGGTGGCGGCGAGGGGCTGCGCGGGATGGTGACCCGGCGGCTCACCGGCGAGCAGATGACGGTGATGGAGGTGAAGGGGCACGGGACGTGCTGGTTCGCGGACCGGGCGTCCGAGATCAACCTGGTCAGACTCCAGGGCGACAAGCTGTACGTCGAGGCGGGCAACCTGCTGGCGACGGACGCGGGGCTGCGGACGGGCACGACGTTCACGGGGCTGCGCGGGGCCTCGCAGGGCAACGGCCTGTTCACGACGACGGTGGAGGGACACGGCCAGGCGGCGATCGTCTCCGACGGGCCGGCGGTCGTCCTGCGGGTCAGCCCGCAGTACCCGCTGATCGTCGATCCGGGCGCCTACGTGGCCCACCAGGGCGACGTCCGGCAGACCTTCCAGTCCGGTGTGACCTTCCGCACCCTCGTCGGCGAGGGCGGCGGCGAGGCGTTCCAGATCCGCTTCGAGGGCGACGGACTGGTGTACGTGCAGCCGAGCGAGCGGAACACGATCGCGGGGGACGTGTGAGATGACCTTCCGAGAGATCAACTCCAAGATGGTCGAGGCGACCGTGGCGCCGGGGCAGCGGCTGTTCAGCCAGCGCGGGGCGATGCTCGCCTACCGGGGCGAGGTGTCCTTCACCCCCAACGTCCAGAGCGGCCAGGGCGGCCTGATGTCCATGATCGGGCGCCGGGTGGCCGGCGAGGCGGCCCCGCTGATGACCGTGGAGGGCAGCGGCACGGTCTTCTTCGGGCACGGCGGCCACCACGTCCATGTGATCACCCTCTCCGGCGACACCCTCTGCGTCGAGGCCGACCGGCTGCTCGCCTTCGAGGGCACACTGCGGCAGGGCACGATGTTCCTGGGCGCGCAGGGCGGGGTCATGGGCCTGGTGCGGGGGCAGGTGACCGGGCAGGGCCTGTTCACCACGACCCTCCAGGGGCACGGCGCGGTGGCGGTGATGGCGCACGGCGGCGTCTTCGAGATCCCGGTCACCCCGCAGCGCCCGGTCCATGTCGACCCCCAGGCCTACGTCGCCCACCACGGCGAGGTCCGCAACAAGCTGTCCACCGCGCTCGGCTGGCGCGAGATGGTGGGCCGGGGCTCCGGCGAGGCCTTCCAGCTGGAACTGAGCGGCCACGGCACGGTCTACGTCCAGGCCTCGGAGGAGAAGCTGTGAGCACCTACGGAACTCCGGGCGCCGGGCCGGTCGTGTACGACCCGGTGACGCTGCCCGCCGACGACAACGTGAACGGCTACACCTTCTGCGTCGAGCTGAGGGACGGGCAGTGGTTCCTGCAGAAGGGGAAGATGATCGCCTACTACGGGGCGATCGAGTTCAACGGCATCGGGCACGGGCGACTCGACCGACTTGTCCGTACGTCCTTCCATTCGCCACTGCACGCGAGCGACTGGGTCGTGGCGGCGGGCTCCGGCAAGATGCTGCTGGCCGACCGGGCCTTCGACGTCAACTCCTACGATCTGGACGACGGGAACTTGACCATTCGCGCGGGCAATCTGCTCGCTTTTCAGCCAAGTCTCGCACTGAAACAATCGATCGTGCCGGGTTTTCTGACCCTTATCGGAACCGGAAAGTTTGTGGCCGCATCTAACGGTCCGGTGGTGTTCATGGAACCTCCGATCCGGGTCGACCCGCAGGCGCTCGTCGGGTGGGCCGACTGCCCGTCCCCGTGCCATCACTACGACCATGGGTACATGGCGGGTGTACTGGGCGGTCTACGTGCGATGACAGGCCTCGGCGGGGCCTCCGGCGAGGAGCACCAGTTCGAGTTCGTGGGCGCCGGGACGGTCCTGCTGCAGTCGACGGAGACCCTCATGGACGAGGTGGCGACGGGGTCGGTTCCGCCCGAACCGGGGGTCCCCGGAGGTGGCGGAACGGCACCGGGCGGACACGGTCCGCAATCGTCGGGCGCACCGCGCCTTCCCGGACAGCTGGGGGACCTCCAGCGTCGCTTCGGGCTGTGAGCGGTAGTCTGCGGAGTGTGACGTCGAACGCGTGCGCACTGTCACACCACCCGAAGTAGTTCGTCATTCAACTTCTTAGGTAGACTTCATTCATGGAGACCGAGACGGCCACGCGCTGGCTGACCGATGCGGAGCAGTGCGCCTGGCGCACCCACCTGGAGGTCAACAGGCTGTTGACGTACCAGCTCGAAAAGGATCTGCAACCGTTCGGCCTGACAATGAACGACTACGAGATCCTCGTGAACCTGTCCGAGTCGGAAGACGTGCGGATGCGGATGAGCGACCTCGCCTCCGCCACCCTGCAGTCCAAGAGCCGGCTCTCGCACCAGATCACGCGTATGGAGAACGCCAACCTGGTGCGCCGCGAGAACTGCGAGTCGGACCGGCGGGGCCTGTACGCCGTGCTCACGGAGCACGGCATGGAGACGATGCAGAAGGTCGCGCCGCACCACGTCGCGTCGGTCCGGCGGCACTTCATCGACCTGCTGTCGCCGGACGCGCTGATGGAGCTGGACAAGGCGCTCAAGCCGATCGCCGAGCACCTGAGGGGGCAGCGGGGGCGTCCCTGAGCCGGGCTCCCGGCCCGGGGTGCGGCAGCAGGGCGGGGGTGGGCCGCGCGGCCCGGCGCCGGAGATTCCTCAGGCGCGCGAGGAGCAGCGCGACCGGCCACGACGGGCCCGCACCCCGCGGCGGCGGCACGCCACCACCACGGCGGGCGCCACGGCCACCCCGCCCGCCAGGGCGAAGCACACCTCCAGCGGAAGCCGGCCGATCAGCAGCCCCGCCGCCAGCGCTCCGGCCGAGCTTCCCGCGTTCACCCCGGCGTTCACCCACGCCCCGGCCCGGGTGCGGGAATCCGCCGCCGCCGTCTCGTCGGCCAGCAGGTACGCCGTCGTCAGCGCCGGGGCGATGAAGGCGCCCGTGAGGGCCATCACCCCGGCGAGGGTCCACAGGCCCGGGGCGAGGCCCGCCGTCGCGAGCACCAGGCCGAGGGCCGCCGCGAACCCGCACAGCCGGGTCCGGGCGGTCGTACGCCACCGCACCGCCCCGCCCGCCAGTCCGCCCAGCGCGCTGCCCGCCGAGAGCGCGCCCAGCACCCAGGGGACCAGGGCGGTGTCGTAGCCGCGTTCCGTGGCGAAGGCCATCACCAGCAGGTCGGCGGAGCTGAGGGCCAGCCCCACGCCCAGGGCGACCGCGACCGGAGACAGCAGTCCCGGGACCGGGGCCGTCCGCTGCCTCCGGGACGTGGGGCGGGGGCCGGTCATCGCCGGGGAGGCGACGAAGGCGCAGGTGCCGGCCGCGTTCAGGGCCGCGCTCAGCAGGATGCCGGCGGCCGGCGGGGCGACGGCCATGAGCCCGCCGATCAGGGCCGGGCCGGAGACGTACAGCAGTTCCTCGGCGACGCCGTCCAGGCTGTAGGCGCGCTGCAACAGGTCCCGGTCCGCGACCAGTTCGGACCACAGGGCGCGCATCGTCGGGCCGAGCGGGGGCGCGCAGCCGCCCGCGAGAGCCGCCGTGAGACCGATCGCGGCGGCCGGCGCGCCCGGACGCCAGGTCAGGGCCGCCAGGACGGTCAGCAGGGCGCCGTACAGCGCCGACATGGGCAGCAGGGCCCGGCGCGGGCCGTGGGAGTCGATCAGGGCGGCCCGCACGGGCATCAGGAGGACCGTCGTGGCGCCGAAGAGGGACAGCACGGTCCCGGAGACGGCCCAGGACCCGGTGGCCCGGCCGACGGACAGCAGCAGGGCCAGGGAGACGGTGCCGTAGGACAGACGGGCCGTCAGGGCGGCGGTGAAGGTGCGGCGGGCCTGCGGGACGCGCAGGACGGCGGCGTACGAGGGCCGCGAAACGTGCGTGGACACGCGGGAGTTCCTCCGGGGAGGCGGGAGAGGGGACACCGAGGGGCGCGGTGGCCGTCACAGTGGCCCCGCGATCCCGGGTGTGCTCTACGCCAAGGAGAGGAACATGCCGGTCAAGGTAGCACCGCCGGCGGCCTCAGCCCTGCGTCAGGCCCTCGACCAGGTCGTCCGCCGCGCGGTACGGGTCGAGTTCGCCGGCGACGATCCGCTCGGCGAGGGCGCTGAGGCGGCGGTCGCCGTGCAGGTCGCCGATGCGTTCGCGCAGCGCGGTGACGGCGATGGTCTCCACCTCGCGGGCCGCGCGGGCCTTGCGGCGCTCGGCGAGGACCCCGCGCTCCTCCATCCAGGCCCGGTGCTTCTCCAGGGCCTCCACGACCTCGTCGACGCCCTCCGCGCGGGCCGCGACGGTCTTCACGATCGGCGGGCGCCAGTCGCCGGGGCCGCGGGCCTCGCCGAGCCCCAGCATGTGGTTCAGCTCGCGGGCGGTCGCGTCGGCGCCGTCCCGGTCGGCCTTGTTGACGACGTAGACGTCGCCGATCTCCAGGATCCCGGCCTTCGCCGCCTGGATGCCGTCGCCCATGCCGGGGGCCAGCAGCACGACGGAGGTGTCCGCCTGGGAGGCGATCTCCACCTCCGACTGGCCGACGCCGACCGTCTCGACCAGGATCACGTCGCAGCCGGCCGCGTCCAGCACCCGGATGGCCTGCGGGGCCGCCCAGGCCAGGCCGCCGAGGTGGCCGCGGGTCGCCATCGAGCGGATGTAGACACCGGGGTCGGAGGCGTGTTCCGACATCCGCACCCGGTCGCCGAGCAGGGCGCCGCCGGAGAACGGGGACGAGGGGTCGACGGCCAGGACGCCGACCCGCCTGCCCTGCTTGCGGTACGCGGTGACCAGCGCGGAGGTCGAGGTGGACTTGCCGACGCCGGGCGAGCCGGTCAGGCCCACGACGTAGGCGTTGCCGGTCAGCGGGGCCAGTGCCGCCATCACCTCCCGCAGCTGCGGGGACGCCCCCTCCACCAGGGAGATCAGCCGGGCCACGGCCCGCGGCCGGCCTTCCCTGGCCTGGGCCACCAGAGAGGAGACGTCCTGCATCACAGCTCCGTTCACTTCACCGACGTAACCCTGACGAGACCCGCGGGGCTCAGGCCTTCGGTACCCGCACGATCAGCGCGTCACCCTGGCCGCCGCCACCGCACAGCGCCGCCGCGCCGACACCGCCGCCGCGCCGCTTCAGCTCCAGCGCCAAGTGGAGCACGAGCCGGGCGCCGGACATGCCGATCGGGTGGCCCAGCGCGATGGCGCCGCCGTTGACGTTCACCTTTTCCGTGGACACGCCGAGGTCCTTCATTGACTGCACGGCGACGGCGGCGAAGGCCTCGTTGATCTCGATGAGGTCCAGGTCGGAGACCTCCAGGCCCTCCTTCTTCAGGGCGTGCAGGATGGCGTTGGACGGCTGGGACTGCAGGGAGTTGTCCGGGCCGGCCACGTTGCCGTGCGCGCCGATCTCGGCGAGCCAGGTCAGGCCCAGCTCCTGGGCCTTCGCCTTGCTCATCACGACGACCGCGGCGGCGCCGTCGGAGATCTGCGAGGAGGATCCGGCGGTGATCGTGCCGTCCTTGGTGAAGGCCGGGCGCAGCTTGGCCAGGGACTCCACGGTGGTGTCGCCGCGGATGCCCTCGTCCTTGCTGAAGAGCACCGGGTCGCCCTTGCGCTGCGGGATCTCCACCGGGGTGATCTCGGCCTCGAACAGGCCGTTCTTCTGGGCTGCGGCGGCCCGCTGGTGGGACAGGGCGGCGATCTCGTCCTGCTCGGGGCGCTTGATGCCGAGGCGGGTGTTGTGCTTCTCGGTGGACTCGCCCATCGGGATGTTCTCCCACGGGTCGGTCAGGCCGTCGTAGGCCATCGCGTCGAGCATCTGGACCGCGCCGTACTTGTAGCCCTCGCGGGTCTTCGGCAGCAGGTGCGGGGCGTTGGTCATGGACTCCTGGCCGCCCGCCACGACGATGTCGAACTCACCCGCCCGGATCAGCTGGTCGGCGAGGGCGATGGCGTCGAGGCCGGAGAGGCACACCTTGTTGACGGTGAGCGCCGGGACGCTCATCGGGATGCCGGCCTTGACGGCGGCCTGGCGGGCCGGGATCTGGCCCGCGCCGGCCTGCAGGACCTGGCCCATGATCACGTACTGCACCTGGTCGCCGCCGATCCCCGCACGGTCGAGGGCGGCCTTGATCGCGAAGCCGCCGAGGTCGGCTGCGGAGAAGGACTTCAGGGAGCCCAGCAGCCGCCCCATGGGCGTCCGGGCGCCCGCGACGATCACCGAGCTGGTCGTTCCAGAAGACATGAGGTGCGATCCCCTTCCAGCTGCGCAGAGCCGAGGAGTGAACGAGGGTTTACTTCGAATGTACTGAGCGGTTGGACATGGCGTCACCGGCCTGTCGGTGTGATCGCGCGCACGTTGCGTAACCACCCCGGGAGCGCTGCACTGATTCCATGCTGACGCGAATCGACCACATCGGGATCGCCTGCCACGACCTCGACGCGACCGTCGAGTTCTACCGGGCCACGTACGGCTTCGAGGTGTTCCACACCGAGGTCAACGAGGAACAGGGCGTGCGCGAGGCCATGCTCAAGATCAACGAGACCTCGGACGGCGGCGCCTCCTACCTCCAGCTGCTGGAGCCGATCCGCGAGGACTCCACGGTCGCCAAGTGGCTCGCGAAGAACGGGGAGGGCGTGCACCACATCGCCTTCGGCACGGCGGACGTGGACGCCGACTCCGAGGAGATCCGGGGCAAGGGCGTACGGGTGCTCTACGAGCAGCCACGGCGCGGCTCCATGGGGTCGCGGATCACCTTCCTGCACCCCAAGGACTGCCATGGTGTTCTGACAGAACTGGTCACTTCGGCCCCTGTTGAGTCACCTGAGCACTGACCCCCGTACATAAGGGCCGGTAGGGTTGGGGGCGGTCGTCCCGTCAACCGGGTCGACCGCATGCCGGGGTCCGGGTTTCGGGGGACGTGCGTCGGGGCAGCAGCCCGTGCTCCGCCGTTGATCTGACACCATTCCCCGGGGGCCCCGTTCGGCGGAGGACGAGGCTCGTTGGAGAAGCTGACCAGGGGACGGATGGGACCGCGCAGTGCGGGGCTACGAGAGCCAGGAGCGAGAGCCGGCGGCTGACGTCGACCACCTCTCTCGGTTCGAGGCCGAGATGAAGCGGCTGAGGACCGAGCGGGAGAAGGCGATCCAGCACGCCGAGGACCTCGGCTACCAGGTCGAGGTGCTGCGCGCCAAGCTGCACGAGGCGCGGCGCACCCTCATGACCCGGCCCGCCTACGACGCGGGTGACATCGGCTACCAGGCCGAGCAGTTGCTCCGCAACGCCCAGATGCAGGCCGAGCAGCTGCGCCAGGACGCCGAACGGGAGCTGAGCCAGGCCCGCGCGCAGACCCAGCGCATCCTCCAGGAGCACGCCGAGCAGGCCGCCCGGCTCCAGGCCGAGCTGCACCAGGAGGCGGTGACCCGGCGCCAGCAGCTCGACCAGGAGCTGGCCGAGCGCAGGGCCACCGTCGAGTCGCACGTCAACGAGAACGTGGCCTGGGCCGAGCAGCTGCGCGCCCGCACCGAGCAGCAGGCCCGCCGGCTGCTCGACGAGTCCCGCGCGGAGGCCGAGCAGGCGATGGCCGCCGCCCGCGCGGAGGCCGAACGGCTGACCCGTCAGGCCCGGGAACGGCTGCAGAGCGAGGCCGAGGCCGCCCGCGCGGAGGCCGAGCAGATCCTGCGCCGGGCCCGCGCGGACGCCGAGCGGCTGCTGAACGCCGCCTCCACGCAGGCGCAGGAGGCCACCGAGCACGCCGAGCAGCTGCGTACGGCGACCGTCACCGAGTCGGACACCGCCCGCCGCCAGGCCGCCGAGCTGAGCCGGGCCGCCGAGGAGCGGATGGCCGCGGCCGAGGAGGCGCTGCGCAAGGCGCAGGCCGAGGCCGAGAAGGTGGTCACCGAGGCGAAGGAGGCCGCCGCCAAGGCCCTGGCGAGCGCCGAGGCCGCCAACGAGACGCGCACGCGCACCGCCAAGGAGCAGGTCGCCCGGCTGGTCGAGGAGGCCACCAAGGAGGCCGAGCAGACCAAGTCCGAGGCCGAGCAGCTGGTCGCCGACGCCCGGGCCGAGGCCGAGAAGATCGTCGCCGAGGCCGCCGAGAAGGCCCGCTCGATCACCGCCGAGGAGACCGCCACCCAGCTGTCCAAGGCGGCCAAGACCGCCGAGGACGTCCTCAACAAGGCGTCCGAGGACGCCCAGAAGACCACCCGGGCCGCCGCCGAGGAGGCCGAGCGCATCCGCAAGGAGGCCGAGGCCGAGGCGGACCGGCTGCGCGCCGAGGCGCACGACATCGCCGAGCAGCTCAAGGGCGCGGCGAAGGACGACACCAAGGAGTACCGCGCCAAGACGGTCGAGCTGCAGGAGGAGGCCCGCCGGCTGCGCGGCGAGGCCGAGCAGCTGCGCGCCGACGCGGTCGCCGAGGGCGAGTCGATCCGCGCCGAGGCCCGCCGCGAGGCGGTGGCGCAGATCGAGGAGGCGGCCAAGTCCGCCGAGGAGCTGCTGGCCAAGGCCAAGGCGGACGCCGACGAGCTGCGGCAGACCGCGACCGCGGACAGCGAGAAGGTCCGCACCGAGGCCATCGAGCGGGCCACGAGCCTGCGCCGGCAGGCCGAGGAGACCCTGGAGCGCACCCGCAAGGAGGCCGAGCGGCTGCGCGCCGAGGCCGCCGAGCAGGCCGAGACGGTCCGGTCGGACGCCGAGAAGGCCGCCCGGGAGCTGCGCGAGGAGACCGAGAAGGCCGTCGAGGCCCGCCGCACCGAGGCCGCCGAGGAACTGAGCCGTCTTCAGACGGAGGCGCAGGAGCGGCTGGCGTCGGCCGAGCAGGCGCTGGCCGACGCCCGCGAGGAGGCCGCCCGGATCCGCCGGGAGGCCGCCGAGGAGACCGAGCGGCTGCGCGCGGACTCCGCCGAGCGGATCCGTACGCTCCAGCAGCAGGCCGAGGCCGAGGCCGAGCGGCTGCGCACCGAGGCCGCGTCCGACGCGTCCGCGTCCCGCGCCGAGGGCGAGGCCATCGCCGTACGGCTGCGTTCGGAGGCCGCCGCCGAGGCCGAGCGGCTCAAGGCGGAGGCCCAGGACACCGCCGACCGGGTGCGCGCCGAGGCGCAGGCCGCCGCCGAGCGGCTGGGCACCGAGGCGTCCGAGACGCTGGCCGCCGCCCAGGAGGAGGCCGCCCGGCGCCGCCGCGAGGCCGAGGAACTGCTCGGCGCCGCCCGCGAGGAGGCCGACCAGGAGCGGCAGCGGGCCCGTGAGCAGAGCGAGGAGCTGCTGGCCTCGGCGCGCAAGCGCGTGGAGGAGGCGCAGGCCGAGGCGACCCGGCTGGTGGAGGAGGCCGACCGGCGGGCCACGGAGATGGTGGCCGCCGCCGAGCAGCACGCACAGCAGGTGCGGGACTCCGTCGCCGGGCTGCACGAGCAGGCGCAGGAGGAGATCGCCGGGCTGCGCTCGGCCGCCGAGCACGCGGCCGACCGGACGAAGCGGGAGGCCGAGGAGGAGGCGGACCGGGTCCGCGCCGACGCCTACGCCGAGCGGGAGCGGGCGAGCGAGGACGCCTCCCGGATCCGCCGCGAGGCGAACGAGGAGTCGGAGGCCGCCAAGGCGCTGGCCGAGCGGACGATGGCGGAGGCCATCGCGGAGGCCGAGCGGCTGCGCGCGGACGCCGGCGAGTACGCCCAGCGGGTGCGCACCGAGGCGTCGGACGCGCTCGCCGAGGCCGACCAGGCGGCGGCCCGCACCCGGGCGGACGCCCGCGAGGACGCCAACCGCATCCGCTCCGACGCCGCCACCCAGGCCGACACCCTCATCACCGAGGCCCGCAACGAAGCCGAACGGCTCCAGACGGAGACCGTGGCCGAGGCCGACCGGGTGCGCGCGGAGGCGCTCGCCGAGGCGGAGCGGCTCCAGAGCGAGACCGCCGCCGAGGCCGAGCGGATCCGGACGGAGGCGTCGCAGACGCTCACCGAGGCCACCGAGGCGGCGGCCCGCACCCGGGCCGACGCCCGCGAGGACGCCAACCGCATCCGCTCCGACGCCGCCACCCAGGCCGACACCCTCATCACCGAGGCCCGCAACGAAGCCGAACGGCTCCAGACGGAGACCGTCGCGGAGGCCGAGCGGATCGGCGCGGAGGCCGTCGCGAACGCCGAGCAGCTGCTCGCGGAGGCCACCGACGAGGCCGAGCGGCTGCGTGCCGAGGCCGCCGAGACCGTCGGTTCCGCCCAGCAGCACGCCGAGCGGGTGCGGGCGGACGCCGAGCGGCTCAAGGCGGACGCGGAGGCGGAGGCCGAACGGCTCGTCAGCTCCGCGCGCCAGGAGGCGGAGCGGACTCTGGACGAGGCCCGCAAGGACGCCAACAAGCGGCGTTCGGAGGCGGCCGAGCAGGTCGACAAGCTCATCACGGAGACCACGGCCGAGGCCGACAAGCTGCTCACCGAGGCACAGCAGCAGGCGCTGAAGACCACGGCGGACGCCGAGTCGCAGGCCGACACGATGGTCGGCGCGGCCCGCAGCGAGGCCGAGCGGATCGTCTCCGAGGCGACCATCGAGGGCAACTCGCTGGTGGAGAAGGCCCGGACGGACGCGGACGAGCTGCTGGTCGGCGCCCGCCGGGACGCCACCGCGATCCGGCAGCGCGCGGAGGAGCTGCGCGACCGCATCACCACCGAGATCGAGGAGCTGCACGAGCGGGCCCGCCGCGAGGCCGCCGAGACGATGAAGTCCACCGGTGACCGCTGCGACGCGCTCATCAAGGCCGCCGAGGAGCAGCTGGCGAAGGCCGAGGCGAAGGCCAAGGAGCTGGTCTCGGACGCCAACTCCGAGGCGGGCAAGGTGCGGATCGCCGCGGTGAAGAAGGCGGAGGGGCTGCTCAAGGAGGCCGAGCAGAAGAAGGCCAGGCTGATCAAGGAGGCCGAGGAGCTGAAGGCGGAGGCGATCCGCGAGGCCCGGCGCACGGTCGAGGAGGGCAAGCGGGAGCTGGAGATCCTGGTGCGCCGGCGCGAGGACATCAACGCCGAGATCTCCCGGGTCCAGGACGTGCTGGAGGCGCTGGAGTCCTTCGAGGCGCCCGCGGCCGGCAAGGACGGCGGGGTCAAGGCGGGCGCCACGGTGGGCGCCCCCCGTTCGGGTGGCAAGTCGTCAGAGAACTAGCGGAAGAGGTACGTTCCGGTGTCTTCTGGGGTCTTTGCCCGACTCCTTGGCAAGCCGTCCGACGGTCAGCCACCCAAAAGAGGTGCCATTCTCCAGATCAAAACCGTATCCGCTCGATGACACACCGCTTCGGCCCCTAGGATTCCCCTTATCACCTCACTCACCGGTCTCATTCGACAGGAACCCCATGAGCGACACTTCCCCCTACGGCTTCGAGCTTGTGCGGCGTGGATACGACCGCGCTCAGGTGGACGAACGTATCTCCAAGCTCGTCTCCGACCGTGACAGCGCTCTCGCCCGCATCACCGCCCTGGAGAAGCGCATCGAGGAGCTGCACCTCGAGACGCAGAACGCCCAGGCCCAGATCACGGATGCCGAGCCGTCGTACGCGGGTCTCGGCGCGCGGGTCGAGAAGATCCTGCGGCTGGCCGAGGAAGAGGCCAAGGAGCTGCGTGAGGAGGCCCGGCGCGCGGCCGAGCAGCACCGTGACCTCGCCGAGTCGGCGGCCCAGCAGGTGCGCAACGACGCCGAGGCGTACGCGGCCGAGCGCAAGGCCAAGGCCGAGGACGAGGGCGTCCGGATCGTCGAGAAGGCCAAGGCGGACGCGGCCCAGCTGCGCGCCGAGGCGCAGAAGGACGCGCAGTCCAAGCGCGAGGAGGCGGACGCCCTCTTCGAGGAGACCCGCGCCAAGGCCGCGCAGGCCGCCGCGGACTTCGAGACCAACCTGGCCAAGCGCCGCGAGCAGTCCGAGCGCGATCTGGCCTCGCGTCAGCAGAAGGCCGAGAAGCGCCTCGCCGAGATCGAGCACCGGGCCGAGCAGCTGCGCCTGGAGGCGGAGAAGCTGCGCACCGACGCCGAGCGCCGCGC
>NZ_MUMF01000115.1 GCF_002155905.1 Streptomyces tricolor | reverse complement strand
CTGATCGCCGACGGCGTCGTGGACCGCGAGGGCGTGCCCGGGCTCGCCGCCCGGCTCGGCTACAGCACCCGGCAGGTGGAGCGGCAGCTGCTCGCCGAGCTGGGTGCCGGCCCCCTCGCGCTGGCCCGCGCCCAGCGCGCCCAGACCGCGCGGCTGCTCGTCGAGACCACGGCGCTGCCCATGGCGGAGGTCGCGTTCGCGGCCGGCTTCTCCTCCATCCGCACCTTCAACGACACCGTCCGCGAGGTCTTCGCCCTCTCCCCGAGCGAGCTGCGCGCCCGCGCGCCCAGGAGCGGCGCGGGCACCCCCGGCGCGCTCGCCCTGCGGCTGCCGTTCCGCGCCCCGCTCAACCCGTCCAACCTCTTCGGCCACCTCGCCGCCACCGCCGTACCCGGCGTCGAGGAGTGGCGGGACGGCGCCTACCGGCGCACGCTCCGGCTGCCGTACGGGCACGGCATCGTCGCGCTCGCCCCCCGCCCCGACCACATCGCCTGCCGACTCACCCTGAGCGACCTGCGCGACCTGACCGTGGCCATCAGCCGCTGCCGCCGCCTGCTCGACCTGGACGCCGACCCGGTCGCCGTCGACGAACGGCTGCGCGCCGATCCGCTGCTCGCACCGCTGGTCGACCAGGGCCCCGGCCGCCGGGTGCCGCGCACGGTCGACGAGGCCGAGTTCGCCGTGCGGGCCGTCCTCGGGCAGCAGGTCTCCACGGCCGCCGCCCGCACCCACGCGGCCCGCCTGGTCACCGCGCACGGCAAACCCCTGGACGACCCCGAGGGCGGCCTCACCCACCTCTTCCCGTCCCCCGAGGCGCTCGCCGGCCTCGACCCCGAGACCCTGGCGATGCCCCGCACCCGGCGCACCACCTTCACCACCCTCGTCCGCCGGCTCGCCGACGGCGATCTGCACCTGGGGGTGGAGGCCGACTGGGCCGAGGCCCGGGCCCGGCTGCTGGAGCTGCCCGGCTTCGGACCGTGGACGGTGGACGTCATCGCCATGCGCGCCCTGGGCGATCCCGACGCGTTCCTCCCCACCGACCTCGGCATCCGGCGCGCCGCGAAGGAACTCGGGCTGCCGTCCACCCCGGCCGCGCTCACCGCCCGTGCGGCGAACTGGCGGCCCTGGCGGGCGTACGCGGTGCAGTATCTGTGGGCGACCGACAGCCACCCGATCAACTTCCTGCCCGTGTGAGGACGTTCAGTGAAACAGCACACCGTCATCGACAGCCCCTACGGCCCGCTCACGCTCGTCGCCGACGACGGCGTCCTGTGCGGCCTCTACATGACCGACCAGCGCCACCGCCCGTCGGAGGAGACCTTCGGCACGCTCGACGACGCCCCCTTCGCGGAGGCCGAGGAGCAGCTCGCGGCCTACTTCGCGGGCGAGCTGAAGGAGTTCACGCTGGAACTGCGCCTGCACGGCACCCCGTTCCAGCGCAGCGTCTGGGAGCAGCTGACCCGGATCCCGTACGGCGAGACCCGCTCCTACGGCCAGCTCGCCGACGCCCTCGGCAACCCCAAGGCCTCCCGCGCGGTCGGTCTCGCCAACGGCCGGAACCCGATCGGCATCATCGTGCCCTGCCACCGCGTCATCGGCGCCGGCGGCGGCCTCACCGGCTACGGCGGCGGCCTGGAGCGCAAGCGCCGCCTGCTGGACTTCGAACGGGGAAGCTCCCTGTTCTGACCGCCCCCGCCCCGCCCGCGCAGGCTCCGTTACGCGCCCGTCTCCGCGGCCAGCCGGCCCAGCAGCACGGGCAGCGCGGTGCCGATCGGTTCGCGGACGACCTCGTCGGCCCGGTCGTCGTAGGGCGTCGGCTCGGCGTTCACGATGACGACCCGGGCGCCGTGGTCGGCGGCGACGCCGACCAGACCGGCGGCGGGCTGCACCTGGAGGCTGCTGCCGACGGCGATGAACACCTGGCAGGCCTTGGTGATGGCCACGGCCTCGCCGAGGACCACCGGGTCCAGCCGCTCGCCGAACATCACCGTCGCCGACTTCAGGATGCCGCCGCACTCCAGGCACGGCGGGTCGTCCTCGCCGGCCTCGACCCGGGCGAGGGCGTCCTCCATGGGGCCGCGGGCGTGGCACCGCGTGCAGACGACACTGCGGGCGCTGCCGTGGAGTTCGAGGACCTTGCGGGCGGGCAGCCCGGCGAGCTGGTGCAGCCCGTCCACGTTCTGGGTGATGACCCGGACCGGGACCCCGGACCTCTCCAGCTCGGCGACGGCCCGGTGCGCCGCGTTCGGCTCGGCCTGGAGGGTGCGGTTCTTGCGGCGCATCTGCCAGGACCGGCGCCGGATCTCCGGGTCCGCCATGTAAGAGGCGTACGTCACGAGCTTCTCGGCCTCCGGATCGCGCCGCCACAGCCCGTTGGGCCCGCGGTAGTCCGGGATGCCGGAGTCGGTGGAGATACCGGCCCCGCTGAGCAGGGCGACGAGCGGCTTGGCCATGGCACCGAGGGTAGGGCGGGCACCGGGGCCGCCGCGAGTGGATAAAGCCGGGTCCCGGAACGGCGCGCCCGTGCTAGCTTCCCGGCATGGCCAAGGTGACTGTCTCGCTCGACGCCCAGCTCGTCGTGGAGGTCATGGTGCTCGCGGGCGTGGGCAGTCCGCAGGACGCCGTCGAACTGGTCGTCCGCGACTACATCGAGCGCGGACACCGGGCGGAGGCCCGGATCGCCGCCCGGGACGAGGCGCTGCGCGAGCTGGACGGCAAGCCCCGCGACCAGGAGGGCTGAGCCCTCACGCCACGCGGTGGCCGTTCTCCAGCTCCGCCGTGTGCGACCCGGCCGCGAGCACGTCCAGGGCGGCCAGCACCCGGCGGCCCAGCGCGCCCGGCAGATGCGCGGTGAGGTCCTCCCGGGCGACCAGCCGCCAGGACAGCAGCTCCTCCTCCTGGAGACGGATCGCCTTCAGGTCGGTCTCGGTCAGGACACCGCCGTCGTACAGGTACGCCACCAGCGGCGGCCGGCCCGTGCCGTGCACCCAGTCCACGGCCAGCAGCCGGCCCAGTTCCCGGTCGAGACCGATCTCCTCCAGCGTCTCCCGGCGGGCGCCCTGGCGCGGTGTCTCCCCGTCGTCGGACTCGATGGTCCCGCCCGGGAGCGCCCAACCCTCCCGGTAGTTGGGCTCGACGAGCAGCACCCGCCCCTCGTCGTCCCGGAAGAGCGCGGCGGCACCGGCGAGGACGCGGGGCAGGCTCGCGATGTACGTGGCGAAATCTGGCGTGGTGGTCATTGGGGAAGGGTAACCAGCCGGCCGGCGGTCACGACCCGCTCGTCGCCAGGCGCAGGGTGCGTTCGGCCAGCGCACTGATCCGTACGCCGTCGAACCCGAACACCGCACTGCGCACCGTGTCCTGGAGCGGGTCCCGCCACCGGGCCGGGATGGCGTCCGCCCCGGCGCGGACGCCGGCCACCGAGCCGGCCGTCGCCCCGTTGGAGTCGGTGTCCAGGCCGCCGCGCACGGTCAGGGCGATGGTCCGGGTGAAGTCACCGTCGCCGTACAGCAGCCCGGCGGCGAGGACGGCGGCGTTCGGGACCGTGTGGATCCAGCCGAGCCCGGCGGTCTCCTCGGTCACCGTGGCCAGGGTCTCCTCCCAGGGCAGCCGCGTCTCGTGCAGGGACGCGACCCGCCGCACGGTCCGGGCCAGCCGGCTGCTCGCCGGGATCACCGAGAGCGCGGTGTCCAGGGCCTCCCGGACGGTCGGGGCGGTGAAGGCCGCCGAGATCAGCGCGGCGGCCCACATGGCGCCGTAGACGCCGTTGCCGGTGTGCGAGAGCACCGCGTCCCGGCGGGCCAGACCGGCGGCCCGCACCGGATCCCCGGGGCAGGTCCAGCCGTAGACGTCGGCGCGGATCAGCGCGCCGATCCACTCCTGGTACGGGTTGTCGTACGTCGCCGTCAGCGGCGGCTTCAGCCCGTTCGCGAGGTTGCGGTACGCGGCCCGTTCCGCCGTGAACGTCTGCAGGTACGGCAGGCTGAGCAGCCACAGGTCGCCGACCTGCTCGGTGCTGAAGCCGAAGCCGTGGGTCTCCAGCAGATGCAGGCCGAGGATCGCGTAGTCGATGTCGTCGTCCCGGCAGCTGCCGTGAATCCGGCCGCGCACGCAACAGCGCCACTCCGGGCGCAGCACGGCGGCCTCGGCCGGGTCGGCGGGCTCGGGCAGGTAGTCGGTGAGCGGCAGTGCGGCGGCCTGCCGCAGATAGCGGTCGATGCGCTCACGGGTCCACACCTCGCCCTGCTCGACCGGCTTGCCGAGCATGTTGCCCGCGATCCGGCCGAGCCAGCCGCCGTGGATGCGGTCGGCGAGGTCCGGTCCGGTGCGCTGGGTGCTCATGGCAGGGGGGTACCCACTTTGCCCGGCCGCCTCCCAGCGGCTTCCCAGGGTTCGGGCGGGGCATGACGGCAGGGGTGTCCTGCGGTTATCGTCACAGCGGCGCGACTGGCCCCGACGTGCGCGGGGCCCGGAGAGCAAGGGGAACAAGGTGGCGGACGCTGCAGTGAACGAGACCCGTCGGGTGCTCATCGCCGCGGACAAGTTCAAGGGCTCGCTGACGGCCGTACAGGTCGCCGAGCGGGTGACGGCCGGGCTGCGCCGGGTCGTGCCGGACCTCCGGGTCGAGGCGCTGCCCGTGGCCGACGGCGGCGACGGGACCGTGGACGCGGCGGTCGCGGCCGGCTTCGAACGCCGGGAGGTACGGGTCGCCGGGCCGCTCGGGCAGGAGGTCACGGCCGCGTTCGCGCTGCGCGACGGCACCGCGGTGGTGGAGATGGCCGAGGCCAGCGGACTCCAGCGGCTCCCGGCCGGCGTCTTCGCGCCCCTCACGGCCTCCACGTACGGCTCCGGGGAGCTGCTGCGCGCCGCGCTGGACGCGGGCGCGCGCACGATCGTGTTCGGCGTCGGCGGCAGCGCCACGACGGACGGCGGCGCGGGCATGCTGTCCGCGCTGGGCGCGCGGTTCCTGACCGAGGAGGGGGAGCCGGTGCCGCCGGGCGGCGGTGGACTCGCCGGACTCGCCCGGGCGGACCTCTCCGGCCTCGACCCCCGGCTGTCCTCGGTCGAACTGGTGCTGGCCAGCGATGTCGACAATCCGCTGACCGGGCCGAAGGGCGCGCCGGCGGTGTACGGCCCGCAGAAGGGCGCCTCTCCGGACGACGTGGCGACGCTGGACGCGGCGCTGGCCCACTTCGCGAAGGTGCTGGAGGCGGAGGCCGGGCCGCGGGCCGCTGAGTACGCGGCGTCGCCGGGCGCGGGGGCCGCCGGCGGCATCGGCTACGGCGCGTTGCTGCTCGGCGCGCGGTTCCGTCCCGGTATCGAGGTCATGCTCGACGTCCTGGGCTTCGCGCCCGCCCTGGAGCGGGCCTCGCTGGTGATCACCGGTGAGGGCTCGCTGGACGAGCAGACGCTGCACGGGAAGGCGCCGGCGGGGGTGGCCGCGGCGGCGCGGGCCGCGGGGCGGACCGTGGTCGCGGTGTGCGGTCGGCTGGCCCTGCCGGCGGAGGCGCTGCTGCGGGCCGGGATCTCCCGGGCCTACCCCCTGACCTCCGTCGAGCCGGACGTGGCCACGTGCATCGCGGACGCGGGGCCGATCCTGGAGCGGGTCGCGATGCGGATCGCCGAGGACCACGTGGCCTGAGGCCCCTGGGGGCTCCGCCCCCA
>NZ_MUMF01000114.1 GCF_002155905.1 Streptomyces tricolor | reverse complement strand
CCCGGCCGCGGTCACGGCCGCGACACCACCGCGCGGGGCACTGCCCGGGCCGGTACCGGACGGGGAGGGACGCACAGCGGGAACCGGACAGACGGAAGAGTTCCCGACAGTCCCGGCCGTGACTGCGGCTGGGATTTCTTCCGTCTGTCCGGCTCTCGCTGTCCCTTGCTCCCCGTCCGGTACCGGCCCGGGGAGTGGCCCGTGCGGTGGTGTCCCGGCCGTGACTGTTGGGATTTCTTCCGTCTGTCCGGTTCCCGCTGTGCGTCCCTCCCCGTCCGGTACCGGCCCGGGCAGTGCCCCGCGCGGTGGTGTCCCGGCCGTGACCGCGGCCGGGATTTCTTCCGTCCGTCCGGCTCTCGCTGTCCGTGGCTCCCTGTCCGGCAGTGCCTCGGGCAGTGCCCCGCGCGGTGGTACCCCGGCCGTCACCACAGCCCGGGCCACCTCCACCTCCACCTGTCCCGCCTCCCCGGAACTCCCCTCGGCCGCCGCCACCAGCAGGTCCGCCACCTCCAGTACGTGGTGGCCCGCCATGGACGGCAGGCAGCGACCGCGGGCCGGGCCGATGGCGGAGGCCCAGGCCGGGGGGATCGCCGCGAGGCCCCGGGTCGCGCCGGACAGGGCGCCCGCCACCGCCGCCGTGGTGTCCGCGTCGCGGCCCATGTTGACGGCAGTCAGGACCGCCTCCCGGAAGTCGCCGTCGGCCGCCGCGTACGCGCCGAAGGCGAGGGCGACCGCCTCGGGGGCCAGGTCGGTCCAGGGGTAGCCGCCGATGACGACCGCGGAGCGGACCGCGCGTTCGCCGCGGTGGGCCACCGCCACCGCCCGCCGCAGGGAGCGGGCCGTCCAGGAGTCGTCCGGTACGACCGCGAGGGCGGCGGCGATCACCACCGGGACCGTGGCGCCGGTCATCGCCGCCGCAACGCCGGCCGCGACCGCCTGGCCGCCGTAGATGCCCTCGCCCTCGTGGCTGACCGAGCCGTCGACGGCCACCAGCCGGGCCGCTTCGGCGGGGCGTCCGGCGGCGAAGACCCCGAAGGGCGCCGCCCGCATGGCGAGGCCGTCGCTCCAGGCATGGCGGTGCTGGGCCGAGATGGGGGCCGCCAGCCCGCGGCGGAGGTTCTCCAGGGTGCCGCGCTCGCTGAAGCCCGCGCCGCGGAAGAGGCCCTCGGCCCGGTCGGCGATCCACTCGTGCCAGGCCGCCTCCGCATCCGCCGGGGTGAGCGCAGAGCCGTGCCGGGCCAGCAGCAGGCCGGAGAAGATCGCGTACTCGGTGTCGTCCGTCCCGCACGGCTGCTCGGCGACGTACCCCGTGATGCGGCCCCAGCGGGCGCGGATCTCGGACGGCTTGAGGTTCTCCGCAGGGGCCCCGAGCGCGTCCCCGACGGCCAGGCCGAGCAGCGCACCGCGGGCCCGCTCACGGAGTCCGGCGGCGTCCTCGGGCGCCGGAACCGGGGGAGTGCAGGCGATCGATGCCATGGACGGCCTCCTTCGGCGGGGTCGCGGGGGACCCTTTGTCGATGTGTCCCACGGGAGGCCGTCGGGCGAGCGCGGGGCGGGCTTCTGTCACCCGCTCGGCAAGTGAGCTGCCCATCGCACGTTTGAGCAAAAGGCAGGAAAAGTGCAGGTTAGTGCAGCCTTTCCTTGCTGGCGCGGACGGAATGAAGGGCGTAAGTTCGGTGTTGTCGAAAAATAGAACGCGTCCAAACTTAGCTTTGGCTTAGCTTCCTTGGGGGACCCGCATGGCCATCATCGAAACCGAGGCCGCGCTGCACGAGGCGCACCGCGACAACCACACCCACCGGGACGTGAACGGCGGCTGGCTGCGGCCTGCGGTCTTCGGCGCCATGGACGGCCTCGTCTCCAACCTCGCCCTGATGACGGGCGTGGCCGGCGGGTCCGTCAGCCAGCAGACCATCATCCTCACCGGGTTCGCGGGGCTCGCCGCCGGTGCCTTCTCCATGGCGGCCGGCGAGTACACCTCCGTCGCCTCCCAGCGGGAACTGGTCGAGGCCGAACTCGACGTCGAGCGCCGTGAGCTGCGCAGGCACCCCCAGGACGAGGAGAACGAGCTGGCCGCGCTGTACGCGGCGCGCGGGGTCGAGCCGGAGCTGGCCCGGCAGGTCGCCCGGCAGCTGTCGAAGGACCCCGAGCAGGCCCTGGAGATCCACGCCCGGGAGGAGCTGGGCATCGACCCCGCCGATCTGCCCTCGCCGCTGGTGGCCGCCGTGTCGTCCTTCGGGTCGTTCGCCCTCGGCGCCCTGCTGCCCCTCCTGCCGTACCTGCTCGGCGCGACCGCGCTGTGGCCCGCCGTCCTGCTCGCCCTGGCCGGGCTCTTCGGCTGCGGTGCCGTCGTGGCCAAGGTGACCGCGCGGACCTGGTGGTTCAGCGGCCTGCGGCAGCTGGCGCTCGGTGGTGCGGCGGCCGGTGTGACGTACGCCCTGGGCAGCTTGTTCGGAACGGCCGTAGGATAGCGCGACCGGGACCTATGCGTTGGGCCGCATGAGTATCCGTTACTCGCTGGTTTCGACTGTATGAGCAGCGGGCATGAGCCGTAAGCACTGTGGGCAATGACGCCTGCGGTGCACCAGCGGGATGGGTGAAGCCGCTCCTCCCGCTCCCCAGGGCAGGCGGACGCCGATCTGATCGATCGGGTCCCGCTCGGTCCCCCCGAACTTCTCACCGCCTGTGTGCGGTGCTCGCCGCGACCCCGCGGCACCTGCTGCAACGCCGTGCAGCGTCCGCATGCTGGAACGCGGTATCCGGTTCCCGGGAGTCGCCCCATCATGTAACCTGCACGAAATTTCGCCACACTTCGCAGAGGGCCAACGTCGTCCCTCGGCACCTGCCACATGCCACATGACGACGACGGGAGAGCCGATGCGTACGCCGCGCCAGCCGTCCCAGCATTCCGTGAACGGCCAGAACTGGTCGTTCATGGATGCTCGCCCTGCTGCGCAGGGTATGTACGACCCCCGCAACGAACACGACGCGTGCGGCGTCGGTTTCGTCGCCACCCTCACCGGCGAGGCGTCCCACACCCTGGTCGAGCAGGCCCTCACCGTCCTGCGCAACCTGGAGCACCGCGGTGCCACCGGGTCCGAGCCCGACTCCGGCGACGGCGCGGGTCTCCTCTCCCAGGTTCCGGATGCCTTCCTTCGTGACGTGGCCGGTTTCGACCTTCCGGCGGCCGGTTCCTACGCGGTAGGAATCGCCTTCCTGCCGGAGGAGGGCACCGAGGACGCCGTCTCACGTATCGAGACGATCGCCGCCGAGGAGAGCCTGACCGTCCTCGGCTGGCGCGAGGTCCCGGTCGCCCCGGACCTGCTGGGTGCCACCGCCCGCTCCACCATGCCGGTCTTCCGGCAGATCTTCGTCACCGACGGTGTCAGCGAGGGCATCGCGCTGGACCGCAAGGCGTTCGTGCTGCGCAAGCGCGCCGAGCGCGAGGCCGGGGTCTACTTCCCGTCCCTGTCCGCCCGGACGATCGTCTACAAGGGCATGCTGACCACCGGCCAGCTGGAGCCCTTCTTCCCGGACCTGTCCGACCGCCGCTTCGCCTCCGCGGTCGCGCTCGTGCACTCCCGGTTCTCCACGAACACCTTCCCGTCGTGGCCGCTCGCGCACCCGTACCGCTTCGTCGCGCACAACGGTGAGATCAACACCGTCAAGGGCAACCGCAACTGGATGGTCGCCCGCGAGTCGCAGCTGGTCTCCGACCTCTTCGGCGACCGCGAGCTGGACCGCGTCTTCCCGGTCTGCACGCCGGACGCCTCGGACTCCGCCTCCTTCGACGAGGTCCTCGAACTCCTGCACCTGGGCGGCCGTTCGCTGCCGCACTCCGTGCTGATGATGATCCCGGAGGCGTGGGAGAACCACGACTCCATGGACCCGGCCCGGCGCGCCTTCTACCAGTACCACTCCACGATGATGGAGCCCTGGGACGGCCCCGCCTGCGTCTGTTTCACCGACGGCACCCAGGTCGGCGCCGTGCTCGACCGCAACGGGCTGCGCCCCGGCCGCTACTGGGTCACCGACGACGGCCTCGTCGTCCTCGGCTCCGAGGTCGGCGTCCTCGACATCGACCCCGCCAAGGTCGTCCGCAAGGGCCGCCTCCAGCCCGGCAAGATGTTCCTCGTCGACACCGCCGAGCACCGCATCATCGAGGACGACGAGATCAAGGCGCAGCTCGCCGCCGAGAAGCCCTACGCCGAGTGGCTGGAGGCCGGCGAGATCGAGCTGAGCGACCTGCCCGAGCGCGAGCACATCGTGCACACCCACGCCTCGGTCACCCGCCGCCAGCAGACCTTCGGCTACACCGAGGAGGAGCTGCGCGTCATCCTCGCCCCGATGGCCCGCACCGGCGCCGAGCCGATCGGCTCCATGGGCACGGACTCGCCGATCGCGGCCCTGTCCGAGCGCCCGCGCCTGCTCTTCGACTACTTCACCCAGCTGTTCGCGCAGGTCACCAACCCGCCGCTGGACGCGATCCGGGAGGAGCTGGTCACGTCCCTGCGCAGCTCGCTGGGCCCGCAGGGCAACCTGCTCGACCCGACCGCCGCCTCCTGCCGGTCCGTCGTCCTGCCCTTCCCGGTCATCGACAACGACGAGCTGGCCAAGCTCATCCACATCAACGCCGACGGCGACATGCCCGGCTTCAAGGCCGCGACCCTCTCCGGCCTGTACCGGGTCTCCGGCGGCGGTGACGCGCTCGCCGCGCGCATCGAGGAGATCTGCGCCGAGGCCGACGCGGCGATCGAGAACGGCGCCCGCCTGATCGTCCTGTCGGACCGGCACTCCGACGCCGAGCACGCGCCGATCCCGTCGCTGCTGCTCACCGCGGCCGTCCACCACCACCTCATCCGCACCAAGCAGCGCACCCACGTGGGCCTGCTGGTCGAGGCCGGTGACGTCCGCGAGGTCCACCACGTCGCCCTGCTCATCGGCTACGGCGCCGCCGCCGTCAACCCGTACCTGGCCATGGAGTCCGTCGAGGACCTGCTGCGCGCCGGCACCTTCATCAACGGCATCGAGCCCGAGCAGGCCATCAAGAACCTGATCTACGCCCTCGGCAAGGGCGTGCTGAAGGTCATGTCCAAGATGGGCATCTCCACCGTCGCCTCCTACCGCGGCGCCCAGGTCTTCGAGGCCGTCGGCCTGGACGAGGCCTTCGTGGAGAAGTACTTCAACGGCACCGCCACCAAGATCGGCGGCGTCGGCATCGACGTCATCGCCCAGGAGGTCGCCGCCCGCCACGCCAAGGCCTACCCGGCCTCCGGCATCGCTCCGGCGCACCGCGCGCTGGAGATCGGCGGCGAGTACCAGTGGCGCCGCGAGGGCGAGCCGCACCTGTTCGACCCGGAGACGGTCTTCCGCCTCCAGCACTCCACGCGCACCGGCCGCTACGACATCTTCAAGAAGTACACGGACCGGGTGAACGAGCAGTCCGAGCGCCTGATGACGCTGCGCGGCCTGTTCGGCTTCAAGTCCGACCGGCAGCCGATCCCGATCGACGAGGTCGAGCCGGCGAGCGAGATCGTCAAGCGGTTCTCGACGGGCGCGATGTCGTACGGCTCCATCTCCAAGGAGGCGCACGAGACCCTCGCCATCGCCATGAACCAGCTGGGCGGCAAGTCCAACACCGGTGAGGGCGGCGAGGACCCGGAGCGCCTGTACGACCCGGCCCGCCGGTCCGCCATCAAGCAGGTCGCCTCCGGCCGCTTCGGCGTCACCTCCGAGTACCTGGTCAACGCCGACGACATCCAGATCAAGATGGCCCAGGGCGCCAAGCCCGGCGAGGGCGGCCAGCTGCCCGGCCACAAGGTCTACCCGTGGGTCGCCAAGACGCGTCACTCGACGCCGGGCGTCGGCCTGATCTCCCCGCCGCCGCACCACGACATCTACTCCATCGAGGACCTGGCCCAGCTGATCCACGACCTCAAGAACGCGAACCCGCAGGCGCGGATCCACGTCAAGCTGGTCTCCGAGGTCGGCGTGGGCACGGTCGCGGCCGGTGTCTCCAAGGCGCACGCCGACGTCGTCCTGATCTCCGGCCACGACGGCGGCACGGGTGCCTCCCCGCTGACCTCCCTGAAGCACGCGGGCGGCCCCTGGGAGCTGGGTCTGGCGGAGACCCAGCAGACCCTGCTGCTCAACGGCCTGCGCGACCGGATCGTCGTCCAGACCGACGGCCAGCTGAAGACCGGCCGTGACGTGGTCATCGCCGCGCTGCTGGGCGCCGAGGAGTTCGGTTTCGCGACCGCTCCGCTGGTCGTCTCCGGCTGCGTGATGATGCGCGTCTGCCACCTGGACACCTGCCCGGTCGGCATCGCCACCCAGAACCCGACCCTGCGCGACCGCTTCGCCGGCAAGGCCGAGCACGTGGTGAACTTCTTCCGGTTCATCGCCGAGGAGGTCCGCGAGCTGCTGGCCGAGCTGGGCTTCCGCTCCATCGAGGAGGCCGTCGGCCACGCCGAGGTGCTGGACGTCGAGCGCGCGGTGGACCACTGGAAGGCACAGGGCCTGGACCTGGAGCCGCTGTTCCACGTGCCGGACCTGCCCGAGGGCGCCGTCCGCCACCAGATCGTCGGCCAGGACCACGGCCTGGAGAAGGCCCTGGACAACGAGCTGATCAAGCTCGCCGCCGACGCCCTGGCCGCGGACGACGCGACCGAGGCCCAGCCGGTGCGCGCCCAGGTCGCCATCCGCAACATCAACCGCACGGTCGGCACCATGCTCGGCCACGAGGTGACGAAGAAGTTCGGCGGCGCGGGCCTGCCCGACGACACCATCGACATCACCTTCACCGGCTCCGCCGGCCAGTCGTTCGGCGCGTTCCTGCCGCGCGGTGTCACGCTGCGCCTGGAGGGCGACGCCAACGACTACGTCGGCAAGGGCCTGTCCGGCGGCCGGATCGTCGTCCGCCCGGACCGGGCCGCCGACCACCTCGCCGAGTACTCGACCATCGCGGGCAACACCATCGCCTACGGCGCCACCGGCGGCGAGCTCTTCCTGCGCGGCCGTACCGGTGAGCGGTTCTGCGTCCGCAACTCCGGCGCGCTGGTCGTCTCCGAGGGCGTGGGCGACCACGGCTGCGAGTACATGACCGGCGGTCACGCGGTCGTCCTCGGCCCGACCGGCCGCAACTTCGCGGCGGGCATGTCCGGCGGCATCGCCTACGTCATCGACCTCGACCCCGACAACGTCAACGCCGGCAACGCCGGGTCCGTCGAGGCGCTGGACGACACGGACAAGCAGTGGCTGCACGACGTGGTGCGCCGCCACGCCGAGGAGACCGGCTCCACGGTCGCCGAGAAGCTGCTCGCCGACTGGGACACGGCCGTGGCGCGGTTCAGCAAGATCATCCCCAGCACGTACAAGGCAGTGCTCGCCGCCAAGGACGCCGCCGAGCGAGCCGGTCTCTCCGAGACCGAGATCACCGAGAAGATGATGGAGGCGGCGATCAATGGCTGACCCGAAGGGCTTCCTGAACCACGGCCGTGAGGTCGCCAAGACCCGCCCCGTCGCCGAGCGGGTCAAGGACTGGAACGAGGTCTACGTCCCCGGCTCCCTGCTGCCGATCATCAGCAAGCAGGCCAGCCGCTGCATGGACTGCGGCATCCCGTTCTGCCACAACGGCTGTCCGCTGGGGAACCTGATCCCCGAGTGGAACGACTACGCCTACCGCGAGGACTGGGCGGCCGCCCAGGAGCGCCTGCACGCGACCAACAACTTCCCGGAGTTCACCGGTCGCCTCTGCCCGGCCCCCTGCGAGTCGGCGTGCGTGCTGGGCATCAACCAGCCGCCGGTCACCATCAAGAACGTCGAGGTCTCGATCATCGACAAGGCGTGGGAGACCGGGGACGTCGCCCCGCAGATCCCCGAGCGCCTGTCCGGCAAGACGGTCGCGGTCATCGGCTCGGGCCCGGCGGGTCTCGCCGCCGCCCAGCAGCTGACCCGGGCCGGCCACACGGTCGCCGTCTACGAGCGCGCGGACCGCATCGGCGGCCTGCTGCGGTACGGCATCCCCGAGTTCAAGATGGAGAAGCGGCACATCAACCGCCGTATCGAGCAGATGCGCGCGGAGGGCACCCGCTTCCGCACCGGTGTGGAGATCGGCCGGGACATCAACGCGCGCGACCTGAAGAAGCGGTACGACGCGATCGTGATCGCCGCCGGTGCGACCACCGCCCGCGACCTGCCGGTGCCGGGCCGCGAGCTCAAGGGCATCCACCAGGCGATGGAGTACCTGCCCCTCGCCAACAAGGTGCAGGAGGGCGACTACGTCACGGCTCCCATCTCGGCCGAGGGCAAGCACGTCGTCGTCATCGGCGGCGGTGACACCGGCGCGGACTGCGTCGGCACCGCCCACCGGCAGGGCGCGGCCTCCGTCACCCAGCTGGAGATCATGCCCCGCCCGAACGACGAGCGGCACCCGACCCACCAGCCCTGGCCGACCTTCCCGATGCTCTACAAGGTGACGAGCGCCCACGAGGAGGGCGGCGAGCGGGTCTACTCCGTGTCGACCACCCACTTCGAGGGCGACGAGGACGGCAACGTCCAGTGGCTGCACCTGGTCGAGGTCGAGTTCGTGGACGGCAAGCTGACCCAGAAGCCGGGCACCGAGCGCAAGATCCCCGCCCAGCTGGTCACCCTCGCCATGGGCTTCACCGGCACCGACCGGGAGAACGGCCTGGTGGAGCAGTTTGGTCTAGACCTCGATGAACGCGGTAACATCGCCCGCGACGCCGACTTCCAGACCAACGTGCCGGGTGTGTTCGTCGCCGGTGACGCCGGCCGCGGCCAGTCCCTGATCGTGTGGGCGATCGCGGAGGGCCGCTCGGCCGCCCGCGGAGTCGACCGCTTCCTGACCGGAGCCAGCGACCTGCCGGCCCCGATCCGCCCGACGGACCGCGCCCTGGCGGTCTGACGCGCGCACAACGGACCCGAGGTCCCGCACAGACGTCCCGTACAAAGGCGTACGGAACATGAACGGCGCCTGCCCGCCTGTCCCCGACCGGACGACTGGGCAGGCGTCGTCGCATGTCCGGGTACGCTCGGGCGTCGGACCAGCCGAGGGGGGAGACCATGGCCGCGATCAGCCTGCGCAAGGTGGAGGAGACCGCGCCCGCGCTCGTCGGCGCCTACCGGTCGGCGGGGGTGTCCCTGCGCAAGCACGGCCTGGACGGGCTGCGGGCCGCCGTCTATCTCGTGGTCGACTACTCGGGCTCGATGCAGCCGTACTACCAGGACGGCAGCGTGCAGGCGCTCGCCGACCGGGTGCTGGGCCTGTCGGCGCACCTGGACGACGACGGGCGGGTGCCCGTGGTGTTCTTCTCCACGGACGTCGACGCGGTCACCGACATCGCCCTCGCCGGGCACGAGGGCCGGATCGAGCGGATCGTGTCGGGGCTCGGGCACATGGGCAGGACCAGCTACCACCTGGCGATGGACGCCGTCATCGACCACTACCTGGACAGCGGTGCCACCGCCCCCGCCCTGGTCGTCTTCCAGACCGACGGCGGCCCGATCAACAAGCTCGCCGCCGAACGCTACCTGTGCAAGGCGGCGAAGCTCCCGCTGTTCTGGCAGTTCGTCGGCTTCGGCGCCCCCGGCAGCCGGCAGTTCGACTTCCTGCGCAAGCTGGACGACCTCGCGGTGCCCGGCAAGCGGGCCCTGGACAACGCCGGCTTCTTCCACGCCGGCGAGGACCCGCGGCGGGTCTCCGACGCCGAGCTGTACGACCGGCTGGTCGGCGAGTTCCCGAGGTGGCTGACGGCGGCACGCGCGGCGGGTGTGGTCCGGCCGGTGTGAGTGACGCGCGCCCTAGCCGCGCTGGAGTCCCTCCGTGAGCACCAGGTCCCGGCACTCGTGAGGCGTCCCCCACGCCGAGCGCAGCGCCCGCGCCTTGGTGAGCCACAGGGACAGGTCGTACTCCGCGGTGTAGCCGATCGCCCCGTGCAGGTGCAGTGCCGTCCGGGCCGTCCGGTACGCCGCCTCGCACGCCGTGAGCTTGGCGGCGGCCACCTCCGCCGGGCGCAGCGACACCGCCGCGCCGAAGAGCAGCGGGCGGGCGAACTCCAGGGCGGTCTTGGCGTCGGCCAGGCGGTGCTTGACGGCCTGGAAGGAGCCGATGGGGACGCCGAACTGGGTGCGTTGCTGCACATGGGTGACGGTCCGGTCGAGCAGGGCGAGGCCGACGCCGAGCGCCTGGGCGGCGGTGGCCAGACGGATCCAGGTGAGCGCCCGGTCGTACGGCGCGCCGGTGCCGAGGAGTTCACCGGCGGGGGCGAGCCGGGTCAGCCGGCGGGCGGGGTCCAGGGAGCGGCGCACCGGGCCGGGTGCCGCCGTGGACAGGTACAGACCGTCGGGGGCCGGCAGCAGGCGCAGCGAGGCCACGTCGCCGTCGAGGGCGTAGCCGGTGGGTGCCGCCACCGTCGCCGTCTCCTTGCCGGCCGCGAGTCCGGGCAGGAAGCGCCCCGCCGGCGCTCGGTCGCCGAGGAGCACGGCCGCCCCGACCGTCTCCGCGAGCGGACCGGGTACCGCGTGCCGGCCCAACTCCACGAAGGCGACCGCCAGTTCCACCGGGCGCGGTCCCAGCCCGCCGTACTCCTCCGGCACCGCCAGGCCGAACACCCCGGCCTCGGCGATCCGCGACCACAGCGCCCGCCCGCGCGCGTGGTCGCCGCGGCTCCAGGACCGGATCACCGCCGGGGTGTCCGCGGCCGTGAGCATCGCGTGCAGCGCGTCGGCGAAGGCGCGCTGCTCGGCGTCGAGGAGGAAGCGCATCAGCGGCGTCCCTTCGGCAGGCCGAGCAGCCGCTCGGCGACGATGTCCCGCTGGATCTCGTTCGTGCCCGCGTAGATGGGCCCGGCCAGGGCGAAGACGTACCCCTCGGACCAGGCGCCGTCCGCGAGTTCGCCCTCCGCGCCGAGCAGGTCGAGCGCCGTCTCGTGCAGCGCCAGGTCCAGCTCGGACCAGAACACCTTGTTCATGCTGGACTCCGGGCCGAGCCGGGCGCCGGCCAGGACGCGGGAGGCGGCGGCGTAGGCGAACACCTGGTAGGCGCGGGCCGCGATCAGGGCGTCGGCCACCCGGTCCCGGGCGTGCCCGGGCGACCCCTGGGCCCGCCACAGGTCCCGCAGCCGGGCGGCGGAGGCGAGGAAGCGGCCCGGGGAGCGCAGGGTGAGCCCGCGTTCGTCGGCCGTCGCGGACATGGCGATCGCCCAGCCCTGGCCCGGCTCGCCGATCACGTCCTCGTCCGGGACGAACACCTCGTCCAGGAACAGCTCCGCGAAGGCCGGCCTGCCGTCCAGCCGGCCGACGGGGCGGACGGTCACACCGGGGGCCCGCAGGTCGAACATCAGGTACGTGAGCCCTTCGTGCGGCCTCCCGGTCCCCGGGTCGCTGCGGAACAGGCCGAAGGCCCGGTCGGCGAACGCGGCGCGCGAGGACCACGTCTTCAGCCCGCTGATCAGCCAGCCGCCGTCGGTCCGCACCGCCCGGGAGGCGAGCGCGGCGAGATCCGAACCCGCCTCCGGCTCGGACCAGGCCTGCGCCCAGACCACCTCGCCGGTGGCCATCGGCGGCAGCACGCGCGCGCGTTGCTCCTCCGTGCCGTACGCGAACAGCGTCGGCGCGAGCAGGGCGATGCCGTTCTGGCCGACCCGGCCCGGCGCGCCCGCCGCCCAGTACTCCTCCTCGAACACCAGCCAGCGCAGCAGCCCGGCGTCCCGCCCGCCGTACCGCTCCGGCCACGACACCACCGACCAGCGGTCCGCGGCCAGCTCGGCCTCCCACGTGCGGTGCGCCGCGAAGCCCTCCTCCGTCTCCAGGGACGGCAGCGGCGCGCGCGGGACGTGCGCGTCCAGCCAGGCCCGGGCCGCCGCGCGGAACTCCTCGTCGGCCGGGGAGTGCGTCAGATCCACGTCGCCGCCTTCCCTTCGCATCCGCCCGTCTTCCCTAACAAGTGTTTGGTAGGTTAGCGTGGCCCTATGACAGGCGTCGAGAGCCCGGCCTACGTCCCCGGGCACGGACTGCTGCGCGGGCGCACCGCCGTCATCACCGCGGCGGCCGGCACCGGCATCGGCGGAGCCACCGCCCGCCGCTTCCTGGAGGAGGGCGCCCGGGTGCTGATCAGCGACGCCCACCCGCGCCGCCTGAAGGAGCACGCGACCGCACTGGACCGGGAGTTCCCGGGCGCGGTCACCGCGGTGCCCTGCGACGTCACCGACGAGGCCCAGGTGCGGGCCCTGTTCGACGCGGCCGTGGCCGCGCACGGACGGCTGGACGTCGTCGTCAACAACGCCGGGCTCGGCGGCACCTCGCCCCTCGTCGACATGACCGACGAGCAGTGGGACCGGGTCCTGGACGTCACCCTGAACGGCACCTTCCGCTGCACCCGGGCCGCCCTGCGCGCCCTGCGCCGGACCGGCGGCGGGGTGATCGTCAACAACGCCTCCGTCGTCGGCTGGCGCGCCCAGGCCGGGCAGGCCCACTACGCCGCCGCCAAGGCCGGGGTGATGGCGCTGACCCGCTGCGCGGCGATCGAGGCCGCCGCGTACGGCGTGCGCGTCAACGCGGTCGCCCCCAGCCTCGCCCTGCATCCGCACCTGGAGAAGGTCACCTCCGCCGAGCTGCTCGCCGAACTCACCGAACGGGAGGCCTTCGGGCGGTGCGCGCAGCCCTGGGAGGTGGCCAACGTGATCGTCTTCCTCGCCTCCGGCTACTCCTCCTACATGACCGGCGAGGTCGTCGCGGTCAGCAGCCAGCACCCCTGAGAACCGGGAGCAGACCACAATGGGTGCGTGCCGACCAAGAAGAAGCCCCAGGTGACCGCGGCAGCGGCCCGGCGCGGTGAACTCCTCAACACCGCCGCCGAGGTCTTCGCCGAGCACGGCTACAACGCCACCACCGTCCGCCGGATCGCCGACCACGCCGGGATGCTCGCGGGCAGCCTCTACTACCACTTCGACTCCAAGGAGTCGATGCTCGAGGAGATCCTGCGGACCTTCCTCGACGAGCTGTGGGACGGCTACGACACCGTCCTCGCCTCCGGACTGGGCCCCCGCGAGACGCTCGAGGCGCTGGTCACCGAGTCCTTCCGGGAGATCGACCGGCACCGCGCGGCCGTCGCGATCTACCAGAAGGAGAGCAAGCAGCTCGTCGCCCAGGACCGGTTCGCCTTCCTCGCCGACTCCCAGCGCCGGTTCGAGAAGGCCTGGCTCAGCACGCTGGAACGCGGCGTCGCCGAGCGGGTCTTCCGCGCGGACCTGGACGTCCGGCTCACCTACCGGTTCGTCCGCGACACCGTGTGGGTCGCCGCCTCCTGGTACCGGCCCGGCGGCAAGCACAGCCCCGAGGAGATCGCCCGCCAGTACCTGTCGATGGTGCTGGACGGGATCGCCGTACGCGCATAGCGCCTTTCCGTCGCAGGGAGTTGTCATGGCCGAGGCCTACATCGTCGAAGCGCTCCGCACACCGGTGGGACGGCGCGGGGGAGGACTCGCCGCGGTCCACCCGGCCGACCTCGGCGCCCGCGTGCTGACCGCGCTGGTGGAGCGCTCCGGGATCGACCCGGCCGCCGTGGAGGACGTGGTCTTCGGCTGTCTCGACACGGTCGGGCCGCAGGCCGGCGACATCGCCCGCACCTGCTGGCTGGCCGCGGGCCTCCCCGAGGAGGTGCCCGGTGTCACCGTCGACCGGCAGTGCGGCTCCTCCCAGCAGGCCGTGCACTTCGCCGCGCAGGCCGTGCTCTCCGGCACCCAGGACCTGGTGGTCGCGGGCGGGGTGCAGAACATGTCCCAGGTCCCCATCGCCTTCGCCTCCCGGCAGGCCGCCGTCCCCCTCGGCCTGACCGAGGGCCCCTTCCTCGGCAGCACCGGCTGGCGCGCCCGGTACGGCGACCGGCCCGTCAACCAGTTCGCCGGCGCCGAGATGATCGCCGCCCAGTGGGGCATCTCCCGCACCGAGCAGGAGGAGTACGCCCTGCGCTCGCACCGGCGCGCGATCTGGGCGATCGACACCGGCCGCTTCGCCCGCGAGACCGTCCCCTGCGGCGAGGCCACCGTGGACGAGGGCCCGCGCCGGGACACCTCCCTGGAGAAGATGGCCGCACTCCGGCCCGTCCTCGACGGCGGCACCGTCACCGCGGCCTGCTCCTCCCAGGTCTCCGACGGGGCCGCGGCCCTGCTGCTCGCCTCCGAGCGGGCGGTGCGCGACCACGGCCTGCGCCCGCGCGCCCGCGTCCACCACCTCTCCGCGCGCGGCGAGGACCCCATCCGCATGCTCACCGCCCCCATCCCGGCCACCGCGCACGCCCTGAAGAAGACCGGCCTGACCCTCGACGCCATCGACCTCGTGGAGATCAACGAGGCCTTCGCGCCGGTCGTCCTCGCCTGGCTGAAGGAGACCGGAGCCGACCCCGACAAGGTCAACGTCAACGGCGGCGCGATCGCCCTCGGCCACCCGCTGGGCGCCACCGGCGCCCGGCTGATGACGACCCTGCTGCACGAACTGGAACGCACCGGCGGCCGGTACGGCCTCCAGACGATGTGCGAGGGCGGCGGCCAGGCCAACGTGACGATCATCGAACGGCTCTGACCGGAGCGGACGGACCAGAGGGAGGGGACGGCGGCGAGGGGCCGGGCGAGGGCGGCGGCCGGGCCGACGTGCCCCTCATCC
>NZ_MUMF01000113.1 GCF_002155905.1 Streptomyces tricolor | reverse complement strand
CGCTAGGACGGCCCCACCGGTCGTCCGCCGCAGACCGGAGCCGGTCTCCGGGACGGCCCCACCGACCCGACCACCGCAGACCAGACCCCGTACGCCGGACCGGCCCCACCGACCCGACCGTCTGTCACGAACGGGGCCCGAACGCCGGACGGGCCGCGCCGGTGGGCCGCTGTGGGCCGGTGCCTGGTTACCGGACTGGCCACGCCCGTCGTCCGCTGCAAGCCGGGGCCTGCGTACCGGACGGGTCCCGTCGGACATCCCGCAGCCGGGCCAGGCCTGCCTTCCGGGCCGGGCGGACTCGCGTCGGGCCGGCTCAGGTCGTGCAGGCCCAGGCCCGCGCCGGCGCCCCCTGCACCGGACCGGCGCGGGTCCGGACGCTCGCCAACCCGGATTGCGTCGGCTCGGTCAGGCCGGCGCCGCCTCGTGGCACCCCGGACGAGCCGGGGCGGGCCGCTGCCCCCCCCGGAGAAGCCGCCCCGGGCCCCGGGGACACCGGCTCTAGGAAGGCGTGAGCGGCAGGTCGTCGGTGTAGGCGTTGACCGGCGGGGCGACGGGGCGGACGTCCCGGACGTCGAGTGCCGCCTGGGCGGTCCGGGTGCCGAGGGTCCCTCGCGGGTGCCAGGTGCCGGTCACCGCGAGCCAGGTGTCGGCGGGCGGCGCCTCGGCGCCGTACATGCGCACCTTCACCGTCTGCGAGTCCGCCGCGCAGCAGGAGAAGATGATGCGGGTCAGGTACCAGCCGCCGTCCTCGCCGGCCGGGGTGACGAAGCCCGTCAGCCGGACGGTGCGGTGCGCGATGGCGCGGCTGCGGTCCTGTCGTACCCGCTTGGTGAAGTCCGTGAGGGTCAGCGGCAGGGGCGAGGTCGCGGGCAGCGGCGCGAACCCCTGCTGCGCGGCGACGGGCCTGTCGTTCGCGCGGGCGGCGGCGTACGCGCCGAGCGCGGGCGGCGCGTAGAGCAGCAGGCTCAGCGCGGGGAAGCACAGCAGCCAGGCGATCCGCGGCGTACCGGTGTGATCGTGGCCGTGCTCGTCACCGGTGTCCTCGGGGTCGGGGTGCCGGTCCCGGGCGACCGCCGCCGCCAGACCGAGCAGCAGCAGGACCACCCCGGACCCGATCAGCAGCGGGCGCAGTCCGGCCTTGACGTAGCGCAGGTAGATGTCGGTGAAGAGGGCCACGTGCAGCAGGCCGATGCCCATCAGTGCCAGGAGCAGGGTCTGGACGGGGCGTTTCACAGCAGCGCGCCTCCGATCAGGACGCTCGCGGCGACCGCCACGACGGTGGTCGCCGTGGAGAACCGCCAGGCGAAGGCACGGCCGAAGGTGCCCGCCTGCAAGGCGATCAGCTTGAGGTCGACCATCGGGCCGACCACGAGGAACGCCAGCCGGGCGGTCGGCGAGAAGCCGGTGAGGGAGGCCGCGACGAACGCGTCTGCCTCCGAGCAGACCGCGAGCAGCACGGCGAGCGCGGCCAGGAAGAGCACCGACAGCCAGGGGGAGCCCGAGAAGGCGTCGAGGACGGAGCGCGGCACGGTGACGTTGAAGGTGGCGGCGGCCATGGCGCCGAGCACGAGGAAGCCGCCGGCGTGCAGGAAGTCGTGCTGGAAGCCGAGCCGGAACTCGGTCCAGCGGCTGTGGCCGTGCCGGTGGCCGGTGTTCCGCCGGCGCAGGAGGGGGCGCAGCCACTCCTCCTTGCCGAGCCAGAGCCACAGCCAGCCCATCACGGCCGCCGTGGCGAGGGAGGCGAGCAGCCGGGCGGCGACCATGGCGGGGTCGCCGGGGAAGGCGACGGCGGTGGCCGTCAGCACGACCGGGTTGATCGCCGGCGCGGACAGCAGGAAGGCGAAGGCGGCGGCCGGGGTGACTCCCCGGCGGATCAGGCTCCCGGCGACGGGCACGGAGGCGCACTCGCAGCCCGGCAGGACCGCTCCCGCGGCACCGGCGACCGGTACGGCGAGGAACGGCCGTTTCGGCAGCACCCTGGTGAACAGGTCGGCCGGCACGAACGCGTTGATCGCGCCGGACAGGGCGGTGCCCAGGAGCAGGAAGGGCAGTGCCTGGACGGTGATGGCCAGGGAGACGGTGCGCCAGGCCTGGACGGCCGGGTGGTGCGGCCACGGGGTGGCGGACAGCAGGAGTACGGCCGCGGCACCGGCCGTCAGCGCGAGGGCGATGCCGAACCGGGGCCGGAACCGGCGCACGGGCGGACCGAGGGGTACGGCGGTCACGCCCTCCGCCGCACCGACCAGTTCATCCGTTTTGTTCATCATCACTCCGGATGTCGGTGTCTGGCCGACGATAAGCGAGGCGTGCGGCCGGGCCGCGCGTACACGCCGCCGCGACGGGGAGCCGGGCGGCACAATGCGCCCCATCGGTGGCTCTTCTCACAATCGGGGCGAACAGGGGCCGAAGGTGACCGGTGCCACGTCGCCGGGCGCGCCGGATGGCTACGTTCGGACCCCATGTCGTCCCGCCTCTCCCGCACCGCACGGACCAAGGCCGGCGCCCTGCTGGCCTCGGCAGCGGCCCTGCTCTCCGCCGGCCTCCTGCACCCGGCCCCGGCGCTCGCCGCCACCACCGCACCCTCCGGGCACACCCCGGGGCACGCCACGGCGGCCGTGCTCGACCTCGACGGCACCGGCCGTGCGCCGGTGGTCCACGGCGAGGACCGGGCGTACGACACCGCCAGCATCGTCAAGATCGACATCCTCGCGGCGCTGCTGCTCCAGGCGCAGGACGCGGGACGGCCGCTGACCGCGCGGGAACGGGAGCGCGCCGAGCCGATGATCCGGCGCAGCGACAACGCGGCGGCCAACGCCCTGTGGCGGCAGATCGGCCGGGCCTCCGGACTGGCGGCGGCCAACAAGCGGCTGGGGCTGACCTCGACGACGGGCGGCCCGGGCGCCAAGTGGGGCCTGACCCGGACGACCGCGAGCGACCAGGTGCGGCTGCTGCGGGCCGTGTTCGGCACCGGCGGCACCGTGCGCGCGGGCTCCGGCGGGCTCGACGCACGCTCCCGCGCCTACATCCGCACCCTGATGGGCCAGGTCGTGCCCGAGCAGCGCTGGGGCGTCTCGGCGGCCGGCGCCGGGGGCTCCGGGCAGGCCCTGAAGAACGGCTGGCTGCAGCGCGCCACCACGGGCCGCTGGGACGTCAACAGCGTCGGCCAGGTCACCGTCAGGGGTCACCGCTATCTCGTCGCGGTCCTGTCGGACGGCAACGCCTCCATGGGCGACGGCGTGTCCCTGGTGGAACGGACGGCACGCGCGGCCGTGGCGTGACGGCATCCCGGGGTACCTGCCCGCCGCGCCCCACCCACCGCCGGGACGACCGCCCCATCGGCCGGTCACGGCCCCGCACCCGTCCGCGCCTGCGCCCAGCCGGGCTGCTCGACGCCCTCGGCGATCCGGGCGAAGCCCTCCACTCCGTGGCCCGCGTCGATCTGGCGCTGGACGAGCCGCTGGACCATGGCGACCGCCTCGGTCCTGACGCCCTGCTCGGCGCCGGCGGCCAGGAGGTCACCGAGGTGGGAGAACGCAAGGCGCTGCCGCCTTTCAGCGGTGCAGTCCCCGCCGTCGACGACGGTGGCGAACCTGGAAGGCGCCGGTCATGGCGGTGAGCCAAGGCGCGGCCATGGCAGCGGTCGCGCCCGCCGCCACACCGGCCGGCGCGACCATGGCGGCGCCGTGCAGGAAGCCAGCGAACACGACGTACACGACCGCGAGCAGGGCGAGGTCGTACAGCGGCGCCGGCCCGGCGTCCGCACCGACTGAAGCAGACAGGCTCGCGCATCGCGAGGTGTACCGCGAGGTGCCGCCGAAGGCCGAGGTCTCCGTCGAGGATGCCGCCGCGACGCGGCGGTGCACGGCGCGCCGGGCGAGCGCTGAGGGACTCAAACCGTTCCCCGGCCCCTGTGACACGCCCGTGACAGTCGGCGGACATCCTCATGAAGTCCGGCAAGCAATCTGGTGGAACAAGGGCAAATCGCCCTAAACGGACAGCCCCCCAGCCGTTCCGCCGGAGGAATCCCCATGAGCGCCACTCTCGCCCCGTCGCCCACCGAAGCCCCCGCCCCCGCGCTGGCTCCGCGCGAGCGGGAGACGCTCCAGCACATCGCCGCCGGCCGCACCTACCTGCAGACGGCCCGCCACATGGGACTGTCCACCCACACCGTGGACGCCTACCTGCGCCGCATCCGGGCCAAGTTCAACATCACCAACACCGCCGAGCTGACCCGCATGGCCATCGCCCTGGGCCTGTGACCTTCGC
>NZ_MUMF01001107.1 GCF_002155905.1 Streptomyces tricolor | reverse complement strand
CCGTCAGGCACGAACCCGCGTGGGGTGCGGTGGCTGAGCCGAGAGTCCGGCGCGGGTTCGTGCCTGACGGGCAACCGACGGCCTGCGGAGACGCGTCCAGGCCCTGCCCGGCATTAACATCCGTGCGGTGTCGACGACTTGGGTAGCGCAGACGAAGAAGACGGGCCTGTGGCTCTTGCAGCCGCGCATGGAGGAGTTCATCGCCCAGGTTGCGTCATCTCTCGGACCTGGAGGAACTGTCACGCTGGTCCATGCGCCTGATGCGACGAGACGTCAGGACATTGAGATGCGCCAAGAGGTCCAGGCGTCGAGCCTCACCGACCTACTGACGGCCCTTGGCGATCCAGCGAGCGTGGAGGACCTGCGCATTGAGGGCCGCAAACCAGGCGAGACAGAGCCATGCATTGTGGCCCATTTCGGCGTAGCCAAGGAGGCTCGATCACCTGCGGGGCCGGACGTCGCAAGCGGTGTCCGCGTGACCGGCACTGATGAGAATTGGGTGCATAGCACCTGTGATCAACTTTCGACAATCTTGGAACCAGCTCAATTCTGGAGGCGGAAACGCCGGATTTGGCTTGAGTCCCTGGCCACCGGCACCTACATGGTGACGCTCGTCACATGGTTCGGGGTGTTCGTGCTTTGGGTGGTGCAGGATGAACAGCGGTCCAAAGGATGGGCGGTGATGGGTGGGATCGCTCTTGCGTATAGCGCCCTACTGAGGCTGATCGACGTGTATCTGACGAGAACGGTGCTGATCATCAGACCTCGACGCAGGGAACGTCTGCTGCTCGCGCTGAATAGCCACCACCGAGCCACGGTTTGGCCAACTGGCCTGCCGATGCCGTCGTTCATGACGATTCTGACCCTTCTTGGCGTGATCGCCGCCTTTGGCGCATGGCTGTTGCCGCGCAACTGATCAGCAGGGGAGGCGGGCGGTCTTCTCGGGGTGAGCGGCGGAGATGTAGCGCATCGCGGTGGT
>NZ_MUMF01001106.1 GCF_002155905.1 Streptomyces tricolor | reverse complement strand
CGGTCGGGGGCGAGGCCGTGGTGGGAGACGAGCCGGCGCACCGCCCAGTCGCTGGTGGCGATCACCGCACCCGCCGCCCGCAGCACCGCCCGCTCGCGGCCGTCCAGGTCGGCGGCGACGGCCGGGTCCAGGCCGGTCTCGTCACCGAGCGGCAGGTGGACGAGGACCGCGAGCCGCAGGCGTCCGGCCTCGGGGACCACGATCTCCGGCACACCGCAGGCCACCAGCCCGTCGAGGAGGACGACCGTGTCGTCCGGCAGGTCCCGCAGGACGCGGGCGAGAGCCTCGCGGGCGGCGCCGTCCGGACGCGGCCAGGCGCCGGGCACGGCGTGCCGGGTGACCTGCCAGCCGAAGCCGGGCAGGTCCAGGCAGACCCGGCGGTCGTAGGCGTTGCCGCCGCTCGGCGCGGCCGGGTCGTCCACGCCGCCCGGCATCACGAAGTGCACACTGCGCAGGGACATGGGGACGATTCCGGCGTTCTCGGCGGTGGCGGACTGCGCGGGCACGTACGCGAGGCGCGCCCGTCGCACGGTCAGGTCGGTCACAGGTCACGCTCGTAACTCGCCCAGGCGATGTGCGACTCGTGCAGGGTGACCGTGATCCCCGCCAGGCCCTTGGCGCCCTCCCCCAGCCCGCCCTTCCCGATCCGCTCGGCGAGCCGGTCGGCGATGACCTTGGCGAGGAACTCGGTGGACGTGTTGACGCCCTTGAAGTCGGGCTCGTCGTCCAGGTTGCGGTAGTTCAGTTCGGCGACGACCGCGCGCAGTTCCTGCGTGGCCAGGCCGATGTCGACCACGATGTTGTCCTCGTCCAGCTCC
>NZ_MUMF01001105.1 GCF_002155905.1 Streptomyces tricolor | reverse complement strand
ACCCGTCCGCGGCGGACGGACGTGTGGCGCCGCCCGCCGCGACATCGTGGCCGTCGGACGTGTCCGTGACAGTCGGACCCGTCCGCGGCGGACGGAGGTGTCCGTAGCGGACGGACGTGTCCGTGACGGTCGGACCCGCCCGCGGCGGACGGACGTACGGCGCCGCCCGCCGCGACATCGTGGCCGTCGGACGTGTCCGTGACAGTCGAACCCGTCCGTGACAGTCGGACCCGTCCGCAGCGGACGGACGTGTCCGTAGCCGTCGGCCCCCTCCGCGGCGGTCAGGCGTCGGCGTTCTCCATGCGTTCGCGCAGGCTCTTGGGGCGCATGTCGGTCCAGACCTCGTCGACGTACGCGGAGCACTCGGCCTCGGTGCCCTCCTTGCCGACGGGCTGCCAGCCCGCGGGCACCTCGATGTCGACGGGCCAGAGGGAGTACTGCTCCTCGTCGTTGCGCAGCACCTGGTAGCGGGTGTTCTCGTCCA
>NZ_MUMF01001104.1 GCF_002155905.1 Streptomyces tricolor | reverse complement strand
GGCGGTGCACCGCCCGCAGGTCGGCCAGGGCACACCGCAGCAGCCCGGTCACCGCCTGCCGCACCGGCCGTACGACCGTCAGCAGCGCCCCCGCCGCCACGGCCGCCCCGCACCCGACGACGGCGAACGGAACCAGCAGCCGCCCGTCCGGGACCAGCTCGCCCAGGCGCCGCCAGGCCGGCGACACGGCCAGGAACACCAGCAGGACCAGCGCCTTCGCCGAACTCCTGGCCAGCGCGTACAACCCGATCGACGCGGTCGCCCGGTCCAGCGGCACGCCCCGGCCGCGCAGAAAGCGCAGCGTGACGGCGTGGGCGCCGAGCCCGCCGGGCAGCACGTGGTTGGCGGCACCCGCGGCGAACTGCGAGGCCAGCAGCAGCCCCGGCGGCAGCGGGTCGGGCAGCGCACCCTGCCGGACGCAGGCGGCGGCCACCCAGGTCAGACAGGTGAAGCCGACGGCGGCCGGCAGCCACCGCGGGTCGGCCGCGAGCAGCCGCCGGACGCCCTCCTCCACCACCGGACGGTTGGCCACGGCCCAGCCGGCGGCGAGCAGCAGGGGAGCCAGGCACAGGGCGAGCCGTACCGCCCGGGCCGCACCGCGGGCCGCCGGACGCGCCGACGGGAGGGGCGGCCGGAGGGCCGTCGCATCGGCGGGCGCGGACCGCGGACCGGTGGGCGAGGGAGACAGCGAGGGGG
>NZ_MUMF01001103.1 GCF_002155905.1 Streptomyces tricolor | reverse complement strand
GGGGTGCCGTCGGTGGGGGACGGGGGCCGGCCGCGGTCGAAGAAGATGACGGCGTCCAGGTCGGTCGTCGTGCTGGAGTAGCGGCACAGCCAGTTGGCGAAGCCCGGGCGTGGGGGGCCCGCGTGGAGGGCTGTCGGGTCGATCAGGGCGCAGGCGTTCCGGTGGAAGAGGGAGTTCGCGGGGAAGGGCGTCGTGCGGGGGCGGACCTTGCCCTCGTTCAGGGCCGCCAGTGCGCTGTTCGTGGCGGTGTCGGCCATCTCGCACAGGGGTGGGTCGTCCCCGTCCCCGCCCTCGCCGTCGTCCTTCGCGCTGATCGTTACGGTGGCGTCCTCCCCGGACGGGGCCAGCCGGCGTTCGCAGGTGCCGTCGTCCGGCGGGGTCTTCAGCACCTTGACCGAGCCGACCGTGCGTGCCGGCTCGGTCGTCTCCGGGGTTGCCGGGTCCAGTTCGACCCTCACGTCGACCGTGCCGCCGTCAGGCCGGTGCACCAGGACGTCGCAGCGGTCGAAGCCGCCGTACGCGGGATCCTGCTCTGTCTCGCCGTACCGGGCCAGGGCCGCGGGGGCCGTGAGGGTGCAGGGGTCGGTGTCGCGGTTCAGGGGCGGGCGTGCGGTTTCGTTGCCGCTGCCCGTCAGCAGCGGTACGAGGGGTACGGCGGCCAAGGACGCCGTCAGGAGGAGGGCCGGTGGGAGCCATAGGCTCGGCCGGCGCCACCAGCGGT
>NZ_MUMF01001102.1 GCF_002155905.1 Streptomyces tricolor | reverse complement strand
GCTGCTCGGCGCGGCCGGCGCGTTCGCCCTGCGCCGGCGGCGCGCCCGCCGCTCCGCCGGCCAGGGCTGACACCCACCCCCCGACAAGGAGACCCATGCCCGCGCTCACACCCGGACGCCTCGCCCTCGCCGCCGCCGTGGCGGTCACCGTGGGATCCGGCACCCTCACGGCGACCAGCGCCTCGGCCGCCGACCTCCCGCTCACCGGCTACCGGCTGACCTGGGGGATCAAGCAGTCGTACCGCTCGTACGTCACCGGCATGGCGCAGGGCACCTTCACCGCCGCCGACGGCGCCTCCCAGGCCGCGGACAACGGGGAGTTCACCTTCACCGACGGCCAGGGCAGCTACGACAGCACCCGGCACACCCTCCGCCTCGCCTTCCGGGGCACCCTCACCATCGAGTCCAGAACGCACGGGTTCACCCGCGTGCTCTCCGACCTCCGGTACGACAGCGCCGCCGGCGTCCTCACCGCCGACCTGGTCGCCGACGGCGGNNGGTCGCCGCCCCCACCGGCCCGGAGATGACCGGCCTGGCCACGACGCTCACCACCGAGGCGGGCGCCTTCCTCGGCAGCGCCTCCTACGCCGGCGCGGCCGGCGACCCGGTGTCGGTGGCCAAGCCCAAGCCGACCCCGGCCCCCACCC
>NZ_MUMF01001101.1 GCF_002155905.1 Streptomyces tricolor | reverse complement strand
CGCCCGTCCGGCGCCACCGCCCTCGACGGCATCCACCACCACCCGCTGGGCAACGCCCTGCGCGCGGTGAAGGTGTTCCTGGAGGCGGCGTTCAGCGTCGTCATCCTCGGCGAGTACGGCGAGGAGGCGGGCATACGCCGTAAGTAGCGGCATAGGGTCGCGTCCGTGCGTAAACGGACGGTGACGCCCTCCCTGCCTGCCCTGCTCCTCCTCGCCCTCTCCCTCGCCTCGTTCGTCACGCTGTGCGCCCTGCGCGGCGCACCCATGGCCGATCTCCTCGTCTACCGGGCCGAGGGCGCGGCCGTGGCCCACGGCACCGACCTGTACGGCTTCACCGTCACCGAGTGGCGGCTCCCGGCGACCTACCCGCCCTTCGCCGCCGTCCTGTTCGTCCCCACCATCTGGCTCCCGGTCCCAGCCCTGAAAGCGGTCTTCCTCGCGGGCAACGTGCTCCTGCTCGCCGCCCTGGTCGCCCTCTCCGCCCGTCCAGCAGCCCGCCGGCGGCTACGTGCCCGGCATGTTCGGCTGACGGAGGCGTGAGCCTCAC
>NZ_MUMF01000112.1 GCF_002155905.1 Streptomyces tricolor | reverse complement strand
GGTCGAAGATCTCGATGATCTCGTCGTCGGGGCCGGGCTGCGGCAGGAGTTCCGCGGCGGCGGCGAGCGCCTTGCGCGCCCCCGTGGCCGTGCGGAAACGGTCCGCGGGATCGGGCTGGAGCAGCGAGGCGACGACCTGCCAGAGCGGTTCCGGAACGCCCCGGGGCGGGCCGGGCGTCCCGTGTTCCAGGAAGTACTGCACGAGCGCCTTGGCGTCGGGCTTCGCGCCCTCCAGCAGGTACAGGGCGACCAGGCCGACCGCGAACAGGTCGGCGGCGAAGTCGGGTTCGGCGCCCATGATCTGCTCGGGGGCGAGGTAACCGGGCGTGCCCACCACGAGGTTGGTCTCCGTCAGCCGGGGGTCACCGAGCCGCATGGCGATCCCGAAGTCGGACAGCCGCAGCCGCGGCCGGCCGGTACCGGTGGCTTCGAGGAGCAGGTTGGCGGGCTTGATGTCCCGGTGGACGACGTCCTCCGCGTGGACGGCCGCGAGCCCGGACAGCAGCTGGTCGAGCAGGGTGCACACGTACGCCGGCGGGAGCGGGCCGTAGTCGCCGACCAGGTGGACCAGGGAGCCGCCGGCGACCAGGTCCATGGTGAACAGCACCTGGTCGTCGTCCGCGGCCCAGCTGGCCGGGGCGAGGACGTGCGGGTGGTCGATCCGCAGGGCCTGCTCGCGCACGAAGCGGAGCAGGGAGTGGGCGTCGCGCTGCTGGAGGACCTTGGCGGCCACGTAACGCCGTCGGCGATGGTCCCAGGCACGCCATACGGCGCCCACGCCACCGCGTCCGATCGGGTCGGCCAGCTCGTACCGGCCGGCGAAGACCTCACCCATGGCAGCCGCCGCTCCTCCCCTGGTCCGACGAACCCCCTGCGCCCCGGGCGCCGCCGCTCGCTACTCCCTACCCACGAGGCGAGCGCCACGCCCCCCGTATCACCGGACCGTCAGTTCTGGTGGGACTGGTAGTGCGCGACGGCGTCGGAGGTGCGGCCGGCGCCGTAGACCCGGAGGAACTCCGCGAGTTCGGGGTGGCTCGGGGCGAGGGCGTCCGCGGCCTCGATGATGTCGCCCGCGGCGGCCACCGAGCGCAGCAGCGACTGGATCTCGCGGACCACGCGCTTGACGGTCGGCGCGCCCGAACTGCTGGTCGTCTGCGTGGTGTTGTTGAGCACGGAGCCCCCCTGCGACTTCTTGATCTCGTCCATGCGCTCGGTCGCCTCGGCGGCGCTGACGCTGCCGTCCGCCACCTGCGAGGCCAGTTCCTGCAGCAGCTGCACCCGCTGGACCACCGCCGGATTGCCGATCTTCGCGCGCTGGCCGCTCATCAGCTGCGAGAGCATCGGAGCGGACAGGCCCAGGACCGCCGCGAGCCGGGCCTGGTTCAGCCCGAGATCGTCGATGAGCTTACGGAAGAGCGCCCCCAACGGCTCCCCGTACCAGTTCCGCTGCAGCTCCCGCGCTCTCGCGGTGGCTTCCTGCTGTGCGGCGTCCATTGCGTCTCCCCATCGCTTCCCCTGAAAACCGCGGTTCGCTGTAGCGAACCACGTCGAGCATCTTACGGAGCGTGGTCATCCGCGGGGACCCCCAATCTTTTTGCGGGATATGGGGGGTGACCCGGTACTCTGGTCTGCGGCGCCCGACGGAACGCGATGTCCTCCGGCCGGTCGCTCCTTCCCGGGGCCTTAGCTCAGTTGGTAGAGCGCCGTCTTTGCATGGCGGATGTCAGGGGTTCGACTCCCCTAGGCTCCACCGCGGAAACCCCGTCCGACCTGCGCACACGCGGTCGGGCGGGGTTCTTTTCGTCTGGTCCGTCCGCGCCACCGGTCGCTGTCGGCGGCGCGGAACCGCTGGTTCTGCCCGACCGCGGGCGACGACAAGGCCCAGCGCTGACGGAACGGCTGAACGCCGGGGGTCTCCGCTCCGCGCAGGCGGTCGCCCGGACCAGGTTCGTCCAGTGCCGCCGCCCGGGCCTACGGCGTGACGGCAGCCCGCGCTGTCCCACGGCATCGCCAGGCTGGAGGAGCGCCCGGGGGAGAAGCTGTGCGACCGCTCTCCGCGCGGGGCGACCCCGAGCGGATGCTGTCGCTGACCGGCCGAGCCCTGGCCGCGCCGGACGCCGTCACGGCGGACGCCAGGCGGCTGACCCGGGCCGGCGAGCAGAAGATCCGCATGGGGGTCTCGACGCTGATCGGGACCGTGCCCCGCGACCTCGTGCTGCGCGAGGCCGTCATGCGAACCCGCGCGACGCGCTGCGCGCCGGCGGACTCGACATATCGTGATCCCGGCCGTGGCCGCGATGCCGTGCTTCGAGCACCGGGGCGTCGGCGTCGAGCCGATCGTCGTCGGCCCCGAGGCGGGCCGGGCCGCCGTGGCCTCCGGCGAGGAGGCTCCCCCGGATCCGGCGGAGGCGGGCGAGACGGAGTTCATCCTCGTGCCGGACGCCTGCGTACCTGATCCGGGGACCGGGGTGAAGCTGGGCCTGGGCTCCTAGCCCAGCTCCCCCGACGCCCCGCACCGCCCGCTCCTGGACGAGGGGCGCGAGGCGCAGATCCCCTTCGAGGCGGTGTGGAGCGCCGGCTCCCCGCTCGCCGCCGATCTCCGCCGCCTGGCCGACGGCCCCTCCTGGCCCGAGGCGAGATCCAGGACGTCGGCGGCGGCGTCATGTCGGCTGCAACTGACCTGCCACCAGGAGGAGTTCCCCATGTACGGGACCACTCCTCGCGGTCACTCGGGCAAAAACGAGGTCGCCGGTGTGATCGCGGAGCCGGGGCGCGGGTGGCAGGTGGGCGAGCGGGGCGCCGTCGGCCGGTTCGGCAGCACGTGCGGGCACTGCCCCCGTGCCGCCGCGGGAATGTCATCCACTGCCAGGAACGGCGGGCACCCGGGCCTGTCGTACCCCGGCGGCTGGTCGACCACGCCGACGGTTCCCGCGTCCGTCCCCACCCGCGTCCCGCGGGGTCTGTGCCGGACGGAGGCCACGTCCTCCGGAGGCGCCGCCGCCATGGGGTCCTCTACGGGGGCGATCGGTCGCGGCGCGGACAAGCGGGAGACCGCACGGAGCCGGGGCGCGGCACTGCCCCGACGCCACGGCGCGGCCACCGGGACCGGCGCCGCGGGGACGGGACGGAGCCAGGCTGATCCTGTCCACGGCCGCGTGCACCGAGCCGTCGGCGGAACCGGTCGACGGGCTCGTGCCGCACGGGCGGCTCACCGTCCCCGGCTCCAGCGGGCGTCGACAGTCACGGGTCTCCCCGCGGCAGCCCCGCCGGCACCGGAGGCCCAGAACTTCGCGGTCGCCACCGGCGTCCGCCCGCGCGTGCGGGGCCGTTCCGCCGGCGGAGGCGCGGCAGGCGCTCGACCCGCTGTACGAGGGACGGGCCCGCTTCCGACCAGGTCCTCACCGCCGCCGCACGACAGGCACGCGCCCGGCGGATACGCGCCCGACGCGGTGCCGTCGGCCACCCGCGCCAAGACCCGGGGCATGGTCGACGTGACCGGCGCCACCGGCGCTCCCACCTCCGGCGTCGTCGTCTCCACGGCGGCTTCGCCGCCCTCTCCCCGGCCGTCGGCCGCCGGTGGCGTCGGCCCGGGTTGCAGCTGCAAGCGCGAGGGCGGTGGTGCCGGTCAGCGTGCCGCCGTCCGCGCCGCGCGCGACCAGCGACGAGCCCCCCGCCGCCCGGAGTCACGGGGCGGCAGGGGGGCTCGTCGGCAGGTCGGCCGGTACGGGCCTACGGCTGGTCGTCGCGGTCGGCCGAGTCCTCCTCGGCCTGCTTGGCCTGGACCTCGGGGTCCAGGCCAGTGGCGCCGGTGCCGTCCACCGAGGTGAGGTGGCCCCCGTCGGGCACCTCCGTCGCCGCGGGCGGCTCGACCAGCCAGTCCGGGTTGGCCTGCTTGTCCCACCACTTCCACGCCGCGAACGCGCCGCCCGCCACGACGGTCAGCAACGCCAGCAGCTTCACGGTACGGCCGGTCCGGCACCGCCGCTGATTCCGCCGGACCAGCTTCTGGACGTCCTCCGCCGAGACCTGACCGCGCAGCGCGGCCAGCGCGGCGGCGCCGCGCGCGGCGGCCTCGTCCCGCACCGGAGCGGTCGCGGCCACGGCCTGCTCCAGCTTGGGTCGTGAGTACTCGGCCGCCTGCCGGGCGGCCTTGCGGGTCCGGACGGCGGCCTCATGCGCCGCCGAATCCACCTTCGGTGGCACATGCGCGCGGGCCTGCTCCAGGCGAGGGGCGAGCCGGGCGTCGTACTGCACGCGGGCCTGTTCGGCGGCCTCCGACATCACGGGCGCCAGCCGTACGCGTGCCTCCTGCGCGTAGTACGCGGCACGCTCCTTGGCCGTGTCGGCGTAGGGCGCCACCACTTCCGCGGCGTGCAGCACGCTGTCCTTCGCCGAGCCGGTCGCGGCGCGCACGCTGTCGATGCGGGTCACGGGTTCCTCCTCCTCGGTGGCGTACGGTATTTCGACTTTCCACCCTTTTACGGATCATGCCTGCCGCGGGCCGGTGCGGCATGCGCGGGCGGGCATATGGGTGCCGAATCGCTCCCTTCGGCATGATTCAGGGCAACAGAGGGACTTCTGCCGACCCTGCCACGAATCGCCGGTGCGTGCCGCCCGCCCGGCGGAAGTCGTGGCCGCCCGGCGACGCGCGGACGGGACCGTGGAAGGATCGAAGTGTCGCGGCGGACGACGACGACGGAAGGCGGACCGTGGCCGAGCAGCTGTATGCCACCCTGAAGACCACCCTCGGCGACATCGAGGTGCGGCTCTTCCCGCTCCATGCTCCGGTCACGGTCAGAAACTTCGTCGAGCTGGCCCGCGGCGAACGCGAGTGGACACACCCGGGCACCGGCGAGAAGAGCAGGAACCCGCTCTACGACGGCACGGTCTTCCACTCCGTCATCGGCGGATTCATGATCCAGGGCGGTGACCCGCTGGGGAACGGCCTGGGCGGCCCCGGCTACGGGTTCGAGGACGAGTGCCATCCGGACCTGGCCTTCGACACCCCGTACCTGATGGCCATGGCCAACGCCGGCCCGGGCACCAACGGCTCGCAGTTCTTCATCACGGTCACGCCGAGCACCTGGCTGAACGGCAAGCGCACCATCTTCGGCGAGGTCAGCGACCCGGCCGGCCGGAAGGTGGTGGACGCCATCGCGAACGTGCCGACGGGCCGCAACGACCGGCCGCTGGTCGATGTCGTGCTCAAGACGGTGGTCGTGGAGACACGGGAAAGCTGAGGACGCCCGCACCGGAAAGCCGCGTAGGGAACCAAACACCCCGCTCGTCCGTAAAGATGAGCGGGGCAGGATAGTGGCATCGCACCACGCGGACGGACGACGCCACGGCATCGGACTACGCCCCCGGGCACACGCCGCCCGACGGGCACACGACGACCACACGTCATACGACGACCACACGTCATGGACGACAGTCATACGACGACCAAGGGGATCTGATGGACCAGGCCGCAGGGAGCGCGCAGGACGCCGCCCGCAGCGTTCCCGTGTGCTACCGGCACCCGGACCGCGAGACCGGTGTGCGCTGCACCCGCTGTGAACGGCCGATCTGCCCCGACTGCATGGTCAGCGCCTCGGTCGGCTTCCAGTGCCCGGACTGCGTGCGCGGCGGTTCCGGTACGGGGCACGCGCCGTCCGCGTCCCGGCCGCGCACGATCGCCGGCGGCACGGTCACGGCCGACCCCCGGCTGCTCACCAAGATCCTGATCGGGATCAACCTCGCGGTGTTCGTCGCCATCAAGGCCGACACCTCCCTCCTGGACGACCTGGTGCTCTACGGCGCCTGGCCCCCGAAGCCGTTCGAGCCGACCTCGGGTGTCGCCGGCGGCGAGTGGTACCGCTTCGTGTCGTCGATGTTCGCGCACGAGGAGTACTGGCACATCGGCTTCAACATGCTGAGCCTGTGGTGGATCGGCGGCCCGCTCGAAGCCGCCCTCGGCCGGATCCGCTATCTCGCGGTCTACCTCGTCTCGGGGCTGGCCGGCGGCGCGCTGACCTATCTGCTGACCTCCCCGACGACCGCCTCGCTCGGCGCCTCGGGCGCGATCTTCGGTCTCTTCGGCGCCACCGCCGTGCTGATGCGCCGGCTCAACTACGACATGCGGCCGGTCCTCGCACTGCTGGTGATCAACCTGATCATCACCTTCAACCCGGCCATGAGCATCTCGTGGCAGGCGCACATCGGCGGGCTCGTCGCCGGTGTCGTCACCGGGTACGCGATGGTCCACGCCCCGCGCGAGAAGCGGTCCCTGGTGCAGTACGGCACCTGTGCCGTCGTCCTGGTGCTGGCGTTCGCCCTGGTGCTGGTCAGGACCGCTCAGCTCACCTGACCGGGCGGCCGAACACGCTGATACCGAACCGTTGTCCACAGCGTGTGCCCGATCTTGTGCACACCGTGCGGACACAAGTGTGCCCCCTGCCGCTCGGATGTGTTTCCGCAGGTCGGGCAGGGGGCGAACGGGTGTCTGAGGGGTGGTCGGCCGGTCACACCGGCGTCAACACCCGATGAGTTATCCACAGATCGTCGTTCTTTTTCCCCACTGTGTGGAAAACGGCCCGTCGGCTGTGGATAACTCAGTGGATAGCCGTGGGCAGAGCTACTTCCACTGCGTGGAGACACCGAAGCCGGCGGCGATGAAGCCGAAGCCGACCACGATGTTCCAGTTGTCCAGGCTGTCGACGGGCAGCGAACCGTCGGTCACATAGAAGACGACGATCCAGGCCAGGCCGATCAGGAACATGGCCAGCATGACGGGCGCGACCCACGCGCGGTTGGTGAGCTTGATGGCCTGCGCCTGCTTCGCCGGCGGCGGCGTGTAGTCGGCCTTCTTGCGGATACGTGACTTCGGCACGAGGGTCTCTCCTGTCGATGCGCTGCGTGGCCGCGCAGGTAACTGGGTCGGGCTCGGGGCAGCGTACAAGGGGTCAAGGCGACGACTCTGTGTGCTCCCCCGGGCGTCCGTTAGCGTAGTGCTTCCGTGGCGCCGAAGGAGATAAGGGTACGTTGAGCAATTCTGCCGACTCCCCCGGGACGGGAGCAACGGGCTCCGGCCCCGTCCGCAGGCTTCGTTTCCGGCCCGTGCGGATGCTCACGGCGGCCGTCTTCGCCCTCGCCGGACTGATCTTCTTCACCAGCTTCAACACCGCCAAGGGCACCGACATCCGCCAGGACAGCTCGCTGCTGAAGCTGTCCGACCTGATCCAGCAGCGCAGCCGCAAGAACAAGGAGCTGGACGAGTCCAACGCCACCCTGCGGGACAGCGTGGAGTCCCTCGCCGAGAGCGACGACGGCAGCACCAAGGCCGAGGACGAGAAGCTCGGCCGGCTGGAGAAGAGCGCGGGCACCCAGGAACTGACCGGCAAGGCCGTCACCGTCACCCTGAACGACGCCCCGCCGGGCGCCACCGCCAAGCTCCCCGGCTACCCCGAGCCGCAGCCCGACTACCTGGTCATCCACCAGCAGGACCTCCAGGCCGTGGTGAACGCGCTGTGGGAGGGCGGAGCCCGGGGCATCAAGGTCATGGACCAGCGGCTGATCTCCACCAGCGCGGTGCGCTGCGTCGGCAACACCCTGATCCTCCAGGGCCGCGTCTACTCGCCGCCGTACAAGATCACCGCGGTCGGGGACCCGGACCGGCTGAAGCGGGCGCTCGCCGCGAGCAAGGCGATCCAGACCTACATGGTCTACGTCAACGTCTACGGGCTCGGCTGGAAAGTCACCGACGACGGGACGGTGACTCTTCCCGGCTACTCCGGCACAGTGGATCTGCACTACGCGAAGCCAGTGGGGTAGCCGTCCGTCCGGGAGCCGCCGGTGCGCGTGATCGTGAGGACCGTCAGCGAGCTGTGCATCACCGTCGGCACCCTGATCGTGCTCTTCGTCGCCTACCTGCTGTTCTGGACGGGCGTGCAGGCCGACCGTGCCATGGGCGACGAGATCCGGGCGCTGCGGCAGCACTGGGCGCAGCGCGGCACCCCGCCGGCCGAGCGGTCCGCGCCGAAGGCGTACGAACCCGGCGAGCCCTTCGCCGTCATGTACATCCCGCGCCTCGGTGCCGCCTGGCACAAGCCGGTCCTGGAGGGCACCGGCGCCGGCACCCTGAAGAAGGGCCTGGGGCACTACGCGCGCACCGCCCGGCTCGGCGGCACCGGCAATTTCGCGGTCGCCGGCCACCGCCGTACCCACGGCGACCCCTTCAAGGACTTCCCGCGGCTGCGTCCCGGTGACGCGGTCGTCCTGACCGACGGGACCACCTGGTACACGTATCGGATCGACAAAGGGCCGTACAAAACCGTGCCGACCGACATCGCGGTGATCGATCCTGTGCCCCGGACGTCGGGATACGCACGTCCCGGCCGCTATCTGACCCTGACGACGTGCGATCCGGAGTGGGGCCACAGCCACCGGCTGATCGTGTGGGCGCATCTCGACGCCACCCAGCCTGTGGACACAGGCCAACCGAAGGCTCTGCGCCGTTAGTCTGGTGCCGCAGGGGATAAGGAACGGGAAGGGACGGCAGGGGACGGCATGTACGGCTGGATCTGGCGGCATCTGCCGGGGAACGCGTGGGTGAAGGCGCTCATCTCGCTCGTACTGATCCTGGCCGTGGTCTACGTCCTGTTCCAGTACGTCTTCCCGTGGGCCGAACCGCTGCTGCCCTTCAACGATGTGACGGTGGACAACCAGTGAGTGCGCGGATTCTCGTCGTCGACAACTACGACAGCTTCGTCTTCAACCTCGTCCAGTACCTGTACCAGCTGGGTGCCGAGTGCGAGGTCCTGCGCAACGACGAGGTGTCGACCTCGCACGCCCAGGACGGCTTCGACGGCGTGCTCCTGTCGCCCGGCCCCGGGACGCCGGAGCAGGCGGGCGTGTGCGTGGACATGGTCCGGCACTGCGCGGCCACCGGGGTGCCGGTCTTCGGGGTGTGCCTCGGCATGCAGTCGATGCAGGTGGCGTACGGCGGTGTGGTCGACCGGGCGCCCGAGCTGCTGCACGGCAAGACCTCGCTGGTCGAGCACGAGGGCAAGGGCGTCTTCGCGGGCCTGCCCTCGCCCTTCACGGCGACCCGCTACCACTCCCTGGCCGCCGAGCCGGCCACGGTCCCGGCCGAGCTGGAGGTGACCGCCCGCACGCACGACGGCATCATCATGGGCCTGCGCCACCGGGAACTCCCGGTCGAGGGCGTGCAGTTCCACCCCGAGTCGGTGCTGACCGAGCACGGGCACCGGATGCTGGCCAACTGGCTGGCGGAGTGCGGCGACCAGGGCGCGGTGGCGAGATCGGCGGGGCTCGCCCCGGTGGTGGGCAGGGCCACGGCGTGACCGCGCTGCGCCCCGAGCGCGAGGACTTGTACGGCGGCGAGAGCCCGTACGAGTCCCCCGCCGGTGCGCGGCCGTACGCGGCCCACCGGGCGGACCCGCCGACGGCGCCGATGCCCCGGCTGACCGACGACGCCCTGACGGCGCCGCTGCCCCGGGTGACGGAGGCCGCCCCGGCGGCTCCGTCGGTTCCTTCACCGTCCGCCGTCGACGACGAGACGATGGCGCTGCGGATCCCGGCGCCGTCGGGCGGGTACGGCCCGGAGGGCGCGCCCGTACGGGCCTCTGCGGCCTCGTCGGCCTCCCCGGCCCCCGGGGGCGCGCCGGGCGGGCGTGCGGCCCGCAGAAAGGCCGCCAAGCGGCGCGGCGGACGGCACGGCGGTGCCCGGGACATCCGGGACACCCGCGAGACGGCGGTTCCCCCGGCCGAGCGGGACCCGCAGCGGCCCCTGACCCGGGTGGAGGCCCGGCGGCAGGCCCGGCTGCGCAAGCCGAGCCCGGCGACCGTGGCGAGCCGGGCGATCGGTGAGGTGTTCATCACCACCGGCGTACTGATGCTGCTGTTCGTCACCTACCAGCTGTGGTGGACGAACGTGCGCGCGCACGCGCAGGCCGGCAGCGAGACGAGCCAGCTCCAGGACGACTGGGCCAGCGGCAAGCGCAAGCCGGGCGTCTTCGAGCCGGGGCAGGGCTTCGCCATCCTGCACATCCCGAAGCTGGACGTGGTGGCGCCCATCGCGGAGGGCATCAGCAACAAGAAGGTGCTCGACAAGGGCATGGTCGGGCACTACGGCGAGGCCCCGCTGAAGACGGCCATGCCCGAGGCGAAGACCGGCAACTTCGGGCTGGCGGGACACCGCAACACGCACGGTGAGCCGTTCCGGTACATCAACCGGCTGGAGGCCGGTGACGCGATCGTGGTCGAGACGCAGGACGCCTACTTCGTGTACAAGGTGGCCTCGATGCTGCCGGTGACCCCGCCGACCAACACCAGCGTGCTCGACCCGGTTCCGCCGGGTTCCGGTTTCACCGAGCCGGGCCGCTACATCACCCTGACCACCTGTACGCCGGAGTTCACCAGCAAGTACCGGTTGATCGTCTGGGGCAAGATGGTCCAGGAACGCCCGCGCAGCAAGGGCAAGCCGGACGCGCTCATCGAGTAGGGCTCAGCGAGTAAGGGCAGAGGAACTGTGGCAGCGACCGCCGACGAGACCGAAGAGACAACGGACGCGTCCGAACCGGTTCCGGATCCGGCGCCGCGCCGCCGGCGCCCCGGCCGGATCGCCCTGGCGGTCAGCGTCTTCGGGGAACTCCTCATCACGGCGGGCGTGCTGCTCGGCCTGTTCGTCGTCTACTCGCTGTGGTGGACGAACGTGATAGCGGACCGCAAGGCGGACCGGGAGGCCGACAAGGTCCGGGAACACTGGGCCCAGCAGCAGGAGTCCGGTCCCGGGGCGCTCGACACGCAGGACGGCATCGGGTTCCTGCACGTGCCGGCGATGGGGGACGGCGAGGTGCTGGTCGAGAAGGGCACCGACGCGGACGTCCTCAACGACGGCGTCGCCGGCTACTACACCGACCCGGTCAAGGCCACGCTGCCGACCACCGGCAAGAACGGCAACTTCTCCGTCGCCGCCCACCGGGACGGGCACGGCGCGAAGTTCCACCGCATCGACAAGCTGGAGAAGGGCGACCCCATCGTCTTCGAGACCCGGGACGACTGGTACGTCTACAAGGTCTACTCGATCCTCCCCGAGACCTCGAAGTACAACGTCAAGGTCCTGTCCCCGATCCCCAGGGAATCGGGCAAGAAGAAGCCGGGCCACTACATCACCCTGACGACCTGCACCCCCGTCTACACCTCCCGCTACCGCTACGTGGTCTGGGGCGAACTGGTCCGCGTGGAGAAGGTCGACGCCGACCGCACTCCTCCGAAGGAGCTGCGGGACTGACCGGTCCCGAACGGCTGCCTCATGGAGAAGGGCCTCGGAGCACCGCAGCGGTGCTCCGAGGCCCTTTCCAGGTGCTCTCAGGCGTCCCGGTCAGCCGTCCGTGCCGCCGAAGAAGCCGCCGCCGTCGTTGCCGCCGTTGCCGCCGTTGTTGCCGTTGCCGTTGCCGCCGTTGCCGAAGCCCACGGTCGTCAGGGTGATCGTGGTGCCGGCCGGGTCGTCGACCTGCTCGTTCTGCTTCGGGTCCTGCTGGGCGACGAGCGCGGTGTCGCTGCTGTCGCTGCCCGGGCTGAACTGGATGTTCGTGAAACCGGCGGCGTTCAGCAGCTGCTTGGCCACGGCGACCGTGCGGCCACGGACGTCCGGGACCTGCGTCTTCTGCTGTTCCTGCGCCTTGCCGACGTTGATCGCGACGGGCGTGTTCTTGGAGACCTGCTGGCCCGCCGGCGGGTTGGTCGACAGGACCTTGCCGTTCTGGTTGGGGTCGTTGGTGGGGGTGTCGTTGCAGGTGGGGGCGAGGCCCTTGGACTGCAGTTCGGCCTTCGCCTCGTCACAGGACTTGCCCGTGACGTCGGGGACGGTCACCTTCTCCTCGGCCTTGGCGACCGTGAGGGTGATCGTGGTTCCCTTCTCCTTGCTGGTCCCGCCCTCGGGGTCCTGGGTGATGACGACACCGGGCGTCTGGGTGGACACCTGGGTCTTCTTCTGGACGTCGAAGCCCTTCTCCTTGAGCTGGGTCTCCGCCTGGTCGAACTGGATGCCGCGCACGTCCGGCACGGTGACCTTGGGCGCGCCCGTGGAGATCACCAGGTTGACCGTGCTGTTCTTCTCGACCTTCTCGCCCTGCTCCGGGTCCTGGGAACAGACGTTGCCCGTGGCCTGGTTCTCGCAGGGCTTCTTGGTGACCGTCACCTTCAGGTCGACGTTGCCGGCCATCTTGCGGGCCGTGTTCTCCGGGTGGCCCACGAACGACGGCACGGCGACCTTGTCGTCGGCCGCGTTCTGGCTGCTGAACGCCCACTTGCCGATCAGGATCGCGCCGACCAGGACCAGCAGGCCCGCGACCACCAGCAGGATCGTGGAGGTGTTGGACTTCTTCTGCTGGCGGCGGCGGTCCGGCCGGTCGTCGTAGCCGTAGCCGCCGTCGTCGGGGTTCATCGGCGGGAGCATGGCGGTCGCGCCCGCGGCCGACTCCGAGCGCATGGCGGTCGTGGGCTGGTCGTCGGGGTAGCCGCCGTAGCCCGCCGCGCCCATCGCGGCCGTGGCCGCGACCGGCTGGCCGTCCAGGCACGCCTCGATGTCGGCGCGCATCTCGTCGGCCGACTGGTAGCGGTAATTGGGGTCCTTGACCAGCGCCTTCAGGACGATCGCGTCCATCTCCGGCGTGATCTCCGGGTCGAAGACGCTCGGCGGCTGGGGCTCCTCGCGGACATGCTGGTAGGCCACGGCCACCGGGGAGTCGCCCACGAAGGGGGGCCGTACCGTCAGCAGTTCGTAGAGGAGGCAGCCCGTCGAGTAGAGGTCCGAGCGGGCGTCGACCTGCTCGCCCTTGGCCTGCTCCGGCGAGAGGTACTGGGCGGTGCCGATCACCGCGGCCGTCTGCGTCATGGTCATGCCGGCGTCGCCCATGGCGCGGGCGATGCCGAAGTCCATCACCTTGACCTGGCCGTTGCGGGTCAGCATGACGTTGGCCGGCTTGATGTCACGGTGGACGATGCCGTTGCGGTGCGCGTACTCCAGGCCCTGGAGGATGCCGATGGTCATCTCCATGGCGCGCTCGGGCAGCAGCTTGCGACCGGAGTGGAGGAGTTCGCGGAGCGTGGAGCCGTCTACGTACTCCATCACGATGTACGGGATGGAGACCCCGTCGATGTAGTCCTCGCCCGTGTCGTAGACCGCGACGATCGCGGGATGGTTGAGCGAGGCGGCCGACTGGGCCTCCCGGCGGAACCGGGCCTGGAAGGACGGGTCGCGCGCGAGGTCCGCGCGCAGCGTCTTCACCGCCACGGTGCGGCCGAGGCGGGTGTCATGCGCGAGGTAGACCTCCGCCATGCCACCGCGGCCGAGCACCTGGCCCAGCTCGTACCGGCCGCCGAGGCGACGCGGCTCTTCCATAGCTACCTACCAGCCCTCTCCGTCGGTCTCGGCCGCGCACCCCTGTGCGCGGCCGGAGGCTGCCGTCCGGGCCTACCGTACCCGGCTCGCTCTGTGTGACCTGGCCAAGCCCGTAACCCGATACAGGACCGGTACCGCAACGTGCGGCGATGTGAAAGGGGTGTGAGCGGCGTCACTTCAGGTGATCGGCGGCGGTCACTTCTTGGAGTCGATGACCGCCTCCATGACGTTCTTCGCGATCGGCGCGGCCAGGCCGCCGCCGGAGATGTCGTCGCGGTTGGCGCTCTCGTCCTCGATCACCACGGCCACGGCGACCGGCGAGCTGCCGTCGCTCAGCTTGGCGTAGGAGATGAACCAGGCGTACGGGTTCTTGCTGTTCTCGACGCCGTGCTGGGCGGTACCGGTCTTGCCGCCGACCGTGACGCCGTCGATCTTCGCGCGGGTACCGGTGCCCTTGTCGACCACCGTCTCCATCATGTCCTGCAGGATCTGCGCGTTCTTCGAGGACAGCGGCCGGCTCAGCTCCTCGGGCTCGGTCGTGGCGACCGTGTCCACGTTGGAGGACTCCAGCGAGTCGACCATGTACGGCTTCATCAGCTTGCCGTCGTTGGCGACCGCCGAGGCCACCATGGCCATCTGCAGCGGGGTGGCGGCGGTGTTGTACTGGCCGATGGAGGACAGCGCGGTCTGCGACGGGTTCATGTCGTCGGAGAAGACCGAGGCGCTGGAGCGGACCGGGACGAACTGCTCGGAGCCGAAGCCGAACTTCTCGGCCTCGGCGAGCATCTTGTCGTTGCCGAGGTCGGAGCCGATCTTGCCGAAGACGGTGTTGCAGGACACCCGCAGCGCCTCACGCATGGTCGCGTTCTCGCAGGGGATGTTGCCCTCGTTCTTCAGCTGGGTCGTGGTGCCCGGCATGGTCCACGGCAGCGGCGATTCGGTCCGCTGGTCGGCCGAGGTGTACTTGCCGTACTCCAGCGCCGCGGCGGCCGTGACGACCTTGAAGGTGGAGCCCGGCGGGTAGGTCTCGCGCAGCGCCCGGTTCAGCATCGGGTCGTCGGGGTTGTACTTCTTCTGGAGCTTCTTCCAGGCCGCCGCGTCGTCGTTGGTGTTGCCCGCGAAGGACGAGGGGTCGTACGACGGGTAGGAGGCCAGCGCCAGGATCTTGCCGGTGGAGGGCTCCAGGGCGACGACCGCGCCCTTGCCGCCCTGCTTCTTCAGACCGTCGTACGCCGCCTTCTGCGCGGCCCCGTTGAGCGTGGTGACGACGTTGCCGCCCTGCTGCTCCTTGCCGGTGATCATGTCCAGTGTCTTGCGGAAGAACAGCCGGTCGTCGTTGCCGGTGAGGATGCCGTCCTCGATGGACTCCAGCTGGGTGGCGCCGAAGGCCTGCGAGGCGTAGCCGGTGACCGGCGCCCACATGGGGCCGTTCTTGTAGGTCCGCTTGTACTTCAGGTCGTTCAGACCGGTCTTGCTGGTCTCGGTCGACCCGGTGATCGGGTTGCCGTCCACGATGATGTCGCCGCGCGGGGTGGCGTAGCGGGCGATGGTCACGCGGCGGTTGTTCGGGTCGTCCTTGAGGCTGTCGGCCTTGACGTACTGGAGCCAGTTGTCCCGCAGCAGCAGGGTCAGTACGAGGAGGCCGCAGAAGATCGCGATCCGGCGCAGGGGCTTGTTCATGACGGGCGGACCACCTGGGTCATCTCGGCGTCGGGGTTGCCGGCGGGGGTGGGCGCCGGGCGGCGGGCGGTGTCGCTGATGCGGATGAGGATGCCGATCAGGGCCCAGTTGGCCAGCACGGAGGAACCGCCGTACGCGAGGAACGGCATGGTCATACCGGTCAGCGGGATGAGGCCCATGACACCGCCGGCCACCACGAAGACCTGCAGCGCGAAGGCGCCGGACAGGCCGATGGCGAGCAGCTTGCCGAACGGGTCGCGGGCGGCGAGGGCGGTGCGCACACCGCGCTCCACGATCAGTCCGTAGATCAGCAGGATCGCCATGACGCCGGCCAGGCCCAGCTCCTCGCCGAAGGTGGCGAGGATGAAGTCGGAGTTGGCGGCGAACCGGATCAGGTCGGAGTGGCCCTGGCCCCAGCCGGTGCCGAGGGTGCCGCCGGAGCCGAAGGCCCACAGCGCCTGCATGGCCTGCTCGGAGTGGAGGATGCCGTCGTTGGCCCCGCTGCGGCTGAGCTGGTACTCGCGCATCGGGTCGAGCCAGGCCTGTACACGGGTCTGGATGTGGGGTTCGAAGCTCGCCACGCCGACGGCGCCCGCCGCGGACATCAGCAGACCGAAGACGATCCAGCTGGTCCGCTCGGTGGCGACGTACAGCATGATGACGAACATTCCGAAGAACAGCAGCGAGGTGCCGAGGTCGGTCTCGAAGACCAGGATGAGGATCGAGATCGCCCAGACGACCAGGATCGGGCCGAGGTCGCGGCCGCGCGGCAGGTACAGGCCCATGAAGCGGCGGCTGGCGAGGGCCAGGGCGTCCCGCTTGACCATGAGGTAGCCGGCGAAGAAGACGGCGAGGACGATCTTCGCGAACTCACCGGGCTGGAGCGAGCCGAGGCCGGGGATCCGGATCCAGATCTTCGCGCCGTAGATGTTCGCGCCCAGGCCCGGCACCAGCGGCAGGATGAGCAGCACCAGGGCGCAGAACATCGAGATGTAGGTGTAGCGCTGGAGGACGCGGTGGTCCTTCAGGAAGATCAGCACCACGACGAACAGCGCGATGCCCAGCGCGGTGTACAGCAGCTGGCGGGGTGCGGCCGTGACGAAGTTGGGCAGTGACTGGAGCAGCTTGGACTGGTCCAGCCGCCAGATGCACACCAACCCGAGCCCGTTGAGCAGGGTGGCCAGCGGCAGCAGCAGCGGGTCGGCGTACGGCGCGAACTTGCGTACGGCGAGATGGGCGACGCCGGCCAGCAGGCCGAGGCCCAGGCCGTAGCTGAGCAGCCCGGAGGGGACCTGGCCGTCGAGGGCCAGGCCCACGTTGGCGTAGGCGAACACCGGGATGACCACGGCGAAGACCAGCAGGGCCAGCTCGGTGTTGCGGCGGCTCGGCGCGCCGATGGCGCCGATCGTGGACGTGTGATGCGTCGGCGAGTTCGTAGTACTGCTCATCGTGTGACAGGGCCTCTCACGGCTTGCCTACTGCTTACCGCACAGCGAGACGACCTTCTGCTCATCCTCCGAGAGAGTGGGGCCGGGGCTGGGGGTCGCGGACGGGGTCGTGGACGGAGACTTCGAAGGGTCGGCCGGGGTTGCCGGTGACGTCTTCGAGGCCGACGGGTTCGGGGTCGGTGAGGCCTTGGTGAAGGCGGTCTGCGTGGTGATGCCAGAGGTGCTGCCGGTGCCGGTGGTGCCACCGGTGCTGGTACCGCCGGTGCCGGTGGTGGCCCCCGTGCCGCCGGTGGATCCGGTGCCGCCGGCACCGCCGGTCTTGTCCTGGCCGGTCTTGTCCTGGTCGTTCTTGTCCTGGCCGTTCTTCGCGTTGCTCCGCGCCTCCTGCGCGGCCTCGCGCTCGGCCTGCTTGCGGCAGGCGGAAGCCTGCACGGCCAGCTCTTCGACCTTCGTCCGGGCCGCCTCCAGGCCGCCCTCCGCGATCGTGGCCTTCACCTGCTTCTGCTGGTACGGCGGCAGGTACTTGAGTTCGATCTCGGGGTGGTCCTTCTCCACCTCCGACAACGACACCCAGGCCAGGTCCTGGCTGATCCCGCGGTACAGCGCCACGTGCTCGCCCTTGACCCCGACGTAGTACTGGGTCTGCGTCCAGCGGTAGCCGCCGTACAGGCCGCCGCCGACGACGGCCAGGGCGAGCGCGCCGTAGAGCGAGGTCTTCAGCCATCTGCGCTGCTTGCGCGGCTTGGTGAGGTCGTCGTCGGCGTACTCGCCGAAGCCGCCGGCCGGGACGTAGCCGGTGGTGTCGCCGGAGCCGGGCGGGCCGAACTCGCCGCCGCCGTGCCCCTGGCCCTGGCGGCCCAGGTGGGAGGCGCGGCCGGCCGGGGTCTGCATGATGCCGTTGTCGGACAGGTGGTGCTGGTTCTCGGCGACGGCGCCGACCACCACCGGCTGGTCGGACAGCTGCCCGGCGAGGGTGTCCCCGGTGTCCAGGTCGAGCACGTCGGCGACGATGACGGTGATGTTGTCGGGGCCGCCGCCGCGCAGCGCGAGCTGGATCAGCTCCTGCACGGTCTCCTGCGGGCCCTGGTAGCTGGCGAGGGTCTCCTCCATCGTCTGGTGGGAGACCACGCCGGACAGGCCGTCGGAGCAGATCAGATAGCGGTCGCCGGCCCGGACCTCGCGGATCGACAGGTCGGGCTCGACGTGGTCGCCGCTGCCGAGGGCGCGCATCAGCAGCGAGCGCTGCGGGTGGGTGGTGGCCTCTTCCTCGGTGATCCGGCCCTCGTCCACGAGCCGCTGCACCCAGGTGTGGTCCTGGGTGATCTGGGTGAGCACGCCGTCCCGGAGCAGGTACGCGCGCGAGTCGCCGACGTGCACGAGGCCGAGCCGCTGCCCGGTCCACAGCAGCGCGGTGAGGGTCGTCCCCATGCCTTCCAGCTGGGGGTCCTCCTCGACCATGGCGCGCAGCTGGTCGTTGGCGCGCTGCACGGCCGCGCCGAGGGAGGTGAGGATGTCGGAGCCGGGCACGTCGTCGTCGAGCGTGACCAGGGTGGAGATCACCTCGGAGGAGGCGACCTCACCCGCGGCCTGGCCGCCCATGCCGTCGGCGATGGCGAGCAGGCGCGGACCGGCGTACCCGGAGTCCTCGTTGCCCTCCCGGATCATGCCCTTGTGCGATCCGGCGGCAAAGCGCAGTGACAGACTCATGCGCACCTCGCCCGTCGGCTCCGGGTACAGCCGGTCGTGTCGAGCCACACTGCCCACCCTCCGGTCGGGAGCGCGCCGGAGGCCTGGGTGTGGCCTGCTTCCGCGTGCTCGCTCCGCTCGCTCATTGTCGTACTACTTCCGCAGCTCGATTGCGGTCTTGCCGATGCGGATCGGCGCGCCCAGCGGGATCGGTGTGGGGGTCGTCAGCCGGGACCGGTCCAGGTAGGTGCCGTTGGTGGAGCCGAGATCCTCGATGATCCACTGGCCGTCGCGGTCCGGGTAGATCCTGGCATGGCGGCTGGAGGCGTAGTCGTCGTCCAGCACGATCGTGGAGTCGTGCGCCCGGCCCAGCGTGATCGTCTGGCCCTGCAGCGCGACGGTGGTGCCGGTCAGTGTGCCCTCGGTCACGACCAGCTTGGTGGGGGCGTTGCGGCCACGCCGGCCGCCGCCCTGCTGGCCGCGCTGCTGTGGCGGAGCGGCCTGCTGCCGGGCCTGCTGCCGGCCCGGCTGCTGCGGCCGGGCGGCCTCCCTACGCGATCCGCGCTGGGTGACGCGCGTACCGAACAGGTCGCTCCGGATGACCTGCACGGCCACGATCACGAACAGCCACAGTACGGCCAGGAAACCCAGCCGCATGACCGTGAGGGTCAGCTCTGACATTGCCCCCGCTTCACCCTTCGGCTTGCCTATAGATAACGGTGGTGCTGCCCACGACGATCCGCGAGCCGTCGCGGAGCGTAGCGCGGGTGGTGTGCTGCCCGTCCACCACGATGCCGTTGGTGGAACCGAGATCCTGGATCGTCGAGGGCGTTCCGGTCCGGATCTCGCAGTGCCGGCGGGAGACGCCGGGGTCGTCGATCCGCACGTCGGCGTCGGTGCTGCGGCCCAGCACCAGCGTCGGGCGGGAGATCTGGTGGCGGGTGCCGTTGATCTCGATCCAGTAGCGGGTGCGCGCGCCGCTCATCGGGGCCGCGGCGGGCCGCTGCGTGGCGGGCTGCGGGTAACCGTACCCGCCGGGGCGGGCGCCGGGCGGCGGCGCGGACGGCATGGGGGGCGCGCCCGCGGGGGCGGCCGTCCTGGACCGGGTGGCCTCCTCCTACACGCCGACGCTGCGCGCGCTGCTGTACAGCCGGGCCCGCCGGCGGGCC
>NZ_MUMF01001100.1 GCF_002155905.1 Streptomyces tricolor | reverse complement strand
GCGCTGGCCCGGGCGGCCGGGCTGGACTTCCTGAACAGCTCCGACCACAACACCAACGCCTCGCACGCCCACTGGGCCGACGCGGCCGGCGACGACCTGCTGGTGCTGCTCGGCGAGGAGGTCACCACCCGCAACGGGCACGTCCTGGCGCTCGGCACCGAGCCGGGCACCTTCGTCGACTGGCGCTACCGGGCCCGGGACGGCCGCTGGGCGCGTTTCGCGCGGGACATCCGCCGGGCCGGCGGTCTCGTCGTACCCGCCCATCCGCACGGCGACTGCGTGGGGTGCGGCTGGAAGTTCGGGTTCGCGGAGGCGGACGCCGTGGAGGTGTGGAACGGGGCCTGGACACCGGACGACGAGCTGGCCCTCGCCGCCTGGGACGCGCGGCTGGTGGCGGCGGTGCGGGGCGGGCGGGGGTGGCTGCCGGCGATGGGCGACAGCGACGCGCACCGCGATCCGGACGTGGTCGGGACGCCCCAGACGGTCGTCCTCGCCGACGCGCTGACGCGGGAGGCGATCCTGGCGGGGCTGCGGGCCGGGCGGTCGTACGTGGCCGAGTCACGGCACGTCTCGCTGGTGTTCTCCGTCACGGCCGACGGAGGTGAGGAGGCGGGGATCGGGGAGCGGCTGGCGGTCGGGGACGACACCCCGGTGACCGTCCGGCTGGAGGTGTCCGGGGCGCCGCGCTGCGCGGTCCGGCTCGTCACCGACCAGGGCGTGGTGCACACCGGCGGACCGCTGCCGGTGTCCGGCTCGGGGACCGTGGAGTGGCGGACGAGCCCGGCCCGCGCCGCCTATGTGCGGGCCGAGGTGCGGCACGAGACGGCGCTCGGGCCGGTGCCGGGGGCGATGGCCGCGCTCACCAACCCCGTCTTCCTCGGCCGGGTCAGCGGCGGGTGGCCCGGCGCAGCGCGATGATCTCGGCGACCGCGTCCAGCCAGCGGGCGGCGCGGGTCTCGGCCTCCGGGGTGCCGGCGGCCTGGGCGGCGTCGCGCAGCCAGTCGCGCAGCAGGGCAGCGGGCTCCGGGGACGGCAGCGGCTCGGGCAGCTCGGCGGCGTACGCGAGGCCGCCGGCCCGGACGATGTCGGCGACGAACACCAGCGAGCGGGGCAGCACCCCGAGCCGGTCCAGGGTGACCGCGGCGGCCACGGCGCCGTCGCCGAACAGGGCCGTGCGGAAGGCGTCCTGGGTCAGGCCGTACCGCAGCAGGACGGCGACGTCGGTGGTGGCCAGCAGTTCGTCGTCGGTGCGGGTCTCGGGCGAAGAGGGCATGGGGGCCTCGGTTCCGGTCCGCCTCAGCGGACGGTGATCGTGAAGACGTAGTACCCGGCGCCGGAGTGGGAACGCGGGGCCGCGGTCAGGGTGGGGTACGGGGACGGGGACGCCGTGCCGGCCGGGGTGGGGCTCAGGGT
>NZ_MUMF01001099.1 GCF_002155905.1 Streptomyces tricolor | reverse complement strand
GCCTACGGCTACCCGCAGACGCCGCAGCCCGCACCGCTGCAGCAGGCGCCCACGGCGTACATCCCGCAGCAGGCCAGCGCCCCGCGCGGCTACCCCGGTCCGCAGGCCCCGCAGCCGCAGCGGCCGATGGCGGCGGGCAACGGCTACGAGGCGATGCGCCCGGCCGCGCCGCGCCCCGCGCCGGCCCCCTACCAGGACCCGTACAACAACCAGCAGTACCGCGGCTACTGACGGCTCGCACCCCCGGCCGTCGGTGCCGCCTGGCACGATGGACGGCATGGGAAACGCCGAAGTGGAGTCGATCCACGTCCATCCGGTCAAGGCGTTCCGGGGCGTCTCGCCCCGGGAGGCCGTCGTGGAGCCCTGGGGCCTGGCCGGCGACCGACGCTGGACGCTGATCGACGACGGGGGAAAGGTCGTCACACAGCGCGAGCAGCCGCGCCTCGCACTGGCCGCCGCCGAGCCTCTGGCCGGCGGCGGCGTTCGTCTGTCCGCACCCGGCCTGGAGCCGCTCACGGTCGAGGTGCCGCGGCCTGCGGAGACCGTGCCGATGAACGTGTTCGGCACGAAGGTGGAGGGGGTCCCGGCCGCGGCCGACGCGCACGCCTGGTGCAGCGCCTTTCTCGGGGCCGGGGTCCGACTGGTCCACATGGACGATCCGGCCACCCGCCGCCCGGTCGACCCCGCCTACGCACTGCCCGGCGAGACCGTGAGCTTCGCCGACGGCTACCCCCTGCTGGTGACCACGCTGGCCTCGCTGGACGCCCTGAACTCCCTCATCGCCGAGGGCCCGCACGCCCACGAGGGCCCCCTGCCCATGAACCGGTTCCGGCCCAACGTCGTCGTCGCCGGCACCGAGCCCTGGGCCGAGGACCACTGGACACGGATCGCCATCGGCGAAGTGGTCTTCCGGGCCCCGAAGCCCAGCGGACGGTGCGTCGTGACCACCACCGACCAGACCACCGCCGTGCGGGGCAGGGAACCGCTGCACACCCTGGCACGCCACCGCAGAAGGGACGGCAGGCTGCTGTTCGGCCAGAACCTCGTGCCGCTCTCCCCCGGCACGGTCCGCGTCGGCGACCCGGTGCGCGTACTGGCGTAGACCCGGCGTACGAGCGGCGGGAAGCAGTCCGGAGACGATCCGGCGGGGCCGGGAACCGGCAGCGGTGTCCCGGACGTTCAGCAGCATGAGAAATTCATGAGAGGCCGTGTGCGTCAGGCACCGCGGCGGACGTGACGTCGCCCTCTCCCGGTCCGGTCCGGGGGCGGGCACCGAGGCCGGGGGTCGGAGACCGGAAGGGGGTGGGGACATGCGAGCACTCATCGGGCTGTGGCGCTGGCGGCACAATCCCCTGCGCCGGGCGACCGATCTGGCCGAGGCGTGGGTGGCCCTCGTGGCGCTGCTGCTGATCGCCGTGGCCGCACCCGTGACCGGCTGGCTGGTGGGCGCGGCCGCCCAGGACTCGCTCCAGCGGTCGGC
>NZ_MUMF01001098.1 GCF_002155905.1 Streptomyces tricolor | reverse complement strand
GGCCGATGGTGGCTTGGGTGGTGGTGAAGTAGTGGGTGTGCCAGTGTTGTGCGGCGTGTTCGGCTGTCTGGGTGTGTGTGGTGATGGTGTGGTGCCAGGCGGGGGGGAGTGTGTGGAGGCGGGTGGTGGGGGTTTGTTCCCACCAGGCGCGGATTCCGGCGGCGGCGCGTCGGCGGTCGGGCGTGTTGAGTCCGCCTGGTAGTCGGCGGCCGGTTTCTTCTTTGACTCTCTGCCAGACTCCGCGGTGTTCCCAGCCGGTGATGTGCAGGGCGGTGAACACGGTGTGGAGCAGGGTCAGGGACAGGCGCCAGGCGGGGGGTGGGGGAGTGCCGGCGTGGTGTGTGTGGAGGTCGAGCCAGGCAAGGGAGTCGGCGGTGAACAGTGCGTGGACCCAGGGCATGGAGGCCGGGCCGCCGAAGAGGTAGGTTTCGGGTTCGTACACGCCGGGTGTGGGCGGGGTCCAGGGGTCTTGTCCGGGTGCCGGGTCCAGGCGGCGTAGCAGTTCTTCGCGCAGGTGTGCTGTCTGGTCGGGGTCGGCTGCCTGGAACCGCACGCGCAGGCCGGGGGGTTTGTGCATGAAGAAGAAGTTGCTGGCCTGTCCGCTGGTGAGGAGTTCACGGGCGGTGGTGGCGAGCCGGTGGTAGGGCGGCGGGCCGGTTCGGGAGGGGTGGCGGGCTAGGTTGAGCTGTACCCATCCGGTCTCGCACGGGTGGGTG
>NZ_MUMF01001097.1 GCF_002155905.1 Streptomyces tricolor | reverse complement strand
GGTGATGGTCTCGGTGTCGGCGAAGTCGAACAGCAGCTCCTGCTCCGCGTCTCCCCGCTCGGCCGCCCGCTTGAGGTGCTCCAGCTCCGAGCGGCTGTTGGTGTCGACGGCCCGGGTGATGCGCTCGTGGGCCACCGGGTCGCCGTCGACCGCCCGGTAGAAGTGGTCCAGTTCCACCGTGCAGCCGCCGTCGCCGCGCTCGGTGATCCGCCAGGTGCCGCCCATGGCCGCGACCGGCTCGCGCGGCTGGATCTGTTCGAACTCGATGCGGAACGTGACCGGGTCCAGCCGGCGCCGCGACTCCCAGGTGCGCAGGTCGCCGTTGGCCAGCGCCCAGATCCGGATCCGCTCCTCGGTCCCGTCGCCGCCGGTCCGCTCGGCCCGCACGGTGGGCGGGAAGTACAGCGGCCACAGGCCCACTTCGGCGACGATCCGGTAGACCGCCTTCGCCGGGGCCGCCACCTCGATGCGGTGGGTCACTTCGGTGGTGCCGTCGATGGTGCCGGG
>NZ_MUMF01001096.1 GCF_002155905.1 Streptomyces tricolor | reverse complement strand
AAGAGGCCACCGCACGGCAGAAGCGCGATCCCTCCAGCCTCCGTCCACTGAATGCGGGCCTGCTTCTGCTCCTCGCCCTTGAGCGACGCCCAGGAGCCAGAAGGTAACGGCAAGCTGCCGTTCCGGAAGGGTGGTGACGTGCCCTTCCTTGGAGGGCGACGTGCCGCGTCGGTTCGTCCGGGATGGGAGTAGCTACGGACTCCGATTCGATCATCGGGATACGAGCTCTGGTCACCTTGCTACCGCCTCCACCCAATCGGGGATACGTGGAGTTGGTCGTTTGCGAAGGTGATCCTCGATGAGGCGGGCCAGTCTCGGCGCCAGCGGGGACGTCCGCTCATCGCCCCCTTCCAGCACTGCGGCTCCGTGATCGGCGACCGGTGTGCCCCACAGGGACGTCGCTCATCACCAGAGCAGAGGGCTCGCCGCCGCTGCGGTGCACTCGCGGGGCTCCGCCGCCGGAAGCCGACCTTGGTGACCGCCAGGTGGAGGTGGAGGGGCGGGGTGGCTGTGGGCCTGCGCGGCCGGCTGTCAGGTCAGGGGGAGCGCCTTGACCCCCGACAGCAGGGGAATCGGCAGGAAG
>NZ_MUMF01000111.1 GCF_002155905.1 Streptomyces tricolor | reverse complement strand
GGGCACGGGCGGTGTTGTCAGTGGGGTTTGGTAAGAATGCAAGCGTGAGCAGCGAGAACGGGGCGCCCCCGTCCGTCCGGGGCGCCCCGTTCTCGCTGCTCACGCTTGCATTCTTACCAAACCCCACTGACAACACCGCCCGTGCCCGGGGCGGCCCCCCCGCCATGTCTAGGCTCATGTCCATGACCGAACCTGTCCCGAATCCCCTGGAGCAGCTGCGCACCCGCCTGGCGGCGTTCCGGCCCGGGGAGGTGGCGCACGGCACGGTGGCCGGGTTCGCCGACGGCGAGGTCGTCGTCCGCCTGGACAGCGACGGGTCCGGGGAGCCGACCGGCCGGATCCCCCGTCACCTGCTGTCCTGGACCGCGTTCGAGGACCCGGCGCAGGTCGTGGCGGTCGGGCAGCGTGTCACCGCCGAGGTGCAGGGTGCCCACGGGGGCGGCGGCCGGGTCGTGCTGTCCGCGAAGGCGTGCGAGGACGAGGCCCTGTACCGCCATCTGCGGGGCGCGCGGCCCGGGGACGTCGTCACGGGGACCGTGGCCGCCGTGCACCCCTTCGGAGTCTTCGTACGGCTCGACGGGGCGCCCCCGCACCCCGTCCACCCCGGCACGGGTTTCGTCCGGGTCCCGGACCTGACCTGGGCGCACGTCGACCACCCGGCCGACGTGGTGCGGCCCGGGCAGCGGGTCACCGGCGAGGTGATCGGCGCCGACTCGTACCAGGGCGAGGTGGTGATCTCGCTGAAGGCTCTTGCGGAGGACCCGTGGGACTCGCTGGGCCTCGCGGTGGGGGATGTGGTGACGGGCCCGGTGACGAAGGTGATGCCGTTCGGGGTGTTCGTCCGGGTCGGTGAGGCCGCCGAGGGGCTGGTCCACGTCTCCGACCTGGGCGGGAGGGCCGTCGCCGAGGGGCAGGAGCTGACGGTCCGGGTCCTGGAGACCGACCGGGTGCGGCGCCGCATCCGCCTGGCGGCGGCCGGCTGATCCGGCACACGCCGAGGCCCGGCCCCCGAAGGGAAGCCGGGCCTCGGCGAACGGCCGGCCGGGGTTACAGGCCCGCGGCGGCGCGCAGGGCGTCCACGCGGTCCGTGCGCTCCCAGGTGAAGTCGGGCAGCTCGCGGCCGAAGTGGCCGTACGCCGCCGTCTGGGAGTAGATCGGGCGGAGCAGGTCGAGGTCGCGGATGATCGCGGCCGGACGGAGGTCGAAGACCTCGTCGATCGCCTTCTCGATCTTCTCGGGGTCGATCTTGTGGGTGCCGAAGGTCTCCACGAACAGACCGACGGGCTCGGCCTTGCCGATCGCGTAGGCGACCTGGACCTCGCAGCGGGAGGCCAGGCCGGCCGCCACGACGTTCTTCGCCACCCAGCGCATCGCGTACGCCGCCGAGCGGTCGACCTTGGACGGGTCCTTGCCGGAGAAGGCACCGCCGCCGTGGCGGGCCATGCCGCCGTAGGTGTCGATGATGATCTTGCGGCCGGTCAGGCCGGCGTCGCCCATCGGGCCGCCGATCTCGAAGCGGCCGGTCGGGTTGACCAGCAGGCGGTAGCCTTCGGTGTCCAGCTTGATGCCCTCGTCCAGGAGCGCCTTCAGCTCCGGCTCCACGACGAACTCGCGGATGTCGGGGGCGAGCAGCGACTCCAGGTCGATGTCGGAGGCGTGCTGCGAGGAGACGACCACCGTGTCGAGGCGGACGGCCTTGTCGCCGTCGTACTCGATGGTGACCTGCGTCTTGCCGTCCGGGCGCAGGTAGGGGATGGTGCCGTTCTTGCGGACCTCGGAGAGGCGCTTGGACAGGCGGTGCGCCAGGAAGATCGGCAGCGGCATCAGGGTGGGCGTCTCGTCGGACGCGTAGCCGAACATCAGGCCCTGGTCGCCCGCGCCCTGCCGGTCCAGCTCGTCGTCGTCGCCCTCGACCCGGGTCTCGTAGGCCGTGTCGACGCCCTGCGCGATGTCCGGGGACTGCGCGCCGATGGACACCGAGACACCGCAGGAGGCGCCGTCGAAGCCCTTCTTGGAGGAGTCGTAGCCGATCTCCAGGATCTTGCTGCGGACGAGGGTCGCGATGTCCGCGTAGGCCTTGGTCGTCACCTCGCCGGCCACATGCACCAGGCCGGTGGTGATCAACGTCTCCACGGCGACCCGGGAGGTCGGGTCCTCGCGCAGAAGCGCGTCGAGAATGGTGTCGCTGATCTGGTCAGCGATCTTGTCGGGGTGACCCTCGGTCACGGACTCCGAGGTGAACAGGCGACGGGACACAACGCTCCCTGTGGTTGCAGCGGCTGCTGGCTGATCATTTGCGGTCGACGCGGGGCTGCGCCCGGCGTCGACCGTGACAGTTTATCGGTCGCACTCGGTCAGCGGGCCACCGTCTCGCCTCTCGGGAGCGCTGTGACCTGCGGCACGGGCATTCTGCACAATGGCGAGCGGCCTTGGCCAGGGCCGCCACACCCGATTTGAGCGTGGCGTGAACCCGTCCTGGAGTTCGCCCGATCGCCTGCCGGACGTTAGTCCAGTCGCCGCACGACCAAGTCCCAGACCGTGTCGGCGAGGGCCTCCTTGGGGCCGTGCGGCACCCGGGTCTCGCTGCCGTCGGCACCCAGGACGACGGCCTCGTTCTCCTCGGCGCCGAAGGTCTTGCGCTCCCCCACCTCGTTGACCACGAGCAGGTCGCAGCCCTTGCGGGCGAGCTTGGTGCGGCCGTTGGCGAGGACGTCGTCGGTCTCGGCGGCGAAGCCGACGATCACCTGTCCGGGGCGGGCCCGGTCGGCGGAGATCTCCGCGAGGATGTCCGGATTCCGCACCAGGACGATGGGCTCAGGGTCCTGGCCGTCCTTCTTCTTGATCTTCCCGGCGGCGTACGCGGCCGGGCGGAAGTCGGCGACGGCGGCGGCCATGACCACGGCGTCGGCGTCGGCGGCGGCCTTCAGGACGGCCTCGCGCAGCTGCACGGCGGTGCCGACCCGGACGACGTCCACGCCCGCGGGGTCGGGCAGGCCGGCGTTGGCCGAGATCAATGTCACGCGGGCGCCGCGGGCGGCGGCGGTGCGGGCGAGGGCGTACCCCTGCTTGCCGGAGGAGCGGTTGCCGAGGAAGCGGACCGGGTCGAGGGGTTCGCGGGTGCCGCCGGCGGAGACGACGACGTGCCGTCCCCGCAGATCGGGCTCGGTGACGCCGCGGGCCAGCACCCGGCGGCACACCTCGAAGATCTCCGCCGGGTCGGGCAGCCGGCCCTTGCCGGTGTCGACGCCGGTCAGACGGCCGACGGCGGGCTCGACGACGACGGCGCCCCGGCGGCGCAGCGTGGCCACGTTCTCCTGGGTGGCCGGGTGCTCCCACATCTCGGTGTGCATGGCCGGGGCGAAGACGACCGGGCAGCGGGCGGTGAGGAGAGTGTTGGTGAGCAGGTCGTCGGCGAGACCGTGGGCGGCCTTGGCGAGCATGTCGGCGGTGGCCGGGGCCACGACCACGAGGTCGGCGTGCTGGCCGATGCGGACGTGCGGGACCTCGTGGACCGCGTCCCAGACCTCGGTGGAGACCGGGTTGCCGGACAGGGCGGACCAGGTGGCCGCGCCGACGAAGTGCAGCGCGGAGGCGGTGGGCACCACGCGGACGTCATGGCCCGACTCCGTGAACCTTCTCAGCAGCTCACAGGCCTTGTAGGCGGCGATGCCACCGCTGACCCCCAGCACGACTTTCGGCTTGTCCACCATGGCTCCTCGCGTTCGAGAATCTGCATCACCCATGACACACCACAGGCCCGGCAGCGTGACTGCCGGGCCTGTGGATAAGTCAATCGCAGTCTGAAAGTACTACTGCGCCGGGCCCTCGACGGCCTCGGAGGTCAGCAGACCGGCGTTGATCTCGCGCAGGGCGATCGAGAGCGGCTTCTCGTGGACGTGGGTGTCGACGAGCGGACCGACGTACTCAAGGAGGCCCTCACCGAGCTGCGAGTAGTACGCGTTGATCTGGCGCGCACGCTTGGCCGCGTAGATCACGAGGCTGTACTTCGAGTCGGTCGCCTCAAGAAGCTCGTCGATCGGCGGGTTGATGATGCCCTCGGGCGCGGTGATGGAAGAGGACACGCTCTACCTTCCGATGGATGGAAAAGAATCAGACATCGTGATCACAGTCACGATCACACAACGTCCATCAAGGCTAGCAGCTCGCGAGCCACGTCCTCGACGGAGGTGTTGACCAAGGTCTCATCGAACTCCGGCTCCGCCGCCAGCTCGGTCTTCGCCGCCGCCAGGCGGCGCTCGATGACCTCGGGCGGCTCGGTTCCCCGGCCGGTCAGCCTGCGCACCAGCTCCTCCCAGGAGGGCGGAGCCAGGAACACCAGCTGGGCGTCGGACATGGACTCGCGGACCTGCCGAGCGCCCTGGAGGTCGATCTCCAGCAGCACGGGCTCGCCGTTCTCCAGCCGCTCCATCACGGCCGCGCGGGGCGTGCCGTAGCGGTTGCCGGCGAACTCGGCCCATTCCAGCAGCTCACCGTTGGCGATCAGCTTGTCCATCTCCTCGTCGGTGACGAAGAAGTAGTGGACTCCGTGCTGCTCACCGGGGCGCGGCTTGCGGGTGGTCGCCGACACCGAGAGCCAGACCTCGGGGTGTTCCTTGCGCATATGGGCGACGACCGTGCTCTTGCCGACCCCCGAGGGGCCGGAGAGCACGGTCAGCCGCGGACGTTCACTCATGCAGCGATTATTCCAGCAATCCCGGAGTGCCCGGGACTCCCTGCCCGCCGGGAGGCGGACTCAGGAGCCGGTGCTGCCGAATTCACGCTCCAGGGAAGCGATCTGGTTGGAACCGAGACCGCGCACGCGGCGGCTCTCGGAGATGCCCAGACGCTCCATGATCTGCTTGGCGCGGACCTTGCCCACGCCCGGCAGGGACTCCAGCAGCGCCGAGACCTTCATCTTGCCGATGACGTCGTTTTCCTGGCCCTGCTTGATGACCTCGTGCAGAGAGGCGCCGGAGTGCTTGAGTCGATTCTTGACCTCGGCCCGCTCCCGGCGAGCCGCGGCGGCCTTTTCGAGCGCGGCTGCGCGCTGTTCAGGGGTAAGGGGCGGAAGAGCCACGCCTACGTCACCTCGGATGTCGAACTGTCGGATACGGACCGGTGAGGAACCTAGTCGCCCCACACCTGGGGAGCCACGAGCAACACGCTGCCCGTTCTCCCCCCACTACCTGGAGGGCGTGGGAGTTGCCCTCACTGCTCGGAGACTAGCGGGCAAGTCCGCCAGAGTCAGCGAGAACAGCGGAAAAGTCCTGGTCAGCCTCCGTCAGGACGGACATTTCAGACATAATGCCCTCGATTTGAGGATGTATTCACACTCAAGTCGGCGTGATCGCGCTCAGCCGAGCACGCGGCCGGACCTCAGACACCCGCGAGGGCCGCCTGGATCTCCGTCGCGAACCGCTCGGCCGCCCCGCGCAGCGCGCTGACGTCGGGACCGTGACGCAGAACACCCCGGCTGACGTTGGGCACGACGTTGCGGACGGCCGACCCGAACACCCGGGGGAGGTCGGCCGGGGTCGCCCCCTGGGCGCCGATGCCGGGCGCGAGCAGCGGACCGCCCATGTCCAGGTCGTACGAGGAGAGGTCGCCGAGCGTGGCGCCGACGACCGCGCCGAAGGAGCCCAGCGGCTCCTCCCCCGCGTTCTCGGCCGCCAGGTGGGCCAGCATGGTCGCCCCGACGGTCCGGCCGTCGGGGCGGATGGCGTGCTGCACCTCGCCGCCCTCCGGGTTCGAGGTCAGCGCCAGCACGAACAGGCCGGCACCGCTCTCCCGGGCGAGCGCGACGGCGGGGCTCAGCGAGCCGTAGCCGAGGTACGGCGAGACGGTCAGGGCGTCGGAGAACAGCGGGGCGTCCGGGTGCAGGAACGCCTCGGCGTAGGCCGCCATGGTCGAGCCGATGTCACCGCGCTTGGCGTCCATCACGACCAGCGCGCCGGCCGCCCGCGCCTCCTGCACCGACGTCTCCAGGACGGCGAGGCCGCGCGAGCCGAACCGCTCGAAGAAGGCGCTCTGCGGCTTCAGGACGGCCACCCGGTCGGCCATGGCCTCGACCACGGTGCGGCTGAACCGCTCCAGGCCGGCGATGTCGTCGTTCAGGCCCCACTCGGCGAGCAGGGAGGCGTGCGGGTCGATGCCGACGCACAGCGGGCCGCGCTCGTCCATGGCGCGGCGCAGCCGGGCGCCGAAGGGCTCCAACGGGCTCATGCGGGCTTCCTCACATCGGCGCCGACGGCGTCGGCGAGGGTGGCGTACGGGCTGGTGCGCAGGCGGGCCGCGAGGCCCTTGTGGAGGGACCGGCACCAGAAGGGGCCCTCGTAGATGAAGGCGCTGTACCCCTGGACCAGCGTGGCACCGGCCAGGATCCGCTGCCAGGCGTCCTCGGCGGTCTCGATGCCCCCGACACCCACCAGGGTGATCCGGTCGCCCACGCGCGCGTACAGGCGGCGCAGGACCTCCAGGGAGCGCTCCTTGAGCGGCGCCCCGGACAGGCCGCCGGTCTCCTGCACCAGCGCGGGCGCCGACCGCAGGCCGAGGCCCTCGCGCGCGATGGTGGTGTTGGTGGCGATGATGCCGTCGAGGCCCAGCTCCACGGCGAGGTCGGCGACGGCGTCGACGTCCTCGTCGGCGAGGTCGGGAGCGATCTTCACCAGCAGCGGGACGCGCCGGTTCGCGACCGTGCGGTCCGCGGCCTCGCGCACGGCGGTGAGCAGCGGACGCAGGTGGTCCACCGCCTGGAGGTTGCGCAGGCCGGGCGTGTTCGGCGAGGAGACGTTGACGACGAGGTAGTCCGCGTACGGCGCGAGGCGCTCGGCGGACTTCACGTAGTCGGCGACGGCCTCCGCCTCCGGGACGATCTTGGTCTTGCCGATGTTGACGCCGACCACGGTCTTGAAGACGGGCTCACGGGTGGCCAGGCGGGCCGCCACGGCGAGCGAGCCGTCGTTGTTGAAGCCCATGCGGTTGATGAGCGCGCGGTCCGCGACGAGCCGGAACAGCCGCTTCTTGGGGTTGCCGGGCTGCGGCTCCCCCGTCACCGTGCCGATCTCGACGTGGTCGAAGCCCAGCATCGACATGCCGTCGATGGCGACCGCGTTCTTGTCGAAGCCCGCGGCGAGCCCGAAGGGGCCGTGCATGCGCAGCCCGAAGGCCTCGGTGCGCAGCTCCTTGTACCGGGGCGCGAGGGCGGCGGCGACGAAGGTGCGCAGCACCGGGATGCGGACGGCGCGGCGGATCCAGCGGAAGGCCAGGTGGTGGGCCTGCTCCGGGTCCATCCGTCGGAAGACCAGACGGAAGAAGAGCTTGTACATGTAGGTGTCCTCATGCGGAGGGGGACACCGTTTCCGGTGTCCCCCTCGGGGCTGCTAGTCGCGGGCCGCGGTCAGGTGTTGGGCGTGTTCCTGGAGGGAGCGGACGCCGACGTCTCCGTGGTGGAGGGCGTCGATGCCCTGGACGGCCGCGGCGAGTGCCTGGACGGTGGTCAGGCAGGGCACGGAACGGGCCACGGCGGCGGTGCGGATGTCGTAGCCGTCGAGCCGGCCGCCGGTGCCGTAGGGGGTGTTGACGATGAGGTCGACCTCGCCGTCGTGGATGAGCTGGACGATGGTCTTCTCCCCGTTCGGCCCGGTGCCCTCGGACTGCTTGCGCACCACGGTGGCGTGGATCCCGTTGCGCTTGAGGACCTCGGCGGTACCGGAGGTGGCCAGCAGCTCGAAACCGTGCGCGACCAGTTCCCGCGCCGGGAAGATCAT
>NZ_MUMF01001095.1:238-587 GCF_002155905.1 Streptomyces tricolor | reverse complement strand
GGCGCGGCGGATACGGGCTCACCGGTTCTGGCGTCGAGGATGCGCAGCACGGGGCGAGCGTAGGCCGACCGGCGGCCGTACGCAGCGGCTTGCACCGATTCCGGACAGCGTGCCGGGGTACGGCGGGAATCCGCACCCGCCGCGCCACTGTTGCCCGGAGACACAGTTCCCCGCATTCCGAGGAGACGGCCGATGTACGGCGACGAAGCGACGATCCGCAGGATCCTGACCGAGCTGGGCGACACCTGGGCGGTGGTCGGCCTGTCCGCGAACCAGAGCCGGGCCGCCTACGGGGTGGCGCGGGTGCTGCAACGGTTCGGCAAGCGGATCGTGCCGGTGCACCCGAAGG
>NZ_MUMF01001095.1:0-185 GCF_002155905.1 Streptomyces tricolor | reverse complement strand
CGAGCGGACGCGGGCGGCGGGTCTGGACATGGTCATGGACCGGTGCCCGGCGATCGAGATCCCCCTGCTGGACCAGCCGGTCCCCCGTCGCTCCGCGTCGGCGTCCCGTCGGTCCGGCTGACAGGACACCGTCATAATGCTCGCGTGACGTCTGCCTCCCCCCACTCCGGCCCCTCCCCCCACAC
>NZ_MUMF01001094.1:367-502 GCF_002155905.1 Streptomyces tricolor | reverse complement strand
GCGCGGCGAGGCTGGTCGGGGCGGGGCCGTAGTGGTTCTCCTGCTTGCCGACGACAGGGCCGTAGAACCTGCCCGCGTCGAAGTGGATGTGGTCGCCACCGCTCACCGCTTCATCGTGGTCCACCGCCCGCGCCG
>NZ_MUMF01001094.1:0-309 GCF_002155905.1 Streptomyces tricolor | reverse complement strand
TGATGCGGTACGCGTCGCCGCCGAGGGCCTCCGCCCCGGTGGAGCGGAAGGTCATGACCGGGAACTCGTCGATCTTGAAGAAGTCGGCGGACTTCAGGTGGCCGTCACGGTCGGCGTTGCCGGTGTCGATGCTGGCCATCTGCACGTCGAGCGTGGCGGTGGACCGGGTGGGGTCGGCACCGTCGAGGTGCAGCGTGCCGGTGAAGTCCTGGAAGCCGCCCTTGACGTTGGTGACCATGGCGTGCCGGGCGACGAAACCGATCGTGCTGTGCGCGGGGTCGATCGTGTAGTCGCCGGTCAGCGCGGTGA
>NZ_MUMF01001093.1:403-640 GCF_002155905.1 Streptomyces tricolor | reverse complement strand
GCCCCTCCCCAGGGCCCCCTCCGGCGGTCGAGGTCCTCGATACGGGTGCGGAGTTCGGTGCAGCGGGCTGTGGCGCGTGCGTGGTCGTCGTGGGCCCAGGCGAGGTCGCGGTGGAGGGACTCGGCCTCCTCCGCGGACACCGGCGCGGAGAGCAGGCGGGTCAGTTCGGCCTGGCGTTCCGCGGCGTACCGCTGCTCGCGGAGCATGACGTCGAGCCGGTCGGCCAGCGCGTCCCGG
>NZ_MUMF01001093.1:0-314 GCF_002155905.1 Streptomyces tricolor | reverse complement strand
GACGTCCCACGGCGGCACCTCCCGCCCGTCCAGGCAGGCCCGCATCCCCTCGGCATCCCGCTGCCAGAACACCCCGCTCCAGCCGCCGCGCGGATCGAGACGCGCCAGAAGGGCGTCCAGGTAGCTCGCGAACTCCCGTACAGGTCCGGGGAGTTGATCCACAGTCATCGCCCAGCTTCCGCTCGACCGCCGGCACTCCGCCCGGTAGGCAACACCAGTCGTGTTACGGACTTGCTACGCAGAGTTTTCCGGCAGTGCGCGGACGGCTCATGGCGAGATCTCGACCGTTGCGCGGCCGGCCCCGCCGCGCCGGC
>NZ_MUMF01001092.1 GCF_002155905.1 Streptomyces tricolor | reverse complement strand
CAGCCATAATCGTGCCGTGAGCGACGAAACCGGCACCCCGGACACCTCGGCGGGCTCCGCCGGCCCCGCGGCCCAGGGCGACGGCGCGGCCCAGGGCGGTGGCCCCCGCCCCGAGCCCCTGCGCTTCTTCGGCACCTCCTGGGTGGACCACGGCAACGGCTACGCGGCCCGCCGCGCCGCCGTCGCCGTCGGCTCCCTGGCCGCCGCCGCCGTCTCCTGCCTGGTGCTGCGCTTCGCCTACGAGGGCATCCGGATCGCCGACACCGGTTCGTTCGTGACCGTCCTGGTCGTCGCCATGTTCGCGATCTGCAGCGCGCTCGCCTTCCACAACACCTGGGAGGGCTTCGGCAAGCGCCACGACCCGCAGCGCCAGGCCGGCCTGCGCGGCCTGCTGGCCATCGGCTTCGTCGGCTCCCTCGTCGCCTACTTCTTCCGCTCCCTGACCGAGGCGCCGGGCGAGAAGCTGCACCGCGAGGAGTACGAGAAGGCCCGCGAGGCCCACGAACGCCGCACCACCCGCCGCACCGGCAACCCCTCCAAGAAGAAGCGCCGCCGGTAGAACCCGGCAAGGGGGTACGACGGACGGCGGCGGTGCCCTAGACATGACCCCATGACCGCCACGCAGCCGCCGCCCGCCGACCCGCGCGCCCTGCACGCCGCCCGGGCCCGGTCCTTCGACTCCGCCGCCGCCCAGTACGCCGCCAACCGCCCCTCCTACCC
>NZ_MUMF01001091.1 GCF_002155905.1 Streptomyces tricolor | reverse complement strand
GACAGCGTCGCGGAGGGCGACGTACTGCGCGAGCACGGCATCGGCGTAGCGATCCTGGTGATGGACGTCGACGTCGCCGACAACGCCGAGGACTGCGCCCGGTACAGGCTGAAGCCCGCCGTCGCCGGCCCCGAGCAGGTCGGCCGGCACAGCGCCGTGGCCCGGCGGCGGCGGGTTCCGTTGCGGAAGCGGCTGGTCGTCCGGCTGCTGTTCGTCTCCGCGGTGATCGCCGTCTGTTCGGTGGCCGCCACGGCCTGGCTCGCGGTGACCACCACCACCAGTGCCCTGAAGGAGGAGCAGGGCCAGGACCTCGCGGCCGACAACCGCATCCTCGCCCAGCTCAGCGGCTACGCCGCCACCCACGCCGACTGGACGGACGCCCGCCGCACCGTGCGGCAGCTGGCCGCCCGCACCGGCCGCCGCATCGCGCTCACCACCGCCGACCGCACCCTGGTCGCCGACTCCGCGCCCCGCGGCACCCCGCTGCCGCCCCGGCCCGCCGCCACCGTCGACCCGCTGCGCACCGACACCTACACCGAGACCGGCGCCCAGCTCAGCGGCATCGACCCGCGCGTGGTGGGCCCCTACCGCCTCCCGGCCGAGGAACGTGCCGTCCTGGACGCGCTGGCCGGCAAGCGCAAGCGGTGCTACGAGCGCTACGGCCTGCAGGCCACCGTCGTACGGACCGCCGGCGGGCGCCCGGTCGTCACCACCGCCGACGGCACCGACCCCTCCGGCTACGGCGCCACCGTGTGCGAGGACGGACGCCTCAACACCCCCACCCCGACCGAGCAGAAGGCCCTGGACACCCTGTCCGGCCTGACCCGGCCCTGCCTGCGCCGGGCCGGCCTGGATCTCGGCGGACGGCTCTTCCTGACCTTCGACCCCAGCGGCAAGGACCCCTTCGCCGGCGGCTACCTGCTCGCCAGGTACGCCAAGCTCGGCACCGGCGAGACCGCGCGGGCGGCCCAGCGGTGCGTGCAGACCGCCCGCCGCACCCAGCTGGAGCCGTACGTCGCCCCGGCGGCCGAGCTCTTCCTCGGCATCGGCGACCAGAACCCGGCCCGCTTCGACATGTCACCGGCCAACAAGGCGAAGGTGGTCGGCGCGGCCGGACTGGTCCTCGCCGTCACCGTCGCCGTGACCGCCGTCGTCGCCGTCCGGCTGGTACGGCCGCTGCGCGCGCTCACCCTCGCCGCGCAGCAGCCGCCCGACCTGCATGTGCGGGTGCCGGTGACCACCCGGGACGAGACCGGCATCCTCGCCGAGGCGTTCAACGACCTGACCGAGCGGCGCGAGCGCCTGGAGGCGCAGCGCAAGGCCATGGTCAGCGACATCGCGCACGAGCTGCGCAGTCCGCTCACCAACATCCGGGGCTGGCTGGAGGTCGTCCGGGACGGCGTCGTCGACCCCGACCCGCCGCTGCTGGACTCCCTGCACGAAGAGGCGCTGGTCCTCCAGCGGATCATCGACGACCTGCAGGACCTCGCCGCGGCCGACGCCGGCACCCTGCGCCTGCACCGTGAGCCGCTGCGCGCCGGCGACCTG
>NZ_MUMF01001090.1 GCF_002155905.1 Streptomyces tricolor | reverse complement strand
TCCGGTCGCACTCCGCGCAGTTGGAACTCCGGTTTCGTCCAGACATCGCCCACCGACAAGGAGCTCCGTATGAGCACGCCGACGCAGGACTCGTCCTTCCGCATCACCAGCGCCCCGAACATCACCTACGCGCAGTGGGACACCGAGCGCTTCGAGACCACCAGCACCGCATGGACCGCGCTGCCGGGCGCGTCGATCGACCTCCGCCTGGGACAGGGGGCGCCCTCGTACGGCGCGATCTTCGTGGCCACCTTCTCGGCCGAGGCGCTCTCCTCCGACCAGGGCGGCGACGGGCAGGGCCTGCTGGCCGCGACCGTCTTCTTCGGCGACGAGCAGGCCGAACCGCTCAGCAACAACCACCGTTACGTCACCGCCCGCGGCAACCCGGAGTGGTCCAGCCACACCTTCATCCGCGTGGCCCGCTTCGAGCCCGAATTCGCGGTCCGCCAGGTCAACGCGCAGGTGAAGCTGCGTGTGAGCAACGCGGACTCGGGCGGCGTCCAGAACTGGGTGCTGAAGATCGAGCGCTACAACCTCTGACCGCCCGCCCGGTCCGGCCGCGA
>NZ_MUMF01001089.1 GCF_002155905.1 Streptomyces tricolor | reverse complement strand
CCGCCCGGCAGACGGCCGACGGCTCCTCCTCGGCGAGGACGGCGAGCAGTTCGTCGGCGCGCGGGTGCGCGCAGGCCGCCAGCGTCTCGGTCAGCTCCTCCAGGGCACCGTGCCGGTGAGTGTGCAGCAGCGCCTGCGCGGCGGTGGCCACGGTGGCGTGCGGGGTCGCGGGCAACGGCCGCTCGTCGGCGAACCAGGCGGTGAGCAGGGGCTGTACGTCGGTGGGGGCGGCGGCGAGCAGTCCGGCCACGGCGTCNNGCGGCGCAGCAGGTCCAGGCGCTCGGCGTCGGTGACGGGCAGGGCGGTCCAGAACGCGGGGCGGAAGTCGGCCGGTACGGGCCGCCGGGCGCGGCGCCAGGCGACGACCCGGTCGGCGAGCAGGCGCAGCACCTCGGTGTACGGCGCCGCGTCCGGGACCTCCAGCAGGGTCCGGGCGAGCAGCCGGGCCGCCCACCAGGATCCGGGGTCGCGGTCCAGGGCGTCCACCAACTCCCGCAGCCGCAGCGACAGTTGCCGGGCGCCGTGCTGGCGGCCGAGGACCAGGAGGGCCTGCACGACCGGGCCGACGCGATGGTGGGGCACCGGGACGGGGCGGCGGCTCCCGCGCGGCTCGCCGGGGCGGTGCACCAGGGCTCGCAGGGCCTCGTCCAGGTCCAGGTGCATGCCCTGGATCCAGTCGGCCAGTTCCTCGTGGGCGAAGCGGTAGCCGCCGCCGGCCGGCACGAGGAGGCCCTCGGCGAGGACGGCGGAGGCCCAGCCGGTGCCGCCGCCGAGCCGGGCCGGGGCGGGGCCCCAGGGGAACACCGCCTCGAACGACTCCCGGTCCAGTTCCCCCTGCCCCGGGCCGAGGCTGCGCCGGGCGGCCTCGTGCACCTGCCCGGCCACCCGTGCCGCCAGCCGGCGCACGGCCGTACCGCGCAGGCCGCCGGCGGCGGC
>NZ_MUMF01001088.1 GCF_002155905.1 Streptomyces tricolor | reverse complement strand
CCTCCAGCAGGCGGCGGGCGTGTTCGAGGCGGACCCGGTCGACGTACCGGCCGGGTGTCATCCCGGTCTCGGCCTGGAAGGCGCGGGCGAAGTGGCGCGGGGAGAGCGCGGCGCGGGCGGCCAGCGCCTCGACGCCGAGGTCGCCGTCCGGATGCTCGGTGATCCACTGCTGGACGTCCCGGAGCGGTTCACGGCGGGCCGTCTGGGCGGCCAGCTGGGCGCTGAACTGGGCCTGGTTGCCCGGTCTGCGCAGGAACACCACCAGGTGCCGGGCGACGGTCAGCGCGGCCTCCCGGCCGAGGTCCTCCTCCACCAGCGCCAGGGCGAGGTCGATCCCCGCGGTGACCCCGGCGGAGGTGGCCACGTGCCCGTCCCGGACGAAGATGGGATCCGGGTCGACCCGGACGGCGGGGTGGTCCCGGGCGAGCTTGTCGCAGTACGCCCAGTGTGTCGTGACCCGCCGGCCGTCCAGCAGGCCGGCCCGGGCCAGCGGGATGGCGCCGGTGCACACGGAGACCAGGCGGCGGGCCCGCGGGCCGTGCGCGCGCAGCCACTCCACCAGCCGCGGATCCGGGTCGCGGGTGCCCTCCCCGCCGGGGACCAGCAGGGTGTGCGGATCCACCGCGTCCGCCAGGGACCCGTCCGGTACGAGGGTCAGCCCGCTGGAGGTGCGCACGGGCCCGCCG
>NZ_MUMF01001087.1:252-663 GCF_002155905.1 Streptomyces tricolor | reverse complement strand
TCGACCTGCGCACCGGCAAGGTCACCGGCACCCTCCCCGGCCGCGACGAGAGCGACAACATCGGCTCCGGCGACACAGCAGCGGCCCCCGTCCTGTCCGGCGACGCCCTCTACGTCCCCTACGGCCTGCGCTCCGTCTACAGCGTGGACATCCACGACCTGTGACCCCCCGTACGGCCGAAGCGGGTGGGGACAGGGAGGGCGCGCTGCCAGCGGACGCACCGGCCCGGCGCCCACGAGATCCAGGCTCCGGAGCCCCCAGGAAGCCGCCCCGCGCCCGGTCCTCCCCTTCGACGCCGCTCCCGCCGCAACCGGCTCGCAGACGCGCCAGGAAGGCGCACAGGGCTGCGAAGCAAGGTCGTCCTCACTGCCGACGGCCTCGCGGGAAACGGTCAGGGCCAGGTCGGAGGAA
>NZ_MUMF01001087.1:0-199 GCF_002155905.1 Streptomyces tricolor | reverse complement strand
AGCTACGCCCGCAGCACTGCGCCGCAGGTCGGTGACCGCGGCACTGAAGGCATCGTAGCGGGTCGCCCGCCGCCGAGGCCAACGAGTTGGACCACCTCGGCACCACGCGTCCCGCCTCGAAGAATGCGGCCGACGGATCGGGCCGGGGCATGTACCCTACGTGTCGCACCAGACGGGGTGTGGCGCAGCTTGGTAGCGC
>NZ_MUMF01000110.1 GCF_002155905.1 Streptomyces tricolor | reverse complement strand
CGGCTTCCGTGTCAGCGGCAGCGTCGTCCGCTGATGTCGCTGCCGCTGACACGGAAGCCGAGCATGGCCACGAAGTGCATGGTCCAGATGCCGGTCCCGATAGCGGAGGCCGCGGTGACGAGCCAGTTGCGGCGCGAGCGGCCGGTGGCGGCGAGCGCGCGGACGGTGCAGCGCAGTCCGAGTGCGGCCCCTGTGCAGGCCATCGCGTACGACAGTACGGGGGTCAGCCAGCCGAAGGCGGCGTGGTCCAGGTGTCCCATGGCCCCGGGACGCTAGCGGGGGCAGGGGCGCACAAAGGGGGCGCATTTCGAAAACTGCCGGAATGTGGCGCACAGTTGCGACGGAACGATCGCGTCCCGCTCGAACATGCGCACAGAGACATCCCTCACGGCGGTGAGGAATCATGCGGAACATGAGCGACGACCACACGCATGTCCAGGAGTTCTTCACCGCCCGCGCCGCCGACTGGGACACCCGGTTCCCGGACGACGGCCCGGCCTACGCGGCCGCCGTGGCCGACCTACGACTGCGCGAGGGTGACCGCGTGCTGGACGCCGGCTGCGGTACGGGGCGCGCCCTGCCGCCGCTGCGCGCCGCTGTGGGCCCCTCCGGGGTGGTGCTGGGCGCCGATCTGACCCCGGCGATGCTCCGGGAGGCCGTACGGGCGGGCAGGCACCGCGCCGGGCGGCTGCTGCTCGCGGACGTCGCCGCGCTGCCGGTGCGCTCGGGCAGCCTGGACGCCGTGTTCGCGGCCGGCCTGATCGCCCACCTGCCGCGCCCGGTGGACAACCTGCGGGAACTGGCGCGTGGCGTACGGCCGGGCGGCAGGCTCGCGCTCTTCCACCCCATCGGCCGGGCGGCGCTGGCGGCGCGTCAGGGCCGCCGGATCACCCCCGACGACCTGCGGGCCGAGGCCCGTCTCGGGCCGCTCCTGGCCCGCTCGGGCTGGCGCATGACGTCGTACGTCGACGAGGACGCCCGCTTCCTCGCACTCGCGGTCCGCGAGAACTGAGGACGGGGCGGGTCAGCCCGTCCCGGCGACGGCTGCCGCGAAGGCGTCGGGGTTGTCGAACATGACGTTGTGCCCGGCGCCGGGCACCGTCCGCACGCGCACCCCGGCGGCTTCCAGGCGCTCCCGGCCGGCGAGTTCACCGCTGCGCTCGCCCTGGAGGAAGAGGCGGTCGACGGGCAGCCCCTCCAGGAGCGTCCGCATCACGGGGTCCGAGCCCTTGCGCAGACCGACGGCACTGCGGTGCAGGGCACGCGGGTCGGCCAGCCGCATGGTCGCCGCCCACAGCGGGCCGACCGCCTCCAGCACGCGCGCGTGCTCCGTCTCGACGAACTCGTCCTCTCCATGGGCGGCGATTCCGCTGCTGGCGGCGGTCGACGGCGGGAAGGCGTCCAGATTGGCCTCCGTCAGCACCAGCCGGGAGACGAGGTCGGGCCGCCGGTGGGCCAGGACGATGGCCACGGCACCGCCCATGCTGTGCGCGATCAGCTCGGCGCCGGTGGCTCCGGCCGCGTCCAGTGCGACGGCGACCGCGTCGGCATGCTCCTCCAGCGTGTACCCGAAGTCCTCTGGCCGGTCGCTGGTGCCGTGTCCGGGAAGGTCCACGAACAGGCTGCGCCGGCCGGCGAGTTCGGGCCGGGCCGCGATGTGCGCGTGGTACACGGCGGACATCGAGCCGAGTCCGTGCAGGTACACCCGGGCGGGCTCCGCCCCGGGCACCTCGGTCCACCGGATGTGACTTCCCCTGCTGTCGAACGCGGCCTGCCGCACCGTACCCCTCCCTGTCCTCGTCGTCGCCGCACCATACATCGGTGCCGAGGTATACCGTCAAGGCGGTATTGGTGCAGCGATGTACCGCTGCGCAAGAATGCGGTCATGCTCGAACTCGCCATCCTCGGCTTCCTGTACGACGCCCCGCTGCACGGTTACGTCCTGCGCCGCCACATCGCCGCGCTCACCGGCCATGTGCGCCCGGTCGCCGAGAGCACGCTGTACCCGGCGATCAAGCGTCTGGAGAAGGCCGGTCTGCTCGTGCGGGCCAGCGAGCCCGGTGCGGTGGCCGCGCCCCGCCATGTGCTGCGGCTGACCGAGGAGGGCGGGCGCGAGCTGATGCGCCGGCTCGCCGAGCCCGCCCAGCGCGAGATCACCGACGAGAACCACTGGTTCACGCTGCTCGCGTTCCTGCGGCACCTGGCGGACCCCGCCGCGCAGGCGGCTGTACTGCGGCGCCGGCTGGCCTTTCTGGAGGAGCCGGCGAGCTTCTTCTACGAGGGCGACAGGCCACTGAGCGCCGAGGAGCTGGACGACCCGTTCCGGCGGGGCGTGCTCACCATCGCGCGGGCCACCAGCCGGGCCGAACTGGCCTGGCTGCGCGACACCCTGGCGTCACTCGACCGGGTCGGCCGCTGAGGTGTCCCGGTGCCGCACCGGGCAGCCGCGCAGCCCGGGGACCGGGCGGGTGCCCAGGTCGGCCACGCGGTAGCCGTTCGGGTAGCCCTTGACCTCCCAGTTCTGGCGCGCGAAGTGCGGACTGCGGCGCGGCGGCAGCAGCCGGACCAGCCGGCCACGCGTCCGCACGGCTCGGCGGACCAGCGCGGAGGTGGCCGCAGCGGGTCGCGGATAACGGAAGGCGCGCAGCAGCGGTTCGTCGAGCAGGGCGAGCGTGGCCGTGCGCAGCAGGGGCGCCAGCGGGCGCGGATACCAGGACGCCATCAGGTCCAGGGTGGCGTCGGAGACCCGCCGGGCCTCCTCGTCCCAGCCGAAGTGGGCCTCTTCGTAGGCGTCGAGGAGGGCCTCGAACTCTTCATAGGTGCGGGGGATGCCGGGGATGCCCATGTGCCGGCCGAGGGTGCGGTAGTACTCGGTGGTGGCGACGATCTCGTGCCGGGACAGCCGCCGCCAGCCGTAGGCGTCGATCCAGCGCCGGGGCACCACCACGAACGTGCTCAGCACATACCGCATGTCGTCGTCGCTGATGTCGTAGCTGCGGTGCATCTGGTTGATGCGGCGGATCGCGGTGCGCCCCTCCTCCGTGGCGAAGCCGTGCTCCACGACGGTGTCGAGGAGCAGCACGGTGTCGTCGTACCGCTTCTGCGTGCGTTCGGTCAGCTCCGCCGTCCGCGCGAGCAGCCGGCCGATGCTGGGCACCGCGTAGGTGCGGTACAGAGCCAGTTCCAGGGCGCGGGTGTAGTCCCAGGGGAACTCGTACGCCACACTGATCCGGTAGATCTCCAGGGCATCCGCCACCGGGTCCAGCCGGCGGATCTGCGCCAGCCGCTCGAACCGCTTCACCGCGTCGTCCCCCTTCTGCCACCGGATCTCCAACTCTACGTTGTGAAGCAGCAGATGGGCGATCGGCACTGACTCGTCCGGGGAGAGGGTGGTCCGTGTGTTCGACATGATCCGCAGGTACGCCGGCAGGCTCCGCACCTCCGCGTCCGCGCGGCCGGAGGGCGGCCGGGAGAGGCGCCCGCACAACTTGTTCGAGGCCGCGGCCGTCTACGTGGCGGCCCGCGCGGAGGACGACCAGGACCGGATCGAGGAGGCGGCGGCCTGGGTGTCGCCGGAGGCGCTGTCCTTCGGGGTGAGCGAGTTGGCCTGCCGGGCGGTGATCGCGCTGGCCCGGGAGCGCGACGAGTCGCCCGATGCGGTGGCCCGGGACCTCCTCGGGCTGCCCGCGGCCTGAGCGGAGCCGCCCTCTCCAGAAGTGGCCGTTTCGCCCCCGTCCAGGTGGAAACCCGCAGCTCCGCGTGGTGCGCGGAGTCGTGACAAGCGGCTTGCGCGCGCACTAGGGTGCGCGCCCATGGACGACCACTGGGGAGGCAGGGATGGCCGGGACGGACGATGAGGCCGTCGCCGCCGCGGACGATGCGCTGTATGTGCTGACGGCGGTACTGCTGACGCCGGCACAGTTCCCGAGCGTGCTGGGCGACGACTACCCGGAGGCGTGCGCGGCGCTGGACCTCGCGCCGCGCGCCGACGGGTACGGCCTGGTGCTGGGGCAGGACGGGGACGGCGCTCGCTGGACGGTCGTCATCGACGACGTCTCGCTGGTCGCGGTGGCGATCGCGTCCTGGGACTGCGGCATGGAGTACGAGCTGTCGCCGGACGAGCGCGCGGTCGTGACCGCCCTGCCGGGGTGGCCCCTGGCCGTCGCCGTCGCGGCACCCGGCGTGCCCGCACCGCACGACCCGCCCGCCGAGGCGGCGGGCCGGCCGGCGCTGAGCCCGCCGGACACCGGCTCCTGGGGGCCCGCCCAGCGTCGGCTGGGCGCCGACGAGATCGCGCTGCAGTGGGCCGCCTGGCGGGAGCAGATCGACGACGCGGACTTCGCCGCGCCGGGTGAGCGGGTGCGGGCCGCGGAGTCCGCGCCGGCGGGCGGGGCGGGTGCTTCGTCCGGCGGCCATGCCGGTGTCCGTCGGGTGCTCGCGGAGGCGCGCGCCTACGTCGACTCCCCGCCGCCGCTCGGCCGGGTGCGCTCGTCGTTCGCCCCGGGCGAGGCCCGTACGCTGCGCGCCGACGGTCCCGGCTGGTCGATCGTGGCCCGCACCGACGACATCGCGTTCGTCCTGCTCGACGAGGAGCCCGGTGAGGTCCTGCCGGTGGGCCGGGGTCCCGAGCTGCCGGGGCTGCTGGAGGCGCTCGACAAGATGGCCGTACGGCCTCTGTGAGCCGCGGTGACCGGACGGCGCCTCTCACGCTCCCTTGGGAGACGTGCCGCGGGTGGCGGCGCGGCTCCCGGCGGCCGGGGCGGCCCGTGCGGGCGGGTCGGCGACCGGTCCCCCGCCGTGGGCCGGGTCCTCAGCGGCCGAGCTCCTTGCGGGTGACCCGGCGCAGCCGGCGCCGCTGCGAGGGGTCCAGTGCGAGATACGCGACCGCCGGAACTCCCACCACGATCAGGAACGCCACCCACCAGGGCAGCCATATGAGCAGGAGCAGCCCGACCGTAACGCCCCCTGCGGCGATCTTCGCGTTCATGGACATGAGCATCGCCTCCTTCGCGGCCACCGCCGCTCTCTGATCTGAGAACGGCCTCCCGCGCCCCGCGGTTCCGCCTCCCGACCCTGAGACATCCCTGAGGCCCGCCCCTAGTGGCTCCCCGGCACCCGCGCTCGCCCTCGCTCGGCCACAGCGCTCGGCAGCGGCAGCAGACATTGTGCTGTACCCTCGGCGACTCCGGTCGAGTAGTCAAATTTGAGGAGTGCGGCAGAGCTGTGCAGACCATTCCCACGGCACCACCCTCCGACCTGTCCGAACTGGCCCGCTGCTGCGTCGTGTTCCTGCCGTCCGATCCCGCGCGGGCGGGCCGGATCGGGTTCTGGCGAACGGACGGCGGGACGCCGCCCGCACGCGCGGAGGGCTCCCTGACCGATCTGGAGCTGGCGGTACCCGCGGCGGGCGGCGGCGTCGAACGCGTCCCGCTCCCCGTCCTCCTCCTGCCGGTCCGCGAGGCCCTTCCGCTTCTCACGCACGCGCGTGCGTTGCCGTGGGAACACCGTGCCGCCGCCTTCTGGCGGACCGCTTACGAACTGGCCCTGGGATTCCTGGCGCGCGGTCTGCTCCTGCCGGGCCTGTCCCCCGGCGACCACGACACCTGGCGCGTGGGGCCACTGTCCGCACGCGATGCGGAGCTGATCCGGGAACTCGCCGCGGCCATGCCGCCCGAGGCGCACGCCGTGCCGCTCGCCGCGGACGGGCCGCTGCTGCTGCCCGACCCGGAGCGGTTGCTGCGTGCCTTCCTCGACGCGGTCGCCGACGTGCTCCCGCGCTCCCCCGCCGCCCCGCTGGTGACCGGTGGTCCCGCGTACGCGGCGCCCGAGCCGCAGCATCTGCCCGCCCTGCGCGCGTGGGCCGACGACATCGCCGCCGGCCATGACGCGGGGGTGCGCCTGTCACTGCGTGTGGAGGCGTCCGGTCTCGACGCCGGCGAGCCGCAGGAGGAGACTCCGGTCCGCGCCCCCGCGGTGCTCCAGGACGAGGCACCGGTCCGCTTCCGCGCGGTGCTCCAGGTGCACGGTCAGAGCGGATCGGGGGACGTCATGGATGCCGTCGGACTGTGGACCGGTGCGGAGGCCGGGCGCGCCGCGTCGGCTCCGCGCGCGCGTGCGGACGCGCTGCTGGCGCTGCGCCGCGCCGCCCGAGCCTGGCCGCCGCTGGCCCCTCTCCTCTCCGCCGCCGTGCCCGACGCGCTGGACCTCGCCGACGACGAGATCGCCGACCTGCTGGGCGAGGGCGCGCGGGCGCTGGCCGCCGTGGGAGTCGAGGTGCACTGGCCGAAGCACCTGGCGCGCGGCCTCACCGCGCACGCGGCCATCGGCCCACCGGACGACGACGCCGCGTCACCGGGAGCAAGCTCGGCGCCGTCGTCATTCCTCTCCGCGGACGCGAGGATGGCGTTCCGGTGGTGGTTCGACCTGGGCGGGCGGGAGTTGTCCCGGGAGGAACTGGACCGGCTCGCCAAGGCCAAGCGTCCCCTGGTACGGCTGCGCGACGGGTGGGTCCTGGTGGATCCGCGGGAGGCGGAGCGGGCCCGGTCCGCGCGGGAGCGCACCCTCGCTCCCGTCGAGGCGCTGGCCGCGGCGCTGACGGGTGCGGCGGAGGTCGACGGCCGACAGGTCGACGTACGGCCCACGGGATGGCTGGCGGGGCTGCGGGAGCGGCTGACGGCCGCCGAGCCGGCCGCCACCGTCGGACAGCCGCCGGGCCTGGCCGCGACCCTGCGGGACTACCAGCTGCGCGGCCTCGACTGGCTGGCCCGGACGACCGCACTCGGTCTGGGCTGCTGCCTGGCCGACGACATGGGCCTCGGCAAGACGATCACGCTGATCGCGCTGCATCTGCACCGGCAGACGGACGCCTCGGCGGCCGGTCCCACGCTCGTCGTCTGCCCGGCCTCGCTGCTCGGCAACTGGCAGCGCGAGATCGAGCGGTTCGCTCCCGGCACGCCGGTGCGCCGGTTCCACGGACCCGGGCGCGATCTCGGGTCCGTGTCCGGCGGGGAGTTCGTCCTGACGACGTACGGGACGATGCGCACGGACGCCGCGCGGCTCGCCGGGGTGCCCTGGGGGATGGTCGTGGCCGACGAGGCACAGCACGTGAAGAATCCTTACTCCGCGACCGCGCGGGCGCTGCGCACGATCGGCGCACGCGCGCGTGTGGCGCTCACCGGCACCCCGGTGGAGAACAACCTCACAGAGCTGTGGGCGATCCTCGACTGGACGACACCGGGCCTGCTCGGCGGGCTCGGCGGTTTCCGCGCGCGGTACGCGCAGCCCGTCGAGGGCGGCCGGGACCCCGCCGCCGCGCAGCGGCTCGCCCGGCTCGTCGGACCGTTTCTGCTGCGGCGGCGCAAGTCCGACCCGGGCATCGCCCCGGAGCTTCCGCCGAAGACCGAGACCGATCACCCGGTGGCGCTCACGACCGAACAGGCGGGGCTGTACGAGGCGTTGGTGCGCGAGACCCTGGACCGGATCGCGACCGCCGACGACATGGCCCGCCGGGGCCTGATCGTGCGGCTGCTGACCGGCCTGAAGCAGATCTGCAACCACCCGGCGCAGTTCCTGAAGGAGGACGATCCGCGGCTGGCGGGTCGCTCGGGGAAGCTGGAGCTGCTGGACGAGCTGCTCGGCACCATCCTCGCGGAGGGCTCGGGCGTGCTGGTCTTCACGCAGTACGTGCGCATGGCCCGGCTGCTGGAACGGCATCTGGCGGCCCGTGGCGTGCCCTCGCTGCTCCTGCACGGCGGGACGCCGGTCGCAGGGCGTGAGGCTCTCGTGCGGCGCTTCCAGGCGGGTGAGGCGCCGGTGTTCCTGCTGTCGCTCAAGGCCGCCGGAACGGGGCTGAACCTCACCCGGGCCGAGCATGTCGTGCATTACGACCGCTGGTGGAATCCGGCGGTGGAGGCCCAGGCCACCGACCGCGCGTACCGCATCGGGCAGACCCGTCCGGTGCAGGTGCACCGGCTGATCACCGAGGGAACCCTGGAGGACCGCATCGCGGAGATGCTGGGTCGCAAGCGGGAGCTGGCCGACGCCGTGCTCGGTACCGGCGAGGCCGCCCTGACGGAACTGTCGGACGAGGAACTGGCGGCACTGGTGGAACTGCGCGGGGAGGCACGATGAGCCGCTACGACGGCATGGACGACCGTGACACGGGGCGCACGTTCGCGGCACTGCCGCCCGCGCGCGGGCGCGCCTTCGCAGAGAGCTGGTGGGGACGCGCCTGGCTGCGGGCCCTGGAGGACGCCGCGCTGGAGGCGGCGGCGGTCAAGGCGGGGCGCCGGCTCGCGCGCGCGGGCGGTGTGGGCGCGGTGACCGTGCGGCCGGGCCGGGTCACGGCCGTCGTACGCGACCCGGGAGGCGCGGCCCACCGGGCCGACGTCCTCCTGCCCGAGCTGTCCGGCGAGGAATGGGCGCGGTTCCAGGATCTCGCGGTCGAGCAGGCCGGACACATGGCGGCGCTGCTCGACCTGGAGCTGCCGCCCCATCTGGTCGAGGACGCGGCGGTGGCGGGCATCGACCTCCTGCCGGGCCTCGGCGATCTGGAACCGGAGTGCGACTGCGGCGCCTGGGACCATTGCGGACACACGGCCGCGCTGTGCCACCAGGTGGCGCGGCTGCTGGACGAGGATCCGTTTCTGCTGCTGCTGTTGCGCGGTCGGGAGAAGGACGCCTTCCTGACGGAGCTGCACGTCCGCAGCACCGCCGAGCCGTCCGGGGCGGCCCCCGCGCCCGCGGGGGTGGACGCCGCCGAGGCATGGGCGGCCGGCGACATCCTGCCACCACTGCCCGAGCTGCCCGGCCTGCCGCAGACAGCCGGCACACCGCCGTCCCTCACCGCCGGAGCGGTCGCTGCGCCCGGGATCGACCCCGTGGCACTGGAGCACCTGGCCGGCCGTACCGCCGTGGAGGCCTACCGGCTGCTGGCGGCGGCCCTGGACGGCGACCCGATGGCCGACGCCGGTCCGACGCCCGCTCAGGACGCCGTACGGCTGGCTTGTGGGCCGGCTCCCGCCGGCGTGACCGAGCGGCTCGCCACGGGGTCGGGGCGTGGCCGTGACGGGCTCGCGGCGTCCGTCCGGGCCTGGCGGCTGGGGGGTGCGGCGGCGCTGGCCGTGCTCGACGAGGAGCGGGAGGTGGAGGGCGTGGCCCTCGCACGCGCGCGTGCGGCCCTGGAAGCCGCCTGGGAGGCGGACGAGCGGCCGGTGTTCCACAGGAGCGGCAACCGGTGGACGGTTCCGGACGAAGGCGTTCAGCTGCGCCTCGGCCGTGAGGGCCACTGGTGGCCGTATCGCGACGAGGGAGGCCGCTGGGTACCGGCGGGCGGCGCGGATGCTGATCCCGCGGCGGCGCTGGCCTCCGCGCGGCCCGGGGCAGGTGAGCCGCAAGGCGTCTGACCCGCCCGTCGTCACACGGACCGGCGCGATCATCCGATGAGCGGCGGACGCCGGTCGTTCACCCGCCGGTCGTACGGCGTTCCTCCGGGGGCCCAATGGTGGCCGCAGCCAACCACCTTGTCCCCTGGAGGCCCGATGTCCCCGCAAGCCGCCGGCCGGCGCCGCGTCCACCGTTCCGCCGCCACGGTCCTGCCCCTGGCGCTGGCCGCCGCGCTCGTGGCCGCGGGGACGGCCACGGCGGCGCCGTCCGGGGACGCCCGCGTCGTGCGCGCGGCGGCGCTCGGCGAGATCCCGCTCGGCGCGTTCAGCAACGCCCTGCTGCCCGGCAGCGTGGCCGACGACCACGGGGTGAGGCTCGGCGGCATCGGCAGCGACCTCTACCCGGCGGGCCGCAAGGGCGAGTACTGGACGGTCACCGACCGCGGCCCCAACGGCCAGATCAAGGTGGACGGCAAGAAGCGCCGCACCTTCCCGGTGCCCGGATTCGACCCGGCGATCGTCAGGATCCGGGTCTCCGGGGCCACGGTCGAGGTCATCGACGCGATACCGCTGACCACCTCCTCCGGGAAGGCCGTCACCGGGCTGCCCAACCAGCGGACCCGGGACGAGGCGCCGTACACCTACGACGCGGGGACGCCGCTCTCCTACGACCCGAACGGCCTGGACACCGAGGGCATCGTACGGGCGGCGGACGGCAGCTTCTGGCTCGTGGACGAGTACGGGCCGTCCCTCGTGCACGTCTCCACGCGCGGGAGGGTCCTCGCTCGCTACGTGCCCGAAGGGCTCGCTCTGACCGGCGCGGACTACCCGGTGGTGGAGGCGCTGCCGCCGGTCCTGCTGCACCGCAAGATCAACCGGGGGTTCGAGGGGCTGGCGCAGCTTCCCGGCGGTGATCTGGTGATGGCCCTGCAGAGCCCGCTCTCGCTGCCGGACGCGGACGCCGGGGACGCTTCGCGCACGACCCGCCTGCTGCGCTTCTCGCCGCGCGAGAAGGCCGTCACGGCCGAGTACGCCTATCGCTTCGACCCGGTCGGTACGGTCGACCCGGGCGAGGACGACCCCTCGGAGCTGAAGATCTCGTCGGTGGTGGCGGTCGGCCGCGACCGGCTGCTCGTCGAGGAGCGCACGGACAAGGCGGCCCGGTTGCAGCTGGTCCGGCTGCGCGGCAGCTCCGACATCCTGGGCGGCCCGTGGGACGATGCCACGACGTCTCCGTCGCTGGAGCAGCTGGACGACCCGGCGACCGCGGGTGTGCCGGTGCTGCCCAAGCAGCTCGTGCTGAACCTCGGCAAGGTCGCCGGGGTGCCCGGGAAGATCGAGGGCATCGCGCGCGTGGACCACGACACGCTCGCGCTCGTCAACGACAACGACTTCGGGATGACCGACGGGCCGGGCGCGTTCGACGCCCGGGGCCGCCTGGTCGACAGCGGGGTGAAGACGACGGTGGTGTACGTACGTCTCCCCAAGAGGCTGTGACGGCATCCGAAGGGCCGCATCGCCGAACAGCCCCCGCCTCGCGGCCACGACGGCGTCCGGAGCGGCCCTGAGCCGCAGGCCACCGCTGGGCGCCGGTGCGCGCAGGCCGTCCGCGAACCCGCGGACGGCCTGTCGCGCTGTTCGACCGCACCCGCGTGGGGTGCGGTCGACCGCACGCGCGCGTGCGGTCAGCCCCGTGCCCCCAGCAGGTGGTCCATCGCCAGCTGGTCGAGGCGCTCGAAGGCCATGCCGCGCGCGGCGGCCGCCTCCACGTCGAAGTCCTCGAAGGCCGCGCGGTCGCCGAGCAGGGCCTGCAGGCCGTCGGCCGCGGTCGGCCGGGCCAGCTCGTCCAGCCGCGACGCGCGCAGTGCCTCCTGGACCTCCGGGTCGGCGCGGAAGGCGGCAGCGCGCTCCTTCAGGATGAGGTAGTTGCGCATGCAGCCCGCGGCGGACGCCCACACTCCGTCCAGGTCCTCGGTCCGCGGCGGCTTGAAGTCGAAGTGGCGGGGGCCCTCGTAGCCGGCGCTCTCCAGGAGGTCGACCAGCCAGAAGGCGGCGCGCAGGTCGCCGGCGCCGAAGCGCAGGTCCTGGTCGTACTTGATCCCGGACTGGCCGTTGAGGTCGATGTGGAAGAGCTTGCCCGCCCACAGGGCCTGGGCGATGCCGTGCGGGAAGTTCAGACCGGCCATCTGCTCGTGGCCGACCTCCGGGTTGACGCCGTACAGCTCGGGCCGCTCCAGGCGCTCGATGAAGGCGAGCGCGTGCCCGACCGTGGGCAGCAGGATGTCGCCGCGGGGCTCGTTCGGCTTGGGCTCGATGGCGAAGCGGATGTCGTAGCCCTGGGAGGTGACGTACTCGCCGAGCAGGTCGAAGGCCTCCTTCATGCGGTCCAGGGCGGCGCGTACGTCCTTGGCGGCCCCGGACTCGGCGCCCTCGCGGCCGCCCCAGGCGACGTACGTCCGCGCGCCGAGTTCGACGGCCAGGTCGATGTTGCGGATCGTCTTGCGGAGGGCGTAGCGGCGCACGTCGCGGTCGTTGGCGGTGAACGCGCCGTCCTTGAAGACGGGGTGCGTGAACAGGTTCGTGGTGGCCATCGGGACGGTCATGCCGGTGGCGTCCAGGGCCTGCCGGAACCGCTTGATGTGCGACTCGCGCTCGGTGTCCGAGGAGCCGAAGGGGATCAGGTCGTCGTCGTGGAAGGTCACTCCGTGGGCGCCGAGTTCGGCCAGGCGCTGCACCGTCTCGACCGGGTCGAGTGCGCGGCGGGTGGCGTCGCCGAACGGGTCCCTTCCCTGCCAGCCGACGGTCCACAGGCCGAAGGTGAACCTGTCCTCGGGGGTGGGCTGGTAGCTCATGCCGCGGCTCCTTGCTGCGTACGACTATTCGTCATGGCGGTTTACAAATTAGTATGCGGGCGCACCGCTGGGAAGAGACAAGATGTCTTCGACAGCAAGGTGTCTTCGATCAGCCCACCGCACATGCCGCGGAGCCGCGGAAGAGGGAGAGCCCGATGTCAGCAGCCGAGGGTCCGCTCGTCGTCGGGGTGGACACGTCCACCCAGTCCACGAAGGCACTGGTCGTCGACGCGGCCACCGGTCAGGTGGTGGCGAGCGGCCAGGCACCGCACACCGTGACCTCCGGGGCGGGCCGGGAGAGCGATCCGCGTCAGTGGTGGGAGGCGCTGTGCGCGGCGCTGCGCCAGTGCGGTGACGCGGCGCACGAGGCGGCGGCGGTGTCGATCGGCGGCCAGCAGCACGGACTGGTCACCCTGGACGAGCACGGCGAGCCGGTGCGTCCGGCACTGCTGTGGAACGACGTCCGCTCGGCGCCGCAGACCCGCCGCCTGGTGGAGGAGCTGGGCGGGCCGAAGGCCTGGGCCGAGCGCACCGGCAGTGTGCCCGGGGCGTCCTTCACGGTCACCAAGTGGGCGTGGCTCGCCGAGCACGAGCCGGACGCGGTGCGCGCCACCCGGGCGGTACGGCTCCCCCACGACTACCTCACCGAGCGCCTGACCGGGCAGGGCACGACCGACCGCGGCGACGCCTCGGGCACCGGCTGGTGGGCGTCCGGGGCGGAGGCGTACGACGAGGAGACCCTCGCGCACATCGGGCTCGACCCGGCGCTGCTGCCCCGGGTGGTGCGGCCCGGCGAGGTCGCCGGCACCGTGCGCGACAGCCACGACCTGCCGTTCTCCAAGGGCACGCTGGTGGCCGCCGGCACCGGCGACAACGCGGCGGCGGCGCTGGGCCTCGGCCTGCGACCCGGCACCCCGGTGCTGAGCCTCGGCACCTCCGGCACCGTCTACGCCGTCTCCCGGCACCGCCCCACGGATCCGACCGGCACGGTGGCGGGCTTCGCCGACGCGCGCGGGGACTGGCTGCCGCTCGCCTGCACCCTGAACTGCACCCTCGCGGTGGACCGCGTCGCGGCCCTGCTGGGCCTGGACCGGGAGGCCGTGGAACCCGGCGGCTCGGTGACCCTCCTGCCGTACCTGGACGGCGAGCGCACCCCGAACCTGCCGCACGCCTCCGGGCTGCTGCACGGACTGCGCCACGACACCACAGCGGGCCAGCTGCTGCAGGCCTCGTACGACGGTGCGGTGCACGCGCTGCTCGGCGCCCTGGATCTGGTCCTCGACGCGGACGCGGACCGCGGCACCCCGCTGATCCTGATCGGCGGCGGGGCCCGGGGGACGGCCTGGCAGCAGACCGTGCGCCGGCTCTCGGGGCGGCCCGTCCAGGTCCCGGAGGCCAGGGAACTGGTCGCCCTGGGCGCGGCGGCGCAGGCGGCCGGACTGCTGACCGGCGAGGATCCCGCGGCGGTCGCCCGCCGCTGGAACACCGCCGCCGGCCCGGTCCTGGACGCCGTGGAACGGGACACCTCGACGCTGGACCGGATCAGCGGGGTACTCTCCGACGCGGCCCCGCTGCTGGAGCGGGACGCGAATACCCCATGACCAGGCCGCCCGCCCCCAGCCGGGCGGCAGACACCGAGGATTGACGGAGGCATGACCGCACCGCTGCACGAGGCCCGCCCGCCGGGCGCCGGGCGCGCCCTGCCGGACACCCAGCAGGGCATGCGCCGGCGCAACCTGGCCCGGGTGCTGCACGCCGTCAGCGCCGAGGGCTCGCTGTCCCGGGCGGCGGTCGCCTCACGGATCGGGCTGACGCGGGCGGCGGTGTCGACGCTGGTGGACGAGCTGATCCGCTGGGGGCTGCTGGAGGAACTGGGCCCCGAGCGGCCCGGCCGGGTGGGCCGACCCGGGTCGGCGCTCGCGGTGAGCGGCCGGGGCCCGGCGGGGATCGGGGCGGAGATCGGCGTCGACCATCTCGCGGTGTGCGCGGTCGACCTGCGCGGCGAGGTCCGGGCGCGGGCCGTGCGGCACGGCGCCAACCGGGGCCGGGCGGCCGAGCCCGTGACCGAGGAGCTGACGGCGCTGATCCGCCAGGTCGTCGCGGAGGCGGAACGGGCGCAGCTCTGGCCCGCCGGGCTCGCGGTCGCCGTACCCGGACTGGTGGCCAGGGACGGACGGACGGTCGTACGCGCCCCGAACCTCGACTGGCACGGCACCGACCTCGCTCCCCTGCTCCCCGCCGACTGGCCGCTGACCGTGGACAACGAGGCCAACTTCGGTGCTCTGGCCGAGCTGTGGCTCGGTGCCGGCACCCCCGGGGACTTCCTGCACGTGTCGGCCGAGATCGGCATCGGTGCGGCCGTGGTCGTGGACGGCCGGCTGCTGCGCGGGACCCGGGGGTTCGCGGGGGAGCTGGGCCATGTGCCCGTACGGCCGGACGGACCTCCCTGCCCGTGCGGCGGCCGGGGGTGCCTGGAGCAGTACGCGGGCGAGGACGCGGTGCTGCGCGCGGCCGGGCTTCAGCCGCGCGAGGATCTGGTGGGCCTGCTCGCGGAGCGCGCCGAGGCGGGCGACGAGGGCGTGCGGGCAGCTCTGCGGGACGCCGGTACGGCGCTCGGCATCGCCCTGACCGGGGCGGTGAACCTGCTCGACCCCGAGACGGTGGTCCTGGGCGGCGCCCTGGCCGGCCTCTCCCCCTGGCTGCTGCCGTCGCTGGAGTCGGAACTGACGGGCCGCACGGCGGGCCCGGCCTGCCCGGTGACGGTGTCCCCGCTGGGCCCGCAGGGGCCCCTGCTGGGCGCCGCGCACTCGGTCGTCCGAGCGGTACTCGACGATCCGGCGACGGTGGCGGAACGATCCTGACCCGGCTCGCCGTCCGCCGGGGACTGCGCGGACGCCTCCGAACCGGCGGGACACCGCTCCACGCACACCCGGGCCTCCCCCGATCGGGTGATCGAGTTGTCCACAGGCCGCGAGTTGTCCACGGAACCGTGGCACGCCCTTCTGCCCAACCGGCCCGAGTCGTACCGTGATTCACGCGAGGCCCGGCCGACGGACCGTCATGAGCGGGCCGGCGCACGCGGAGCGAGGAAAGCGCGCAGGCGGCAGGTGGCAGCGGACTGACACGTATCAGGGGGACGCATGGACGGGGAGCCGAGCGGGGGGCTGCGGCGCGACGCGATCGGATTGCGCGAGGTCCTGTTCCAGAGCATCACGGCGATGGCGCCGGCCGCCGCGGTGGCCGCGTCGATCCCGTCCGGCGCCGCCTTCGCGGGCGGCAGCCTGCCGCTGGCGGTGCTGATCGCCCTGGTGGCCTGCCTGTTCACCGCCTCCTGCGTGGCCGAGCTGGCCCGGGAGCTGCCCGCGGCGGGCTCGGTGGCGACCTACGCGGCGCGGGGCCTGCATCCGGCCGTCGGTTTCCTCGTCGGGTGGGCCTACGTCTTCGTGGAGATGCTGGTGCCGCCGCTGCTCCTCCTTCAGCTCGGCTTCACGGCGGCGGGCACACTACACGCGGAGTGGTCGGCGTATCCGGCGGACCTGTGGTGGCCGTGGTCGCTGGCGGGAGCCGGGGTGATCGCCGTCGCCGGCTGTCTCGGCGTCCGCGCCTCGGCCCGCCTGGGTGTCGTCCTCGGCGTCTTCGAAGTCCTCGTCCTCGTCGTGTTCGCGGTCCTGCTCATCGGCAGGGCGGGCGGCGCGAACACCCTGTCGGTGTTCGGCACGGCGCACACCGCCGACGGGTACTCGGGGGCCGCCGGCGTGTTCGCCGGGTCCGTGTACACGGTGCTGGCGTTCGCCGGGTTCGAGGCAGCGGCGCCGCTCGCCGAGGAGACCCGCGACCCTCGGCGGACCATGCACCGCGCGGTCCTCGGAGCGGCCCTGGGCATCGGCCTGTTCTACGTGCTCACGACCTATGCGATGACCGTCTATTTCGGTCCCGACCGGTTCGCGGAGTTCGGCGCCTCGGGCGCGGCGTCGTGGGAAGGCGTCGCCCGGGCCTCGTTCGGCCTGTTCTGGGTGCTGGTATTCCTCGCGGTGGTCAACTCCACGATCGCGAACGCCAATGCGTGCGCGAACGTCTCCACCCACACGGCCTTCGCCCTGGCCCGCATCCGCGTCCTGCCCGGCCTGCTCGCCACGCTGCACCCCCGGCACCGCTCCCCCGTGGCCGGCATCGCCGTGCAGACCGCCGTGGCCGTCGCGGCGGTGCTGGGACTCGGCCTCGCCTACGGCCCCGTGACCGCTTTCCTGCTCCTCGCCACGGTGATCGTCACGGTCGTCGTCGGCGTGTACATCATCGTGAACCTGTCCTGCGCAGGCTACTTCCTGCGCTCCGGCCGGGCCGCCGTCAAGCCGGTCCGGCACCTGCTGTTCCCGGTGCTGGGCAGCGCGGCGTTCGTCCCCGCCCTGCTGACGGCCGCCGGCCTCCCGGTGTTCGACTTCGTCACGGAACTGACGGCTCCGGTGTCCTACGCCGGTCCGGTCGTCGGCGCCTGGATGGCGATGGGTGCGGTGGTCCTCCTCGTGCTCGTACGACGTCACCCCGAGCGGATAGCCGAGACGGCGCGCGTGCACCTCGACGCGTACGACCCCGGGGGCGGACGGCGGAGCGGGACCGTGCCCCGTTGACCACCCGCCGGGTGGTACCGCTGACCATCCGCCGCAGCGAGGACTGCTGTGCCGGGCCCCGTCCACCGACCCGAAGGGAACCAAGCCACGATGACCGAGCCCCGGATCCTCACCGTACGCCCGGAACCGGACCAGTACGCCTGGACGTTCGGCGGAGCGGCGCCGCTGGCGCGGATCGCACCCGGTACGGTGCTCGACCTCTACACGGAGGACTGCTTCGCCGGCCGGGTCCGCTCCGAGAAGGACCTCGTGTCGGAGGTGTGCGAGTTCCCCTACCTCAATCCGCAGACCGGCCCCTTCCACATCGAGGGCGCCGAGCCGGGCGACACCGTGGCCGTGCACTTCGTGTCGATCGAACCGGCCCGGGACTGGGCGGCGTCCACGACGGTCCCCCTCTTCGGCGCGCTCACCTCCACGCACACCACGGCCGCGCTGCAGCCACCGCTGCCGGAGCGGGTCTGGATCTGGCAGCTGGACCGGGCCCGGCGGACCGCGCTGTTCCAGGCACGGGACAGCGACTTCCGGGCGGAGCTGCCCCTGAACCCGATGCACGGCACGGTGGGCGTGGCGCCCGCCAACCTGGAGGTGCGGTCGGCCCTGGTGCCGGACGCGCACGGCGGGAACATGGACACGCCCGAGATGCGGGCCGGCGTCACCTGCTACCTGGGCGTCAACGTCGAGGGCGCCCTGCTCAGCCTCGGTGACGGGCACGCCCGGCAGGGGGAGGGTGAGACGTGCGGGGTGGCGGTGGAGTGCGCGATGAACACGGTGGTGGTCGTGGACCTCCTCAAGGGCGTCACCACCCCGTGGCCCCGGCTGGAGTCGGACACCCACATCATCTCGACCGGATCGGCCCGCCCGCTGGAGGACGCGTTCCGGATATCCCAGCTCGACCTGGTGCAGTGGCTGGTGCGCGACTACGGGTTCAGTGAGCTGGACGCGTACCAGTTCGCAACCCAGGCGGTCGAATCACCGTTGGCCAACGTGTGCGACACGAACTACACGTGCGTGGCCAAGCTCCGCAAGGAGTGGCTGCCCGCGCGGGAGACGTACCGCGCAGTGCACGCACGCCTGCGGGAGACCGCGCGGGCCCTGCGCGGCTGACGTCTCCGCCGTACCCCTGACTCATCGACGGCCTTCCGAAGGCATCCCGAAAGGCATCCCGCCATGGACATGGACCGAGCACGACCTCGGCTCAGCCGACGACGGCTGCTGAAGGGCGCGGCACTCGCCGCCGTCCCCTACGCACTGCTGCCCGAGCCGCGTGCCGGAGCGCAGACCGGGTTCGTCGACTACCCGCCCGCCGAGTGGCGGCCGGCGAGCAGTTCCAACTACACGGTGGCCGACCGCCCCGGCGACTACGCCATCGACCGCGTGATCATCCACGTCACGCAGGAGACGTACGCCGACACGCTGGCGATCTTCAGCAATCCGCAGAAGAAGGTCTCCGCGCACTATCTGGTGCGCTCGGCGGACGGGCACGTCGCGCAGTGCGTGCGCGAGGCGGACATCGCCTGGCACGCGGGCAACTGGAGCTACAACACGCGCAGCATCGGCATCGAGCACGAGGGCTGGGTGGATCGGCCCGCCTACTTCACCAACGCCCTGTACGAGGAGTCGGCGAAGCTGACGGCGGCGATCTGCGCGACGTACGGCATCCCCCGGGACAGGGAGCACATCATCGGCCACTACCAGGTGCCCGGCACCGACCACACCGACCCGGGCCCGAAGTGGGACTGGGTGCGCTACATCAGACTGGTCAACTTCGCCTAGCCGGGGGGCGGAGCCTCCGTCGCACCGGTTGTTGGCGCGAACACCCGGGGTGACGATGGTTCCAGCAGCCGTGGCATCGCCGTTTCACCTTCCGGGGAGGCCGAGTTGACCGATCCGTGGGTTGCCCTGGAGCCGGGGGCCGACCCCGCCGAGCGGGTCCGGGTGCTGCGCCGGGCGCACGAGACGTTCACCACGGCGGGGACGGTGCCGCGGCCGGTGCGGTCGGTGGTGGCGGAGTCGTGGCGGCGCAGCGCGCGGGCGGGTGTCGGGCCGGACGGCTCCGCCAGCGTGGAGCTGACCGACGGCGACCTCGGCGCCTACCGCGCGGAGCACCCGCTGGCCCGGGTGATGCCGCTGTTCCGGGAGCTGATGGGCACGTTCGCCGCCGACGGCGAGCATCTGCTGGCGGTGTGCGACGCCCACGGCAGACTGCTGTGGGTGGAGGGGCACGCGGCCACCCGGCGCCGCGCGGACCGGATGAACTTCGTCCCCGGGGCGCGCTGGTCGGAGACCGCGGTCGGCACCAACGCGCCGGGCACCGCGGTCGCCGTGGACCGGCCGGTGCAGGTGTTCGCCGCCGAGCACTTCATCCGGCGGGTGCAGCCATGGACGTGCGCCGCCGCGCCGGTGCACGATCCCCGTACCGGGCGGGTCCTCGGGGCCGTGGACATCACCGGCGGGGACGGGCTGGCCCATCCGCACAGCCTCGGCTTCGTGCGGGCGGTGGCGCGGGCGGCCGAGGCACAGCTCGCCCTGCTCACCCCGCCGGGCGCTGCCGACCAGGCGCCGCTGCTGAGCGCGCTGGGCCGGGACGAGGCCGAACTCTCCCTCGACGGGCGGCGGATGAGGCTCAGCCGTCGGCACAGCGAGATCCTGGTGCTGCTGTCCCGGCACCCCGAAGGGCTGAGCGGAGACGAGCTGCTGTGCGGGCTGTACGCGGACGAGTCGGTGACCCCGGTGACGCTGCGTGCCGAACTGGCCCGGCTGCGCAGGCTGCTGGGACCGGGGCTGCTCGCCTCACGGCCGTACCGGCTGACGGCCGCGGTGGAGTCGGACGCCACCGTGGTCGAGCGGCGGCTGGAGACGGGCGGGCTGACCGCGGCGGTGGAGGCGTACAGCGGGCCGCTGCTGCCCGGATCGCAGGCCCCGGCGATCGTCCGGCTGCGGGAGCGGCTCGCGGGCGCGCTGCGCACGGCGCTGATCGCGCACCGGGATCCCGACCTGCTGGCGGACTGGGCACACGCGCCGTGGGGTGAGGACGACATCGAGGTGTGGCGGGCGCTCGCCGCGGTGCGCCCGACGGCTCCGGTGCGTGCCCGGCTCGCCGCGCTGGAGGCCGAACTGGCGGTACCGGCCAGCCGTTTCCCGGCGCGGGCGCGCGGTGCAACGTACTTGCAACGTCCGCTTGCCTAGCCTCGCGCCGACAGCTGCCCAACGGCGGGCAGCGCTGCACCGGGAGGAAGACAGGATGACTCGTTACGCGGCGCCGGGCACCGAGGGCTCGATCGTCTCCTACCAGGCGCGCTACGACCATTTCATCGGCGGCGCCTATGTGCCGCCGGCGCGCGGGCGGTACTTCGAGAATCCGTCACCGGTCAACGGGCAGCCGTTCACGGAGATCGCGCGCGGTACCGCGGAGGACGTCGAGCGGGCGCTGGACGCGGCGCACGAGGCGGCACCGGGGTGGGGCCGTACGCCGGTGGCGGAGCGCTCCGACATCCTGCTGAAGATCGCCGACCGGATGGAGGCGTACCTGGAGCCGCTGGCGGTGGCCGAGAGCTGGGAGAACGGCAAGCCGGTACGGGAGACGCTGGCGGCCGACATCCCGCTCGCGATCGATCACTTCCGCTACTTCGCGGGGGCGATCCGGGCGCAGGAGGGTTCGCTGGGCGAGATCGACGACGACACGGTGGCGTACCACTTCCACGAGCCGCTCGGGGTCGTCGCGCAGATCATCCCGTGGAACTTCCCGATCCTGATGGCCGCCTGGAAGCTGGCGCCGGCGCTGGCCGCGGGCAACGCGGTGGTCCTCAAGCCGGCCGAGCAGACCCCGGCCTCCATCCACTACTGGATGAGCCTGATCGCGGACCTGCTGCCGCCGGGCGTGGTGAACATCGTGAACGGCTTCGGGGTGGAGGCGGGCAAGCCGCTGGCGTCCAGCCCGCGGGTGGCGAAGGTCGCGTTCACCGGGGAGACCACGACCGGGCGGCTGATCATGCAGTACGCCTCGGAGAACATCAAGCCGGTCACCCTGGAACTGGGCGGGAAGTCGCCGAACATCTTCTTCGACGACGTGTGGGCGCACGACGACGACTTCCGCGACAAGGCGCTGGAAGGGTTCACGATGTTCGCGCTCAACCAGGGCGAGGTGTGCACGTGCCCGTCCCGGGCGCTGATCCAGCGCGGCCACTACGCGGAATTCCTGGAGGCGGCCGTCGAACGCACCCGGCGCATCAGGCCGGGCCACCCGCTGGACACCGACACCATGATCGGCGCGCAGGCCTCCAACGACCAGCTGGAGAAGATCCTCTCCTACCTGGACATCGGCCGCCAGGAGGGCGCGAAGATCCTCACGGGTGGGGAACGCGTGGAGTACGACGGCGAGTTGAAGGGCGGCTACTACGTCCAGCCGACCATCTTCGAAGGCGACAACCGCATGCGCATCTTCCAGGAGGAGATCTTCGGCCCGGTCGTCTCGGTGGCCTCCTTCGACGACTTCGACGACGCGATCAAGATCGCCAACGACACGCTGTACGGTCTGGGCGCGGGCGTGTGGACCCGGGACATCAACACCGCCTACCGCGCGGGCCGCGCGATCCAGGCGGGCCGGGTGTGGACCAACTGCTACCACGCCTACCCCGCGCACGCGGCGTTCGGCGGCTACAAGCAGTCCGGGATCGGCCGCGAGACCCACAAGATGATGCTGGAGCACTACCAGCAGACGAAGAACCTCCTGGTGTCGTACTCGCCGAAGAAGCTCGGCTTCTTCTAGACGCAGAAGACAGGGCGCCTGACCAGGGAGGATGCTGGTCAGGCGCCCTTCTCGGCTGCCGCTCGGTCCGCTGGCGGTTCTGGCCTTTCCCGGAAGGTGACTAGGTGCAGGGCGGGATGAGCGAGCGCTCCCGAGCGGCAGTGCGGAGGGGGTTCCTGCGGTCGCCTGCCATCTCGGCCGGCCGGGCACGGCCGCCGCCCAGGCGTCCCACGTTCTCCTCGCAATGTGACGGCGCTGGCTGTACGTCAGGACCGGCGGACGCCGTGCCGGGGACTGCCGGTTCGGGTGATCGAGAAAGCGGTGTAGCGCAGCACCTGTGGCCGCGGGGCGTTCGTCGTCATGCACCGGCCGCGGGACGGGCCCGCGGGTATGCACCGCCGCGATCAGCGGGGGGCGTGGTGGAGAATCTGCCGAAGGTGTACTGCGTGTCTCGATGTGAGGTGCGACACTTGTTGTTCGGGCCTGACGAGGCGTCACTGAGTCGGACGACGGGGGATCGCAGTGACTCTGTACGGACGGTCGGCCGTGCTCAACGAGCTGGTGCCCGAGCTGGTGGGGCTCAAGCCGGAGAGTCACAGCCGATTGCGCATACCGGGCGGGAGCCCGCTGCTGGTCCAGTGCACCGGCGGGCGGCGCACCGGCAAGACCGCGCTGCTGGAACGGCTCGCGGAGCGGTACGCGCAGCGCATACCGCAGGCGTACGCGGATCTCGGGGCGGACGATTTCGGCCAGCCAGGGCTAGCGCCCCCGGACGACGACAGCACCGCCAACGCGTCGCGCACGACGGATCTCCTCTTCTATCTGATGGACAGGTTGAGCCAGCAGCCCAGAGAGTTCCGCGGGAAGCTGGCCTTTCCGCGGCTCACCCAGGGGCTGCTCGCGGTCACCAGCTGGCAGTCGGTCCAGCCCGCCGAACTGGCCGCGGCGCGGAGCCGGCTGGCCGGACTGCTCCGGGAGAGCCAGCCGGATGTGCAGGAACGCAGGAACCGGGTGGCGGGCTGGATCACCCAGGTCATGGAAGGGCTCGGCACCGTGCCGGGGCTGGGGCCCGGGCTGAGGGAGATCGTGCCGCCGCTCGCGGAGATCGTCACCACCGAGCTGCTCGGCCCCCATGCCAACAGGGACGGGCTGAGATGGTGGTCCGAGCGGCGGGTGAGCTCCCAGGGCGACGCGCACGCCCAGCTGACCGAGCTCGCCATGCGGTTCCGCGGCGACCCCGATGACCGGCGACTCGCGGAACGGCACCTGCACGCCGCCCTCCTGGAGGACATGGCGGACCACTACACGCGGCTGCGCAGGGCGAACCGGGTGCCGCGCCCGCTGCTGCTGCTGGACAACGTCCATACGGCGCTGGGCCAGGAGGTCTGGGACACGCTGACCCGTGTGTGGCACGAGGAGGCCCCTCGGACCCGGCCGGGTGTCGTCGCCACTTCCCTCGCCGCGGAGCCGGCCGCCCCTGATCCGGAGAGCACCCCGTCGACGCGGAGTGTGGCGGGCCCGTTCTGGAGACAGGAGTCACCGGACGTTCCGGCCGGCTGGGTGCTGCGGTTGCCGCTGGCGCAGCTCGGCCTCGACGAGGTCAAGGAGATGTTCGGCGCGGACCGGCCGGAGCCCGGCGTGGCTCAAGTGATCCACAGGCTCAGTGCCGGACGGGCCGGGATCGCCCACACGCTGGTGCAGGCCGTCCGGGCTCAGGCCCTGCGCGGGGAGCCCCTCGACGTCCGCTCGCTGCTCGACGTGCCGTACGGCGCCGAACAGGGGCCGTCCGTGAACGAGCGGCTGCTCCGGATCCTGATCCCCGCCGAGGTCGCCAGAGCACGTCTGGTCTACTACGCGCCGGCTCTCGACGACTCGGCCGCACACCAACTCAGCGCTCACTACCCGCCCGGCGACCCCGGGGGCGTCCCCGTGCAAGAGGCATTGGTCCAGCTGCGGGACGATCACTGGGGCCGCTGTCCCTGGCCGGGCGTCGACGGGCCGTTCGTCGGCGACCCCACCCTGCGCGCCCTGCTCCTGCACGACCTGCGCCTACGGGCCCAGGAGACGCCGAGCGGCGAGCAGTGGAGGAACATCCACCTCCTGCTGCGCTCCCTGTACGCACCGGACGTCTACGGCGGCACCGCGGCCGTGCACGACGTCCGCTACCTGCACCACTCGCTCGCGATCGGTGACGCGGACACGGTCGCCCAGGCCCTGCACCGCCGCCTGGCCGAGCAGGACGCCCCGTCCTGGCTCACGGCCCTGAACCTGATCTGCGCGGCGCCGCACCCGCCGGCGAACCTGGCGGACCCACCCGCGGCGCCCCTGTCCTGTTGCACGGCCGACGACGATCCCGTGCATCAGGCCGTGCGGCTCCTGCTGATCAACCTCTGGGAGCAGTCGCACCCTCTGGCACCGCCTGACACGGAAAAGATCAACAGTGTCCGGCTGCAACTGCTCACGCTCGCCCAGCGGAGCGCCCCTGCGGCCCAGCGGGTCTTCTTCCAGGCGTACGAGCAGTGGCCACTGCTCCTGAACCGCTGGCGTCAGGCGCCCGACTTGCCGACCTACGGAGAGGCCCGCACATGAAGCTCTGGCCTGCCGGCCCCCTGTACCAAGCGCTGCTGGTCATGGTCGCTGCCACCGCCGTCGCGGCCGGCGGCTACTTCGTCTACCGCTCCTGGTTCGCCGACGACCCGGCCTGCGCCCCGGGGGTGTCCGAGCGCGGCCCCCGGCACGAGTGCGTGGGGGTCACGGACGGCGCCTACGCCTACGACCCCTCGCTGAAGGAGGTCACCAAGCGTATCGAGGCCGAGAACAAATGGGTCGAGAAGCGGACCGAGGGGGCAGGTACGTCACCCGCCACCATCGCGCTGATGATCCCCATGATCTCCGACAATCCCGCCGAACAGCGCGAGTACGTGGAGCAGGTCGAAGGCGCCTACCTCGCCCAGTACCGCGCCAACCACAACACCAACAGGCAACCGCCCATCCGCCTCCTGCTCGCCAACCCCGGCCGCGGCTACGAGCACTGGCCCGTGGTCGCCGAGCAACTGGCACAGGCCGCGTCCGACGAGAAGCAGAACCTGCGGGCCGTGGCCGGGATCAACATCAGTCTCCCTGAGACCAAGGCGGCCATCGGCCATCTGACCAAGCAGCTGCACATCCCGGTGGTCGCCGGTCCCATGACCGCGGACGACATCGCGAACGAGGAGAAGAACCCGCACCGGTATCCCGGCCTGGCCCGCGTCGCCCCCGGCAACGCCGACCAGGCCGACGCCCTCGCCTCCTACGGCAAGGACATCAAGCCCGCCGAGACCATGGTGATCGAAGACATCCGTGAGGGCGACAACTACCTGGAGAGCCTGCGCAAAAGGTTCGAGGAGCTCGCCGACGGCGCCCCCAACGCACCGGAGACCTTCCGCTCCCCGCCCGACTTCAACGACGAAGGAAACCTCGCCAACGACTTCCACCAGATGGTCCCGGACATCTGCACCTCGGCCGCCAAGACCATCTACTTCGCCGGACGCCCGGTACAACTGAGGCAGTTCCTGATCGAATTGGGCGATCGGAACTGCAACAAGCACTACACCGTCATCACCGGCTCGCACGCCTCCACACTCACGGTCGACGAGAAGTTCGCCGACCACTGGGACGCGCTCACCAAGGGCGCGGGCATCACCCTCCGCTACGCCGCACTGGCCCATCCGGACGCCTGGGGCGACAAGAGCACCGAGAAGACGGGAGGCAGCAGGGCCGCGCTCAAGGAGCTGACCGGCCTGCTGCCGAAGGTCGGCGCCACCCCGTCCGACCTCGTCGACGGCCGGATCATCATCACCTATGACGCGGTCGGCACCGCAGTGGAGGGCATCCGCAACGACGCCGTGGGCAAGGTGACGATGCCCACCCTCGCCGAAGTCGCCGACAACTGGCTGCGCCTGCACGGCACCAACCGCGTGGAGGGCGCCAGCGGCTGGATCTGCCTCGACCAGTACGGCAACCCGCACAACAAGGCGGTTCCCATCGTCCACCTCGACCCGCGCAAGAAGACAGCCCTCTTCGACCGCATCACCTGGCCCGCGGACCGGGCCCCGGACGTCAACTGCTCGATTCCCAGGCAGGGGTGAGCACGAGGGGCCGTCGGGCAGCGTTCGCTCCCGCCGGCCCCGACAGGCGTCGGTCGCCAGCCCGCTCGCCCGCCGACACCGAGTCGCGGCCGACGCCGCTGTCCCGCCGGGCGGAAGGCCAGGTGGGCCGTGTGGTGCTGCCCCGCCGTGGGGGCTGAGCGGGGGGCCCGCGCCCAAGCGGGCCCCTGCGTCCCGGCCTCCGGACGGGCTGTGCACGGCGGGGCCGGTCGTCAGCCGTTGAGGCGGAAGACCGTCGGCTCGGGACGGGCTGTGCACGGCGGGGCCGGTCGTCAGCCGCCCGAGCAGACGGTGCCGTTGAGGCGGAAGACCGTCGGCTCCGGGTTGGGCCCGTCGTTGGCGCCGACGAATCCGAAGGAGGCCGTCGATCCGCCGTCCGGGGCCAGCGGCCCCGCGCCCTCGGGGGCGGTGACCCGCACGTGCCGGCCGGTCTGGTGGAAAGCGGCGTTCCATCCGGAGGACACCGATTGACCGTCGGCCGGCCAGTCCCAGTCCACGGTCCAGCCGGTGATCGCGGTACTGGAGAGATTGCGTACGGTGACGGTGGCGACGAAGCCGTTGCCCCAGCTCGTGTCACGGTGATAGCTCACCGCACAGGGGGCCTCAGGTGGAGTGCCGGTGGTGAAGGTCAGCGGGGACGAGGGGGCGGAGAGCCGTCCGGAGGCATCCGCCGCCAGCACGTTGACCGTGTGCGAGCTGCCCGGTGGCAGGTTCCGCAGGGTCACGGACGTACCGGTGGTCGTCTCGCCGACCAGACGGGTGTGCGCGCCGTCGCGCTCCTGGACCAGGTAGCGGGCGGCGCCCGAGGCGCTCTCCCAGGACAGGCGCGCGGTGGTGTCGGTCACCGCCTCCAGCCTCGGTGTGCCCGGGGTTCCGGCAGCCGAAGCCCCAGGGCCGGTCCCGGGCTGCGGTTCGAGCGTCACGGTCAGCAGCGCGTAGGGCGGCACCGTGGCCCGGGAGGCGGACACCTGCCCGCCGGTGACCGCGGTGATGTCGCTGTCCCCGCGTGCGTACCGCCTGACCTCGGGTGCGGTGGCGGACGGGGTGAAGCCGGCGTAGTCGAGGTCGACGGTCCGTGCGGTGTCCGGGTTCTTGTTGACGAGCAGGACGCTCAGCCGCCCGTCGCGGCGGAGCACGGCGTGTGCGGAGACGTCCTGCGCGGAGGACTCGGCAGCGACCATGGTGTCGCCCGCGGTGCCGAGTTCGCTGGTCATCTTCATGCCGTAGTAGGGGTGGAACGGCGTGTTCGGCGCCGGCTCGCAGACGTCACCGGTGCAGGCGCCGCTGGACAGCATCCCCATGTCGCCGTAGTCCGTCTCGCCGTCGACGGTGGTGATCTGGCCCGCGCCGTTGTGGGTGTTCCACCAATCGACGCTGAACACGCCGTTCTCCAGAGCCGTCATCAGCGCGTCCGCGGCGAAGAGGCCATTGGGGCGGGCGGTGAGCCGGGCGCCACCGGTGTTGGTGTTTATCTCGGTGAGGGCGATGCCGATGCGCGGTGAGCCGGCACCCGCGTACCGGTCGATCTGACTGCGCACCTCCCGCAGTTCCCCGGGCAGCCCGGCCAGCCTGTCCAGCGCGTCCTGCGCGGTGGTGTCGGATCCGCCCGCGTACCAGTGAACGCTCACGAAGTCGATGACGTCGGTCACTTCGGACAGCACCGTGTGGTTCCAGTCGCCCGCGTCACCCTCGCCGACCACGCCGTCCGGCCACTGGCCCGGGGTGGTGAGAACCGCGCCGACCTTGACCGTCGGGTCGACGGCCTTCATGGCCGCGGCGTAGGCGCGGACCTGACGGGCATACTCGCGTGGGCTCTTGTCCTCGTGCTCGTCATGCTCCCAGCCGCTGCCATAGTGACCGTTGCCGTAGATCTCGTTACCGATCTCCCAGTACTTCGCACCGTAGTCCTTGGTGACGTTCGCGTACCTGACCCATTCGGCCGCCTCCTCGGGCGTGCCCGAACCGTAGTTGGCGATCAGGATCGGCTGTGCCCCGGTGGCTCGGACGGTGCCCATGAAGGAGTCGAAACCGGTACCCGGAGCGACGTATCCCCCGGGCGCCGTATGGGTCTTCCAGTGGTAGATGTCCGCGTAGGAGCCGCCGGGGTAGCGCATAGCCCCGACGTCGGCCTCCGCCATCAGGCCGGCGACCTCCGGGTCGTTCATGTGCGCGTCCCAGATCGCGGCATTGACGCCGCGGGCGGTATCGGGCAGCCGGCCCAGAGCCGCCTGGGCATTGACCCGGACTCCGACGTCCGCGACCTCGGCCTCCTGCACTGCGGCGGGCGCGATGCCGGCCAGCGGGGAGAGCAGGGCCAGCGCGGTGGCCAGGACGGCCGCGCCGCGCGCGAAGGGGCGGGCGCCGGCACCGGCCGGCCGGCCGGG
>NZ_MUMF01001086.1 GCF_002155905.1 Streptomyces tricolor | reverse complement strand
GGCGTACTCGATGCCGTTGTGGACCATCTTCACGAAGTGCCCGGCGCCGTCGGGACCCACGTGCGTCACGCACGGGGCGCCGTCGGCGGCCTTCGCGGAGATCTTCTCCAGCATCGGGCCCAGCGACTCGTACGACTCCTTCGAACCGCCCGGCATGATGCTCGGCCCGTGCAGCGCGCCCTCCTCGCCGCCGGAGATGCCCGTGCCGACGAAGTGGATGCCCCGCTCGCGCAGCTCCCGCTCGCGGCGCCGGGTGTCCGCGAAGTGCGCGTTGCCCCCGTCGATGATCATGTCGCCGGGCTCCAGCAGCGGGGCGAACTCCTCGATCACCGCGTCCGTCGGCTCGCCCGCCTTGACCATGACGACCAGACGGCGCGGACGCTCCAGGGCCGCCACGAACTCCTCGGCGGTCTCGGCCGCGACGAAGTCGCCCTCGTGCCCGAACTCCTCCACCAGCGCCTTCGTCCGCGACACCGTACGGTTGTGCACGGCGACCGTGTAGCCGTTGCGCGCGAAGTTCCGGGCGAGGTTGCGGCCCATGACCGCGAGGCCCGTGACGCCGATCTGCGCTGAAGTGCTCATACCGCCTGCTCCCTGGTTGCCTCGTGTACTACGGCTCCGTCAGTACGGGCCCTCGCCCATCCTTACGTGCCGCCACGGCGAGCGCACATCCGACCCGCCACGCATGAGTACGCGGGACGGCGGCCTTCCGCCTCAGTCACCGGCCCGCCACCTCAAGCAGGGGCCGCATCCGGCCACTTGACCCCCGCCCGAGGCCGATTTGCCGTCTTGTCATGGCCTGTTCGTGGCGCTTACTTTTGCCGCTCCTGACGCATGCCGAGGGGAATTCGGACATGGCCGTACGCGGCCGGCACCGCCGGTACCAGCCGAACAGGATCAACCGCGCCTCACTCACCGTCACGGCGGGCGGCGCCGGCCTGGCGCTCCCGCTGGTCGCCGCCGGCACCGCGAACGCCGCCGACGCCGCCACCTGGAACAAGGTCGCCGCCTGCGAGTCCAGCGGCAACTGGAGCATCAACACCGGCAACGGCTACTACGGCGGGTTGCAGTTCACCCAGTCCACCTGGGAGGCGTACGGCGGCACCCGGTACGCGCCGCGCGCCGACCTGGCCACCCGGGCCGAGCAGATCGCCGTAGCCGAGAAGGTCCTGGACGG
>NZ_MUMF01001085.1 GCF_002155905.1 Streptomyces tricolor | reverse complement strand
CGGCGGCTGGCCGAGGCGGGCGCGGACACCGTCGTGCTCCAGCCGACGGCGGACGAGCCCGACCCGGAGGGGTTCGTACGGTTCGCCGCGGAGGAGGTCCGGCCCCTGCTGCCGTGACCGGGGCGGGGCGTTCTCGCTGATCAGCGAGCGTTGTCAGTGGCGGGTGCCACACTGCCCGACATGACCGACGAGCCCGGCGAGACCAGCGAGACCGAAGAGACCGACCTCACGGCCGGTGCGCGCAGCGCCGTGTGTCTGCGAGCCGTCAGGGACGACGACCTGGAGGCCCTCTTCGCCTACGAGCACGATCCCGAGGCCGTCCGGCGGTCGCGGTTCACGCCCCGGCCGCGGGACGCCTTCTTCCGGCACTGGCGGGAGCGGGTGCTCGGCGACCCCGACTGCCTGGTGCGGACGGTCACCGTCGGCGGCGAGGTCGCCGGAAGCGCCGTGTCCTGGACGCAGGACGGGCGGCGCTTCGTCGGCTACTGGCTGGGACGGCCGTACTGGGGCCGCGGCATCGGCACCCGCGCGCTCGGCCTCTTCCTGGACCTGGAGCCGGTGCGCCCCCTGTACGCCGACCCCTTCGCCGGCAACACCGCCTCCGTGCGCCTGCTGGAGAGACACGGCTTCGCACACGCCGGCACGATCCGGCACGGCACGGACGAGCACGTCCTGCTGGTCCTCGGCGGTCCCGCCGGGGCATCCCTCGGGGACCCTCCGGCAGACGCCCGCTGACAGCCGCGCCGGCGGGAAGACCGCCCCGCCGCCGCGGCTGTCAG
>NZ_MUMF01001084.1 GCF_002155905.1 Streptomyces tricolor | reverse complement strand
CTCCTCACCGCCGCCACCAGCTCCCGAGCCCGGCGTACGCCGTCCGCCGAGGTGGCGGCGGTGAGGAGGGTGCCGTCGGCCTTCTCGCCGGAGAGCCGGAGCGTACGGGGTCCGGTGCCGCCCGCGAGGACGTCGACCGGGCGCTCCGGGGGCCAGTCGAGGGCTACGTCGTCCAACTGGACGTACCGCCCGCGCACGCTGAGCCGCTCCCCGCGCAGCAGGGCGCGCAGGGCGTCGAGATGCTCGCCGAGGAGGCCGAGCGGGGAGGCGGCGCGGGCACCGACCTGGCCCATCCAGTCCTGCACCCCGTGTCCCACGGTCAGGATGGCCCGGCCGGGGAACATGCGCTCCAGGGAGGCGGCCTCCATGGCGGTGACGGCGACGTTCCTGAGCGGTACCGGCAGCAGACCGATCCCGATCCGCACCCGCTCCGTCCAGGCGAGTGCGGCGGCGGCCGTGGACACCCCGCCCTCCAGAAAGCAGTCCTCCCACAGCCACAGCTCTTCCAGCCCCGCGGCGTCCGCGGCACGCGCGACGGCCCGCAGCCGCTCGGGAGGAAGCTGGGGGCGGAATACGACACCGAGTCCTGTCATAGCGCCCTTCCTAGTGGGGAGGACGGGAAAGGACAACGCATTTACGGACCCGGTGAGTTGGCGGCCGGGGAAGGGGAGGGC
>NZ_MUMF01001083.1 GCF_002155905.1 Streptomyces tricolor | reverse complement strand
CCGAGGCGGAGAAGGGTACGGGGAACCGACGATGGAACCGGTCATCATCGTCTTGATCATCCTGGTGGTGTTGGTCTTCATCGCCCTGATCAAGACCATCCAAGTCATCCCACAGGCCAGCGCCGCCATCGTCGAGCGCTTCGGCCGCTACACGCGGACGCTGAACGCGGGCCTCAACATCGTGGTCCCGTTCATCGACACCATCCGCAACCGCATCGACCTGCGCGAACAGGTCGTACCGTTCCCGCCGCAGCCGGTGATCACCCAGGACAACCTGGTCGTGAACATCGACACGGTCATCTACTACCAGGTCACCGACGCCCGGGCCGCCACCTACGAGGTCGCCAGCTACATCCAGGCGATCGAGCAGCTCACGGTCACCACCCTCCGCAACATCATCGGCGGCATGGACCTCGAACGGACCCTGACCTCCCGCGAGGAGATCAACGCGGCCCTGCGCGGCGTCCTCGACGAGGCCACCGGCAAGTGGGGCATCCGCGTCAACCGCGTCGAACTGAAGGCCATCGAGCCGCCCACCTCCATCCAGGACTCGATGGAGAAGCAGATGCGCGCCGACCG
>NZ_MUMF01001082.1 GCF_002155905.1 Streptomyces tricolor | reverse complement strand
GGCCGGCCACGGCACACGGTGTCGGAGTCTTCGCACGGCGGAACAGCTCCCCTCGCATCCTCGCGGACTGACTGTTCTTACGCGGTGTTGCTCATAGACGCTTGAAACAAGCACGATTCGAGCAACTTCACGCACGCAGCCTCGGGGTTGACGCAGGTTCATGTCAATACCGCCGCCGACGGCCCGCCCACCGTGTCCGTGCGGTCGATCAGAGCGAACTGCCGGCCGTGAGCAGGTCCTCCAGGCCTGCGCGGCGGAAGAACTCGGCGCGGACGCGGTCGGCGACCGCGGAGACCACCTCGCTGCCGTCCCGGCTCGGATCCACGTGGGTGCGCAGCGGCCGGGCGCCGGCGGGCAGGTCCACCAGGCGGACGACGGCCTCGGCGACCTCGGCCGCGTCTGCCTCCGGCGGGATCAGCGCCGCCAGCCGCTGGTCGAGACCGGCGAGCAGGGCGCCGTAGCGCTCGTCGTAGGCGGCGGCCCGCTCGGTGTCCGCGGGCGTGCCCGCGTGCGCGAAGTGGTTCGTGCCCGAGGTGAACGCGCCGGGCACGACGATCGCGGTGTCGATGCCGAACCGGATCAGCTCGGCGGCGTAGCTCACCGCCAGCGCGTCCATCGCGGCCTTGGCGGCGAAGTACGGCGCCAGGAACGGCGGGCAGCCGCCCCGGGTGCTGGAGCTGCCGATCCACACCAGCAGACCCTCGCCCCGCTCCCGCAGGTGGGGCAGCGCGGCCCGGTTGACCCGCTGGGCGCCGAGCACGTTGACGTCGTACAGGTCCGCCAGCTGCTGCGGGGTGAACGCCTCGGCGGGGCCGCTGACCATGTGGCCCGCGTTGTGCACCACCACGTCCAGGCGGCCCTCGGCGGCCAGCACCCGGGCGACGGCCGCGTCCGCGGACTCCTGGTGGAGCACGTCGAGTTCCACCGCGTGCAGCGACACGCCGTGCTCGGCCGCGTACCGGTCCAGGGCGGCCACGGCGGGCGCGTTGCGCGTGGCCGCCCTGGAC
>NZ_MUMF01001081.1 GCF_002155905.1 Streptomyces tricolor | reverse complement strand
GCCGACTGCCGCTGCGCGGGCACCCGTGCCGCCCCGAGCGGCCCGGCTGCCCGCGCAGCGGCAGTCGGCTACAGGGCGCGAGCCCCCGGCTCGACCATGTTCCGTACCGTCCGCGCCTTCACGAAGTCGCCCATCGCCGTCATGTCCCACTCGCCGGAGAACTGGCGGATGAGCTTGGCCATCATGACGCCCGTCTGGGGCTCCGCGCCGGTGAGGTCGAAGCGGACCAGTTCCTCGCCGGTGGTCGCGTCGAGCAGGCGGCAGTAGGCCTTGGCGACCTCGGTGAACTTCTGGCCGGAGAAGGAGTTGACCGTGAAGACCAGACCGGTGACCTCCTGCGGCAGCCGGCCGAGGTCGACCGTGATGACCTCGTCGTCGCCCCCGCCCTCGCCGGTCAGGTTGTCCCCGGAGTGCCGGACGGCGCCCTTGAGGATCGTCAGCTTGCCGAAGTAGCAGCTGTCGATGTGGTTGCGCTGCGGGCCGTAGGCGATGACCGAGGCGTCCAGGTCGATGTCCT
>NZ_MUMF01001080.1 GCF_002155905.1 Streptomyces tricolor | reverse complement strand
CGCACCCGCTGCCCGGGTCCCGCTTGTTGCAGGGTTTGTCCAGGTCCTGGAAGTAGGGGCAGCGGCTGCGGCGCCCGCGACGGCGTCCACCGCGACCACGCCGTCCTCGGCCACTCCGAGCAGTGCATCGCCACCCACCCCTCCGACATGGCCGTCGCCCTCGCCGCCCTGGACGCCCAGGTCGAGCTGTACGGCCCCGAGGGCAGCCGGCGCCTCCCGGCGGCCGACTTCCACCGGCTGCCCGGCGAGCACCCCGAACGGGACACCTGGATCCGCCCCGGCGAACTGATCACCGGCGTGCTGCTCCCGGCCGCCACCGCCGGCGTCCCGTCCGCCTACCGCAAGGCCCGGGACCGGGCGTCGTACGCCTTCGCCCTCGCCTCCGTGGCCGTCATGCTGCGGGTCGCGGACGGCGTCGTCGACCAGGTCGGCGTCGCCTTCGGCGGGCTCGCCCACCGGCCCTGGCGGGCCCGGCACACCGAGCTGGCCCTGCTGG
>NZ_MUMF01001079.1 GCF_002155905.1 Streptomyces tricolor | reverse complement strand
GGTACGACGTTCTTCCAGCCGATCAACCCGATCCTCCAGTCCTACGGCCTCACCCTGAAGACGACCACGACCGGCCCCGGCGACCCCGGCGACCCCGGTGACCCGGGTGAGCCGGGCGGCACCTGGTCCGCGGGCACCGTCTACCAGGCGGGCGACACGGTGACGTACGGCGGTGCCGGTTATCGCTGCCTGCAGAGCCACCAGGCCCAGCCCGGCTGGGAGCCGCCGAACACGCCGGCGCTGTGGCAGCGGGTGTAGGAACCCCGGTCCGGCGGACGGCCCGCTGCCCGGGCGCTCACGGCGGAGCGCCCGGGCAGCGGGATGCCGTGGACCGCTCGACGGAGTGCGGCGGCCGTCAGTCGCGGTCGACGTGCTCCCGCAGGATCTTGCGGTCGGACGCGTCGATGTCGTAGGTCGTCTTGTTCCAGTCGTCGGTCGTCACGACGTCGACGGACCACTTCGGCGTGCCGCCGTCGGAGTCGTCCAGTTCGACGGCGCTGACGGTGCCCTTGGTCTTGTCCGTGGCGGTCTGTGCGGCCTGTTGCGGGGTGACGGTGGCCTTCTCCAGCCGGTCCGCCAGCTCGCGCTTGTCGTCGGGGTCCTGGTCCGGCTTGGCCTGCTCCTGACCGGCCTTGCCGGTGACCGCGTCGACG
>NZ_MUMF01001078.1 GCF_002155905.1 Streptomyces tricolor | reverse complement strand
CACACCCCCAGGTCAGCAAAGACGACGGCCCAGTCGGGGTGTGCCCCGAAGGTCCGCGCGTACGCCTCCACGCCGTAGGTCGACGGCAGCAGATCACGGGCCAGCCGTACGACCTCCGGCATCCGGTCGGCCGGCAGCACCCCCAGCAGCAGCGCCGCCGACATGCCCAGCTGGCCGAGCAGCGTGGCCAGCTCCGGCCGGGGCGCGAGCAGTCCGCAGGCCGCGCNNCGCCGGCGGCACCGGCAGCGTGGCGTAGTGGTCGAGTCCGCCGCTGGCCCGCAGCTGCCCGAAGTACTGCGAGAGCAGGTTCAGCGCGACGTACGCGACGACCAGCACGGAGGAGCCGGCCACCACGGACTGGGCCTCATGGCCGCTGTCCACGACGCCGCGCATCATCACGGCGATGCCGACGGACTGGAACGTCGCCACGAACAGCAGCGGGATCCGCGCCACCCGGGCCCGGGACAGCTGCGCCCGGTAGACGGCGGCCAGCGACGGCCACAGCCGCGCGGGCGGCCCCAGCTCGGCCGCTCCGGGCGCCGTCTCCGGCACGGTCCCG
>NZ_MUMF01001077.1 GCF_002155905.1 Streptomyces tricolor | reverse complement strand
GTCGGTGCGCGGCCCGTAGTTCAGCAGCACCCCGTCCTCGACCGACACGACCCTGCGGTCCAGGCCGGCCGGGGTCTGGGCGACGCCCGGGATCTTCAGCAGGCCGTCGACGCCGCCCACGGACCGCAGTCCCTTGCTCATCACCAGGACGGCGTCCGGCGCGGCCTGGGCGAGTGCCTCGCTGGTGAGGGCGGTGAAGTCCTTCGTCAGCCCCGACGCGGCCCCGGCGTCCACCGCCCCGGCGGCCTCCAGCAGCGAGGTCGCGCCCGAGTCCGCGCCGCCGATGAGGTAGACGGAGGCCGAGCCGCGCANNGACCGGGACGCCGGCCGCGCGGATCTGGTCCATGGCCTCCGCCGGGCCGGTCGTCTGCTCGGCGAGGACCAGATCGGGCTTCAGGGACAGCACGCTCTCGGCGGAGACGTCGTGGTTGCGGGTGACCACCGGCAGCTTCGCCGCCTGCTGGAAGGTGGCGGTGATGTCCCGGGCGACGACCCGGCGGCCCAGCCCGAGCGTGAACACGATCTCGCTGAGGCCGCCGGAGAGCGGGACGATCCGGCCCGTCCGGCGCACCGTCACCTCGCGGCCGTCGGCCGACCGGACGGTGACCGGCAGGCGCGGCTGCGGGGTGTCCGGCAGCGGCTCCACGCGGTCGGCGGCGGCCGTCGTGCCCGGGGTGCCGGCGCCACCGGCTGCGGCGGCTCCCCCGAGGCGGCCGGTGGCGCCGGCACCCCGGGCACGACGGCCGCCGCCGACCGCGTGGAGCCGCTGCCGGACACCCCGCAGCCGCGCCTGCCGGTCACCGTCCGGTCGGCCGACGGCCGCGAGGTGACGGTGCGCCGGACGGGCC
>NZ_MUMF01000109.1 GCF_002155905.1 Streptomyces tricolor | reverse complement strand
GGGAGTCACCCAAATTTGGGTGACTCCCCCTCCGCGTGGTGGCTGCTGGGCTCAGTCGGCGTCGCTGTCCGGCGGCCGGCGCCGGGCGATGTCCTTCTCGATGGCCGTGAGGAAGCCGGGGTCGGCGAAGTCCTCTTCGGTGAACGGAGGCGCGGGCGGATTGGGCTCAGCCTCCGTGGCCCGGATCGGCACCGGCACCGGGTGCTTGGGCCGCTTGAGGTCGTCGCGGGGCATCCCGCAGTTCTTCAACTCTTCCTTGAGGACCCTCTCGACGTGCGGCCACCACCGGGCGTGCCACTCCGAGACCCGGGTGGGCGGTGCTCCCTTGGTGTACGACCAGTGCCAGTTCGCGCACAGGGAGGTCAGCTCGATACGCAGCCGCGGGTGCTTGTACCAGCAGGGCTTCCACACGTGCTGGGCGTAGAAGGGCCACAGCTTGTTCTGGCACCACTCCGTGAGCCAGTCCCACAGGATGCGGGCCTGCTCCTGGTCGAGGTCGTCCATCCAGTTCGGCGTGGTGCCGGGCCAGTCGGGCGCCTCTTCTTCTTCCTGCGGGTCTTCCCGGATCTGCCGGACGGCTTCCACCACCGCGGCCAGCGTCTCCTTGAGCTGGCCCACCTTCGTGTCGAGGCCATCCAGCGCCTCGCCGAGCCTCTGGTCCTCCAGCTCCTGCAGGCGGGTGCGTACGGCCGACAGGTCACCCGTCAGCCGCAGCAGCATCTCCATCGGGTCGAGCTTCATCTCCGCCATCACAGGCCGCCCAGGTCGTCATCGTCTTCGTAGACGTACGGGTCGGAGGCGGTGGCTTCGGTGTCGTCGGTGCCCGTCTTGCGCAGCGGCACAGGCGCGGCCGGCCGCTCCTCCGCCGGCTCCGGCTGCACGGGGACCTGCTCCAGGTGCCGGGTCGGGGCGAAGTCCGGCTGGTCCGGGAACACCGGCGGGTGCTCCGGCATGGGCGGCACCGGCGGGACCACCTCGCCGCGCACGACCTGCAGATGGCTACGCGGGCCGGGCAGTGGGCCGGAGACCCAGCCGCTGGCAGCCGGGTCCGCCGTCCAGGGGCTGGGGTCCGTGGACGGGGCCGAGGGCGCCCACGGGCTGGCAGGCTCCGGCGGCGCCCACAGGTCCGCCGGGTCCTCGACGAGCACCGTATCCGTGGGCGGCGCGTAGGAGGGCACCGTGGAGTCCTTGCGCAGCCGGTTCTTCAGCGCCGACTTGGCCGCCTTCTTCTCCAGCTTGTCCATGGCCTTGACGTCCTTGCGGTCCCACACCGGGGTGTAGCGCACGACGACCGGGCCGCCGAGGTTACGGCGCAGGACCAGGATCTCGCCCGGCTCCAAGTTCATGATGTCCGCCGGGGTCATGGTGTCGACCTCGACCCAGGTGTACGAGGAGGACTGGCGCATCGTGCCGTCCGGGCCCGGGGAGGACGAGTGGGACTCCCGCTTCTCCTTGTGCCGGCCGCACAGCTCCGACAGGCCCTTGAGGTCCTCTTCGTCGGCCAGGCCGCCCAGCACGAGCTTGACCATGTTGGTCCAGATGGTCCTCGCCGCCTCACGGCCGTAGCGGTCCCGGATCTGCGAGCGCGACTGGAACACAGCGTGGATCGGGATGCCCAGGCCGCGGCTGTCCGCCGTCCACTTCTCCAGCGGGACCGAGCAGATGAGGGCCGCTTCGTCGAGGATCAGCGACCACGGCGGGTCCAGCCGCCCACCGCGCTGCAGGGCCGCCAGCTTCCGGGCCGCTTCGTAGATCTCGCCCGTCAGGCAGCTGAACAACGGGCCGATGCCGCCCCGGCCGGTGTCACGGCCGAGCAGGTACAGGGTGTCCTGCGACTGCAGGTAGCCGCGGATGTCGAAGAGGCCTCCGCCCTTGTGCGCGTCCTCAATGACCTGCTGGATCTGCGGGGTGTCGAGGAACATGAACGTTTTGGACAGCGTGCCGAAGACGTTCTCACCGGTGGTCGGCTTGCCCTCGACCCTCTGCACCTGGATCAGGTCGTCCTTCCAGCCTCGTGGGGCGACGGGCCGGCGGGGATTGGACGGGTCGGGGTGCTCGTACTTTTCCAGGATGCCGATGGCTTCCTGGTTGCGGAAGCTCTTGGACCAGCGGGCTACGTCCAGAAGGGTCAGACCCTCCGCGTCGGCCGCCCACAAGAACGCCTTGAGCACCGAGTAGCTGGCCGTCTCCCAGAAGTTGCGGTTCTCCACCCCCTTGGTGGCGTCGGAGCCGTCCAGCAGATAGTTGGCGCGGCGCATGGCCCGCTCGACGCCGTGCTCCGGGTCGGAGCAGCCGATCACCGGGTCCCAGGCCACGTTGGAGGCCCGCCCGCCGATGCCCTGGGGGTTCCAGATCAGGATGCGTCCGACCCGCGTGCGGAGCTTCTCCGTCAGATCGACGATGTCCACCTTCACCGACGTCGCCAGGACCGCGCCCGGGGCGTCGATGATCCAGTTGGCGAGCTTCGCCGTCTTGCCCGCGCCGGGCGGGGCGACCATCACGGAGCTGTCCTCGATGGCCATGTAGAGGTGCAGGCCCGTTCGGCGGTCCTTGCCCAGGTAGGTGCCGACTGCGTTGGTGTCGACCTTGCGGGCCGGGACGTTGGCCAGACTGGGGCGCAGCACGTTGCGCCTTTTGACCAGCTGACGGGCGCCGAGTGCCTTGCGCAGCTGGTCCTCGGGGGCGAACCCGTGGGCATCGCGGGTGAAGTTGAGGTCGCCTTTGAATTTTAGGTATCCGGCTCCGGCCAGGCCGACGGCCAGGGCTGGCACGAGGAGCGGCTGCTGCTCGAACAGTGCCCCGAGGGTGTCGACCAGGCCCCCGAAGACGGTGTCCAACAGCCCGCCCGTGTTGGTGTCCTGTGTCGTCGTCTCGGCTGCGAGCAGGCTGGCCGGCACGGTCAGGGCCGTCAGCCGCAGCGTGGGGCGGGAGAGGACCGAGTACGTGGAGAGCACGATCCTGGGCTTCCAGCGCTTCCCTGCCACCGTGAGGTCGATGTTCGCAGACTGGTCGGAGTTGATCAGGTCACGGGCCTTACTGTTGTCGTTCACGAAGGTTCCCTTCGTCGGTGCCCCGGTGGTGCAGTAGCCGCCAAGCTCTTCATGCGCCACCGGGGCCACTCCTGTCTGTATACGTCGCTGCACTGCCAAGTACGGCACGGTTTTCACCGTTCGTTGCGGTCCTGTCGCGCAGAGGTGCGCGGCTTCCCGCCTGGCGGGAGGACCTGGGCAGATTGCCCTCCAGACCGGACAGTTGGGTCTGGCACGTCGTGGGGAAGCCGGCCTGTGGAGAGAGTCCGGAGGCTCCCCGGTTCACTCGTCGTCGTCTTCGTCGTCGCCCGGCCGTTGCCCCGGCACGTTGGGCTGGTTCTCCCGGGCGATTGCCCGCAGGTGCCGGCGGATGGAGTCCGCCTTGACCGGCACATGCGGCTCGATCAGAGCCGCCAGCTCTCGCTGCGACGAAGCCCGCTGCTCCGCGGTCAGCGTCTCCAGCACCGCGCGGATCTGCTCGCGGGTCCTCTTCGAGTCGTCGTCCACGGTGGCCTGCACCCGAGCACTGGTCGGCACCCGCGCTGGGACCGACCGCTGCACTTCCTGCAGCGCGCTCAGCTGGCCCTGCAGTCGCACCAGCTCCCGCCGGGCTTCCTCCGCTTCGGCACGGGCTTCCTGCGCTTCCTTCTGCGCGTCGGTGGCCTCCGTCTCGAACCGCGCCCGCTCCGCCTGCAGAGTCTCCAGCCGGACCGTCAGCTCCCGCTGCTCGCCTGCCAGCCGCAGCGCCTGCTCGATGGCGTCCTTGGCCTGCTGCTGCACCTGCTCGTAGGCCGTGCTGAGCCTGCCGCGCTCCTCTTCGAGCCCGGCCAGCTGGCCCTTGAGCCTGTCCAGCTCCTGAGCCGTCTTCTGGTAGAGCTGTGCCGCCGTGGCGTCGCTGGACTCCAGCAGCGCCCGCTCCTCGCGAAGCGCCTTGAGCCGGTTCTCCTCCGCCTCCCGTTCGGCCGCCGCCTGCTTCTGCGCCTCTTCGGCTTGCTTGCGGGTCTCCTCCAACACCTTCTCCACGGCCGCCAGCTTCTCCGCGGCTTCCTGGACCGCCCTTTCGGCGTTGAGCCGGATCTCCTCCGCCTCCGCCGCCCGCTGGTCCGCTTCCTGCGCCCGCTTGCGGGACTTCACAAAGTCGGCGTTCGCCGCGATGTTCAGCTCCTCCAGCAGCTCCATGGCGCGGCTGTCGGGGCCGTAGTCGAGCAGTGCGACGTCGTCCGCCCGGGTCAGCCAGGCCATGCGCTGCATGAGCTGCAGGCCCTGCTCCGGGTCCTGCGTGTCCGCCAGCTCCAGGGCCGCCTGTGCCTTGGGCCGGATCTTCCTCTCCAGCGCCCGGTTCAGCGTGTCGAGCCGCTTCTGCTCCTCCGAGACCTTGCCCCGGCCACGGGTCAGCGGGGCACTGCCGACGACCGCCTCCAGCTGCGCCTTCTCCTGGAGCGCCTTGCGCAGTTCGTACGAGGCGTCCGCAGCGTCACGGGCACGGGCGCGGCGGACCATCTCGTCCGCCCGGTCGTTGACGTCCAGGCCCGCCTTGCGGAAGCCCCAGGCCCACAGGCGCCGCCAGAGCAGACCGGCCAGCCGGAACGGGCCGGGCTTCGTGCCTTGCTGCGGCCTCTCCTCCGCTTCCTTGCCCGCCAGCGCCCGGCGCAGGTCCAGCTCGATGACCCAGGCCGCGCCAATCGGCATGAGCGCCATGAACGGCGCCGCGATGGCGTTCGGAGCGTGCGCGATGTTGGCGATGGCGGACGCCGCGACGAAGCCCCAGGCCGTGGCCTGCAGCAGCCGCAGCTGCGGAGTCCAGCCCTTGCTCGGGTCCGCCGACTTGTACATCAGCGAGAACAGCCGCAGTTCCAGGACGTCGAACATCGACACGAAGCCGACGGCAAAGAGCGTCGGCAGGTTGAGCGTTCCGGTGGCGAAGCCCCACAGGCCGTAGAGACTGACCGCGATACCGCCCAGCAGAGGCTTGGGGTCCATGCGCAGCGGCTCCGCCGGCGCGGGCTGGCCCTCTTCCTTCGCCAGCGCGAGGGCCTCGCGCCGGTAGCGCTCCCGCTCCGTCTTCTGGCTGCTGAGCCGGGACACCGCCAGGTAGCCGACGACCAGCACCGTGATGAGCACGGCGCCGCCGATGACGGCCAGGGCCCAGGTGGGTGTGTCGTTGACGAGCCGTTCGGCCGCGCCCCGCCAGTCGATGGTGTGGTTGGCTGCTGCTGAGGTCACTGGCTGTCCCCCGGGTCCTCTCCCGCGCCGCCGGCCAGCAGTTCCCGCTCCCGCTGCAGCAGCTGCTCGAACCGGTCGAGCATGTTCGTGCGCAGGTCATCCTCCGTGTCGCCAACCAGCAGCTCCGGATGCCGGATCATCAGGTCGACGGCCACCCGGATCACCGTGTTCTCCGTGATCCGCTCCGTCTTCACGGACCGGGCGAGCATCAGCTCCCGCGCGATGGTGGACAGCTCGCTGTGCTGGTCCTCGCGCAACGGCACCCACTTGGGCCGCTCCTCCGCCTGCCCGCCCTTGCGCTTCGCCGTGCTGCCCGCCATTTGTGCTCCCCCTTGGGGTCGTGAAGTCATGGACTCCAAGAGGTTATGTGTCCGCGGCAACGGCACCGTGCGCCGTACCGGGGACCGTTCGCGGACCGGGGCGAGTCCCATCCGCCACTCCCTTCATTAGGTGTCGAGATCAACCTAACTTCAAAACTCCAAGACTTCAAGAGTCTTGAAGTTCAAGGGTTTGGGGGTTATGTTGGTTCTGCGAGCACGGGAGAGGGCCGGGGCTTGCCGGCCACCGACCCTCTCCCTGGCCAGCGGTTGCCGCCGCCGGCCGCCCCGGACAGGCGCGTAGGACCGCCTTCCGGATTGGGACACCCCTGACTTGGAGGGATCTCCGTGAACCAGTCTCTCAGCACCAGCCTCATCCCCGGCGCCACGGTCCAGGTCGACGACCTGCCCGCCCTGCGTCTGACCCCCGAGGGCATCCAGGCCCTGCCGGTCGTCACCGGCCCGCGCCTCGCGGTCGTCGGGCGGATCGGCCCGAAGTGCCGCGACTGCCGCGACTTCGAGAGCGTCGTCACCGGCCACGGCATCGTCACCTGCGACAACCCCGTGCACGCCGAGGACAGGCCCCAGCTGCCCATGCGCCCGACCCCGCACGAGCGGGACGGCCGGCAGGACTCCCCGGAGCCCGCGCGCCCGCACTCGCGCACCGTGCTGCTGGTCGGCTGACCGCCGTGACCGCCTCCATCGGCGTCACCGCCGTCATCCAGGACCCCGCCGCCAGCGAGGCGCTGCGCCGCGCTCAGGAGGCCGCCGAGGCCGCCGAGCGCGCCGCCGCCCAGCGGGCCGCCCTCAAGCAGGGCAACGGCTGACATTTCCCCACCTCGCCCCGGGCGGATGAGCGACCCGCCCCGCCCGGGGCCGAGCCGGATCCCCTTCTCTTCTTCTCCCTCACCGGAGGCTGCTGTGCGTTCCACCTCGCGCGTCACCACGACGCTCGCCACGTTCCTGTTCGTCTCCCAGGCCCCCCAGGCGGAGTTCGCCAAGAACCCGGCCCGCACCCGCGAGCTGATCCACCAGACCGCCGCGCGGCTGGGCCCCGAGGGCGCCGCCAAGGCGGTCGCCGAGGTCGCCTACGAGTACGGCGAGCACCCCGAGACCGCCGCCGCCCACATGCGGGCCTGCCTGCGCGCCGTCGAGGCCACCGACTTCCAGACCTACGTCCCCGCCCCGCGGCTGGCGGTGACCCGATGAAGGCCACCGAGAGCTTCACCGCCGAGCGGGTCACCGCCCTGGTTGCCGTCCTCGCCGGCGCGCTGGCCGCCCTGTTGGCCACGTACACCGGTACCGGCATCGGGAACACCATCGGCGCCGCGTTCCTCACCTATGTGGCCACCATCGTCACCGTGGCCGCCAAGGTGCCGCTGCAGCTGGGCAAGGTCCTCGCCGCCAGCGGCCGGGGAACGGTAATCACCGCCTTCGTCACCGCCATCGTGCTCATCAGCATCTTCCGCGCGCTCCGGGGGCTGGTCTGATGACTCGAACGACCAGCAGGAAGCCTCGCACCGCCACCCACCGGCCGGCCGTGAGGCGTCGACGCTTCCGACACGACGACCACGTTGCCGTCGACCTCTTCAGCGGCTTCGGCGGGCTCACCAAGGCCGTCGAGGACGCCGGGTTCACCACGATCATGGCCGCGAACCACAACCCCTACAAGGTCGAGGTCCACGAGGCGAACCACCCGCACGCCGAACACTGGATCGCCGACCTGGTCGACCCCGAGGCCGCCGACTACCACTCCGCCCGGGATCTTCCCCCCGCTGACCTTCTGACCGCAGGCGTGAGCTGCGTCAACCACTCACTCGCCAACACGGTCAGGGCGTACGAGCAGGGCCTGACACTGTTCGAGCTGGAGGACCCCGACTACGAGGCGCGCGTGACCAGGTCCGAGCGGGACCGGGCCACCGCGAACTGCGTCCTGCAGTACGCCGAAAAGCACCACCCCCGGCTGATCCTGGTCGAGTGCACCACCCAGCTCACCTCGTGGGGGAACGCGCTGCCGGGCCGCCCGAAGGTCGGGGACGGCAGCACGTACAGGTGGTGGCTCAAGCAGTTCGACCTGCTCGGCTACAACCACAAGGTCCTGTACCTGAACAGCCAGTTCTTCGGAGTCCCCCAGTCCCGGGACCGCGGCTACTGGGTGTTCGTCGACAAGTCCCTGCCGATGCCCGACCTGGAGCACCGGCCCGTGTCGCACTGCGGACACTGCGACAAGGACGTCGAGGCAGTGTGGACGTGGAAGACCGGCATCCCGCCGACCGGCACGGTGATGTACGGCAAGCAGTACGAATACCGCTGCCCGTCCTGCCGCCGCCCCGTCGTCCCGCCGATGACACCGTCGCTGGCCGCGCTCGACCTCACCGACCTGGGCACACGCATCGGCGACAAGCCGCTTCGGACGTACAAGGACGGCTTCGTCGGGCCGCTCGCGAAGTCGTCCATGGAACGCGCGGAACGGTGCCGCCAGCGCTTCGCCGACTTCCCGGCGATCCTCATGCCGGCGAAGGGCGTGCACGGCTCGGAGCGGCTCCTGCTGCAGCCCATGGCGACGCAGACCAGCCAGCAGGAGACCGCGATCCTGTCGACCGGCCCGGTCATCCAGCCGCGGTGGACCCAGGACGCCGCTGACGGTCTGCCCGCACCGGCGATGGCGCTCGCGGTGGACAACTTCCAGGGCAGCCCGCGCGGCGCATGGGAACCGCTGCCCACCCAGGTCGGGTCGGAGACCCTCGCCGTGCTGTCCTCCGGTGTCATCCCGTACCGGAAGAACACGCTGCCCGCGCTGCACAGCGAGGCCATGCCCACCTTCACCTCGGAGCAGATCCCCGCAGTGCTGACGGCCGCCGGCTGGTACGAGCAGAACGGCCCGACCGGGAACGAGACCGCGGCTCGCCCGGTCACGGATCCGCTCGGCACCCTCACCTCACGCGACACCACCGCGCTGCTCATGGCCCAGTGGCAGGCGACGCTCGCCGAAATTCCGTTGGAAGACTGCTTCTACCGGATGATGAAGGCGCACGAGATCGGCCGCGGCTGCGGCTTCGACGTCGACTTCAACGACTACCGCGGCACCTTCACCGTCTGGGGCTCCGCCCGTAACCAGGTCGACGGGTTCGGCAACGCCGTCCCCCCGCCGGTCGGTACCTGGATCGGATCCCTGCTGCGTGCCGCCCTGCACCGGGCGGAGGCAGCATGACGCCGAAGCCATTCGACCCGGAGATGAACGGCGGGCGCCAACTCGACCTCTTCGGCCAAGAGCTGGCCATCAGCGCCGAGCAGCCGGCCGTGACCGGTCCCACCACCGTGGTGTGCCTCAAGGGCCGCCGCGACGACCCCGAGATTCAGGGCGTCGTCTACGTCGGCCGCCCGATGTACCAGGGCGGGTGGCGCCTGCACGGCCACCCGCTCGCCAACCCCTACCGAGTGGGCAAGCACGGCACCGCTGAGGAGGTCGTCGCCCGCTACGAGGCGTGGCTGGATTCCCACCGGGAGCTGGTTGCACGGGAGTTACCCAAGCTCAGGGGCCATCGGCTGGGCTGCTGGTGCCGCGAGGGCGACCCGTGCCACGCGCGTGTGCTTGCCGAGCGGGCCGATGCCGCGGAGGTGCCGCCGTGCGGCTGACCCGCAAGGCGGAGGAAGCGCTGCTCGGGGCGATGCTGCATCGCCCCGAGGCGCTGCCCTCGATGCGCTGGATACCGCCGGCAACCTTCTCCCGGCCGGACTACGCCGCCCTGTGGCAGACGCTGCAGTCGCTCGACTTCTCCAAGGTCGCCCCGACCGACATCCCGGCCGCCGTCACCGCGGCGGTGGCGAAGATCGAGGACCCCGGCATCCGGCACCTGCTCAGCCCCGCCAGGATCTCCCACTTGGCCAACTCCAGCGTCTGCCCCAACCCGCGCACCGCCCCGCTGTACGGCGGGATGGTGCTGGAGGCCGCTATCCATAGGGCGGTCGAGCACGCCGGTGAGCAACTGCGCGACACCGCCCGGCAGGCCGAGGTCGACCAGGCGCTCAAGGCGCTGGAGCAGGCGGACAGGACTGGCCGGCGGCTTGCCCAGCTGGACGCCGCCTGGAGGGCCGCGCCGGAGACCGTGCGGAACCTGCTCGACACCCAGCCCGAGGAGTCGATCACCCCGGTGCCCCGCACCGAGCGGGCCCGCACCGATCTGCAAGCCGAGGGCGAGACGGTGGCCTCCCTGCTCTACGAGCCCCGCCAGCTTCCCGAGGTCACCGGCCGTCTGCAAGCGCAGGACTTCTCTCACCCGCAACTGGCCGTCGCATACCGCGCCATGTGCACGCTCGGCGAGCGTCATGCGCCCATCGACCCGCTGACCGTCGCATGGGAGGCCCAGCGCCATCCCGGGCCCACCCTCAGCGACCAGATCCTCGCCGAGCTGGAGCAGGGCGGCATGGGCGGCATCGCAGCCCACACCGCAGAGCGGGTGCTGCACACCGCCGCCCTCGACCGGCTCGACGCAGCCGGTCACGACCTGCGCAACTACGCCCGCCACCCGGGCCTCGCCCCCAGCGCACTGGTCGGCCACGCCCAACAGGCCCTGCAGCCGGTCCACGCCGATCACCAGCGCATCCAGCACGCCGAGCGCGATCCGGAGCTGGCCAGCGACAAGGAGCCCGCCCCAGCAGCTCCCAGCCACTCCCCCGAACTCCCCGACCACCAGAACGAGATGGAGATGTGACTCCATGAACGAGCCCACCCCCTTCGACCCGACCGCCTACCTGATCAGCCGCGAGCACCAGATCACCGCCCCCTACCTGCCCAGCGTCGAGCCCCTGCCGCCGGTGAGGTCCGTCGCCCGACTGCTGTGGGAGCACGTCGGACGCATCGCCCCCGGACTGGTCACCACCGCGGCGACGGCGCTGGCGTGGGGCTGGCACGAGCAGCTGCCCGACGGCTCGACCCAGCCGCTGTGGATCAGCGGAGCGCTGGCCGCCCTCGCCGCCGCAGCGGGCACTGTTTCGGCCGCCAAGCAGAACGGCGAGGCGGAGACCACCCGGGTGGCGTTCGCGGCCGGCGGGACCCTCGCCCTGCTGGGCGTGGCCGCCTGGACACCGATCTGGTCGCTGCGCGCCCTGCTGTGGCTGGTCAGCACCGCCGCCGTCTACGCCGTGTGCGCCCCGCTGTGGCGCAGTGACCGCCGCCTGGAGCGCGAGCAGCGCCACGAGCGGGTCATGGCGGAGACCGAGGGCCGCACCCAAGTAGCCCTCGCCATGGTCAAGGGCCAGACCCGTGTCGCCGAACGCCAGTGGGACCACCGCACCGAAGTGGCCCGCGTCGAGGCGATCAGCAGGACCGTCGAGGCCTTGGTCGCCGCGACCGAGGCCCGCGAGAACCGGGCCGTCGCCCCCGGCGACGAACTCAGCGTGGCCGCCCTGCTCAAGGCCGCCGGCCACGAGGCCCCGGTCGAGCTGACCGCCGCCGAGCGCGGGGAACAGGCCCGGTGAAGCCCACCGCCGCCGTCGGACGGCTGATCAGGCACTGGCGCGGCCACGTCGTGGAGGTCTCCCCGAAGGGGCTGGTCATCGACGGCCGCACCGTCGACCCCAACCCCCTGACCGAACGCGACGCCGTGAAGCCGGCCGACGATCCGCGCACCCACCCCGCGCTGCAGTTCCTCGACGGCGGCGCCCTGGTCTACCGAGGCCGCGTCCAGGCCGAGGTCCACCCCGGCGAGGTGACCGTGCACGGCCCCACGGGCGCTGAGTGGCCGCCCGATCCCACCCATGAGCCCGCACCCGCAGCAAAGCCCGAGCGGCACCTGCGACTCGTACGCAACGAACCCGACACCGGCCCGGCACCGCCGCAGACCGACGACGACCTCGACATCGACTTCTAAGACCCGTCACCGACAGAAGGGCAACCCCACGTGAGCGACACCCAGGCCGAGGAGCCGGCCGTCCTCACCCACCAGGAAAAGGTCGCCGGGCTGCTCCCGGCCCTCGCCCAACTCGACCGGACCGCCGACGAGCTGGAGGAAAAGACCGCCTCCGGCCAGGTCACCAGCGCCGACGTCAGCGCCTACCAGCAGCAGGTCGCCCTCGCCCGGCACCTGGTCGACGTGACTGGCGCCACCCACCGCGAGGTCGCCGACGCGGAGAAGGAACACCGTGGCGACGGCGACAAGGGCTTCGCCGCCCGGGGCCTGGACCACGCCACTCACCCCCGCAGCTTCGAGCCGAGCCCGCCGCCGGCCGACAGCGCCCAGGACCGCGACCGCGACGATGAGGAAGACATCGACCTGTGAACGCCTGGACCCGCGACGGCGGAGTAGGCCCCAGCTGCACGGTCGGGGTCGACACCGGCGGTGATGTCCCCGAGTGGCACGGACGCTTTGGCGCCGTCGTTACCCACGAGGAGGACGTCGAGTTCTAGGACCCCGGCGAGACTCCAGGAACCGCGCCTAAAACCCCGGTGGAGAACTGTCCGTCGGGGTTTTCCACGTGTGAGTACGGTGGCTGATATGCAGATCAACGGGGTGGAATAGAAGGAACAGCAGCGAGGGCACGTGCGCCGACGGAGCATCCAGCTCGAACGCAGCGCCAACTTGGCCACCCTGTCCGTCGTCCCGGTGCCCGTCCTGCTCGGCAGCGACGTCCCCAGCGACAACTCGCCCGCGCTCGCCGGTTGTCCGTACGATCAGCGCTCATGAGCACCGCACGCCGGCCGCTGGGCCACGGCCCGCAGCCCCAGGCCTCCACCGCAGCGCCGTCCGGGGCCGAGGCCACTCGCCGGGTCGGCGCCGCCGAGGCCGACGTCGACAACACCCCGCTGCACCGGCCAGGCGGGCTGGAGCACATCGCCCAGCTGCGCGAGCGTGGCGTGCTGGGCGCATCCCGCCCGCCCGCGTGACCTGGGCAGCTTCCTGTTTTCTGACCGGCAGTGAGGCGCTCAGCGCGGAAGTCGGCGCCCTCGCACCGCAGGCAGCGCCCAAGAGGGACTACGCGGCAGCGCGTTGGCGCTCGGCGTTAACCGCGCGCCGCAGCTGCTCCATCTTGAGCGGCAGCAGCTGGCGTAGCCCTTCGTACCGCAGTCGGCCGACCCGGTACGAGGTGATCAATCCGTTCTCCTCCAGCGGCATCCCTGGGGGCCGGATCACCGTGCGACCTTCGTCGTCGAGGACGCCGTCGTGGTTCATCCAGAGCGACACCCATAGCCGCGAGGTGCCATGGGCGCGCTGCACCAGGCCCTCGCGCACCGGCAGCCAGCGCTCCAGTGCGGCCCGGGTCAGCGCCGAGGTCTCCACCCACTCCCCCTGGATGGCGCCGCCGCCCTGAGGACGCCGCTCGACGTACACCGCAGCGAGGCCCTCGCCCAGGTGTGTGGTGCGCTGCGCGGCCAGCTCCCCGCTGCGCGCCGCGGTGTCCAGCTGGACGGCGAGCAGGGCCGTCAGCCGGGTCTGTGCTGGGGACATGGCGCCGCCCAAGTACTGGTCGAGCTGTCGGGCCAGTGCCGAAAGGGTGGCCGCCGCCGGTGCGGGCTGCAGCGGGATCTCCCCGCTGCCCAGGCGCAACGCGGGCATCCCCAGCGCCTCGCGCAGCAGGTCGATGCACTTACTGCGGATCTCGTTGGTCGCCTCCGAAGTGGGCGGGAACCCGCCGGCCACCCGGCGGTGCCGCAGGGCCCCAGACTCTGCGATCCGTACGTACGGGCGAATTGCCTCTTCCTCCAGGAGCCGCTGCAGGCTGCGCCGGGCCCGGACCGGCAGTGCGCCCCGGGCCAGCGCCCGCTCCAGCTCCCCGCGCACCATGTCCAGCTGACGCCGACGGGCTGCGCCGGTGCCCAGGCCGTCGAGCAGCTGGTCGAGCGCGCGGACCGAGGGGAACTTCGACATCTGCACGCCGCGATTGTCGCGCATCGGGCCCAGCCCGGCTGTGGCCAGCGGTGGCTTGGACACGATCCCCTCCCGTGACCTGGGAGGGGATCGCTACTCGGCGGTCTCGTGACTGACCGAACTGAACGCGGGCCGTGCCCACCGGACGGTAGAGGCGCCAGGGCGGATCCGCCCGAAGCGGGGGCCGGCCGAGCAGGGCGCTCCCCTGGGCCGGATCCGGCCCCGAGCGGCGGGCCGCCCTGGTTCCGGGATCCGGGGACGGACGGGCGGCGACGCGAGGCCACGTGGACGTGGCCGACGGCCTCGCGCGCCCGGTGGCCGCGCGGTGTCGCCGTGGCTTTGGTGGCGGAAGGCAGGGGCCGCCGTGAGCGGACGGCGGCTGATGAGCGGGTTGCTGACCGTATGTCAGTGCGGTGTCCTACTGTCTACCCGGTGAGCCGTTCGGGCGTTCGTAGGCCCCGGTTGTCAGACCCTGCCGGTACAGTACCTCCGCTCACATTCGGAACCATTGGTTCCGCTGCGCCGTGCGGGATGAACCCCCGGCAAACCGGTGCATATCTCGCCGTCCGTCTGTGCGCCTGCTCACCCATCCGGAGTGTGATTCACGTCACTTTGTTGACCGAAAAGCGCCCGTCACCTGGGTAGTTGTCAGTTTTGTGCGTCCGATCTGCGCGGATGGACATGCCGGTAGCTGTCGCACGACCCCTGCCGCATAGGGCACGATGGGGGCACCGCTGCTCCCGGGTGTGACGGTCATCACAAATGGCCGTATCCGCTTGCGTACGCAGCGGTAACCGCATTCGGAAATGAAGGAAGGCCCCACCCGACGCCGGCCAAGCATCCAGGTGAGGCCTCCCTCAGTGCACCGTGTGCAGCGCGGGCCCCGACCGGTCAGGTCGGGGCTTTCCGCGTTACCAGGGCCAGTTCTTCACGATCTCGTAGACCATGTAGAACGCCAGCCCCACCCACCGGGTGGTCTCGGTCGACCGCTCCCGACGGCTACAGCAACGGCAGTGAACCTCAGACTGCTCAGGCTGCTCCTGCTCCGTCATCTGGCTCTATCACCCCATTCCCGAAGGGGCCGTGAGTTTCACGGCTCCCGTGGTGGAGGCCCACAAAATTCGTGGTCCTCGCGCGAGGGCACGAGCGTTCGTGAACCTCTGGGGTGTGTGGCCGGGACTCTACCTGAGGCGGAGGGCACCCCGCGCTCACGTCAATGTCCCTCTCCCACAAAAACGGAAGGCACGGGGTGCCGCATCGGCGAACTCCCCGCGCACCCCCATGTCGACGGGCGCCCGCCGCACAAGCCATCTACCAGCAGCGGTTCGTGACAGTACGCCGGGTACGCGGTGCCAAATCCCGGGGGTTCCCGGGGCGGGCGTGCGGAACGTCACACACGGAGCACGCTCTACGGGTGAACGCGCGCCCCCGTGCTCTCGTGCGCGACTCCCCGCCCCGACGACCCGCCGCCCGCCCCAGCTCCACCTGTGCCGCACGCTCGCTTCACCAGCAGGTTGGCACCGCGCCTTGGCCGACGACGCCGTACCGGCCCAGCAGGACCGGCCGCCGTTCGTTACCCGGCCGGTCCTGCTG
>NZ_MUMF01000011.1 GCF_002155905.1 Streptomyces tricolor | reverse complement strand
CCCGAGGGACCGCCGCCCGGGCGCGGCTGACCCTCCGGATCCCCCCTCGCGTCCGCCTCGCACGGCTTCCGGGTCCCGTGCGAGGCGGACGCTTCGCCGTTTCGCGCGCCGCGGGTCAGGCCTCCGCGGCCGCGTCCTTGCGCGCCGCGGGTCAGGCCTCCACGGCCGCGTCCTTGTCCGGCGCGGGCTCGGGCCGCTGCGCGGTGGCGCGGGCCACCGCCCGGGTGATGACGTGGATGAGCAGGGTCATCAGGAAGGTGATGCCGAACGCCGCCCACGCCGACACCTCGGCCGCGTGCGCGTACGCCCCCCGGTCCGTGCCGCCGCCCAGCGTGGCGAAGAACAGCGTGCCGACGCAGGCGAGGCCGGTGACGCTCGCGAACTGCTGGAACGTGGAGAGCATGCCGGAGGCCACACCGGCCTGGGCCGGTTCGACGGTGGACAGCGGCACTCCCACCAGGGAGGGCAGGATCAGGCCGTTGCCCAGGCCCATCAGGGTCAGGGCGACGAGCAGCACCGGCACCGCGTTGCCGTCGCCGACGACGTGCAGCCCCGCCGCGACGACCAGGACGCTCACCGTGGTGACGGCCGCGCCCAGCGTCATGATCCACAGCCCGTACGAGGCGATGAGGCGCCGTCCGACCAGCGAGGTCACCATGGCGCCGACCGCCAGCGGAACGAAGCACAGGCCGGCCCGCAGCGGGCTGAGGCCGAGCCCGTCCTGCACGAAGAGGCTGAGGACGAAGCTGATGCTCATGAAGAAGAGCATGAAGGCCGCGTTCATCGCCATGCCGATGTTGAAGACACGGCTGCGGAACAGCGTGACGTCGAGCAGCGGCTGACCGCCCGTCCGGCTGATCCGGTGCTCCCAGCGGACCGTGAGGACCAGGGTCGGCACGGCGGCCACGAGGAAGATCCAGATCCACGCGGGCCAGCCGAGGCTGCGCCCGAAGATCAGCGGGACCAGCGCCAGACCGAGGGAGCCGGAGACGCCGGCCACGCCGACGAGGTCGAGCCGGGGCCGCTTGTCCGTGGCCGTCCGGGGCAGCAGCTGCCGGCCGAGGGTCACCAGGATCGCGCCGACCGGCACGTTGACCAGGAAGATGTTCCGCCAGCCGAGGCCGGCGACGTCCGCGACCAGCAGCAGACCGCCGCAGATCTGGCCGAAGATGCCGGCGAGACCGGCCGTCACGCCGTACCAGGACAGGGCGCGCGGTCGCTCGGCCGGCGGGAAGATCACGGTGACCAGCGCCAGCATCTGCGGCACCATCGCCGCCGCCGCGAAGCCCTGGAGCAGCCGGCTGACGACGAGCTGGGACGGGGTCTGCGACACGGCACAGAGGGCGGAGGCCAGGGTGAAGGCGGTCATGCCGCCCAGGAACATCTTGCGGTAGCCGATCAGGTCGCCGAGCCTGCCGCCGGTCACCAGGCCGGTCGCGTACACGAAGACGTAGCCGCCGACGATGAGTTCGAGTGCGGCCTCGCCGGCGTGCAGATCATGCCGTAACGACGGAAGCGCGACATTGACCACCTGCGCGTCGAATCCGTACATGAAGAAGGCGGACATGATGACGGGCAGGGTCAGCCAGCGCCGCGGGTTGTCGGCCTGCACGGTACCTCCTCTAGAAATGTGAAGAAGCTGTGGACGGTAATTCCGGGAAATGAATTCGCAATATGCGGGAAATTGCGTTACGGGTGACGTTTCCCGTCATGGGGTTCGGGATATTACCCTGAATATGTTGTGCATATAGCAATGGCGCGGTAAAAATGCGGACCTGGCCAGGGAGATTGGCGTGAACCTTGCGGTGCCGCTGACCTGCTGTTAGCGTGATCAAGATCGGTTTTCCGGTGTCGTCTGAAGCTATTGTCTGGGGCTGCCGGATTCGATGTATTACGCCTTTCTTGGAGTGTTCGATAATGGGGGATTCGTACATAGTTGGGTTGGTTCACGCGCACCCGCTGATCCGCTGGGCCATGGACCGGATCCTGAGCAGCGACCCGGCCATCACCGTCATTCCCGACCTCGACGACCGCGGACTCCCGCCACTCGACGCCGTCGTCACCGACTCCCCGCTTCCCGCGCACATCGGACGCAGGGTGCCCGACGCCAAGGTGCTCCTGGTCGGGCCCGACGACCGCCCCTCGCCGCAGGAACTGATCGCCTCGGTCCGGGCCGTGCTCGGCACTCCGGCGGCCGAAGGCGGCGACCGGCAGGTCAGCCTGACGGTGCGTGAGCGCCAGGTCCTGCGGCATCTCGCGGCCGGGCTGACCCAGCGGCAGGTGGCGCGCCGGCTGCAGATCAGCCCGCACACGGTGGACACCTACGTCCGGCGGATCCGCAAGAAGACGGGGCCCGGGAACAAGGCGTATCTCACCCAGGCCACCCTGGTGAGGGTGTGACTCTGCCGGGGTCACGTGGTGCTCCTTGCCGAGGTGCGGTGGGCGTCCAGGGTCTCGCCGAAAACAGGTGGGAGCATACATGTTGTGCCGAGCGCGACAGCTGACACCAGATGTTGTGTCTCTGGCGTGGCGGTGGTTCGGACAACGAGTGAAGCGGACGCCCTCCGGCCGGCCCCTCGGCCAGGCGGGACAAGGGGTCCACCGGTCCGCCCAGCGCCCTTCCAGAACGCTTCCAGAGCGAGCGGCCAGGCTGAAGCAGGCAGTGCCCGGCCGGGGCACGGGCTCCGGCGTGCGCCGGCGGAAGCGAAAGGTGATCAAAGATGGCTGAAAGTCGGTCCGTCACCCACAGCATCGAGATCGAGGCACCCGCGAGCGAGGTCTACGATCTGGTGGCCGACGCCTCGCGGTGGCCGGTGGTCTTCGGACCGACCGTCCACGTCGACCTGCTGGAGCACGGCCCCTCCGAGGAGCGCTTCCGGATCTGGGCCTTCGCCAAGGGCGCGGTGGCGTCCTGGTCCTCGCGCCGGCAGTTCGACGCCGAGAACCTGACGGTCGGTTTCCGGCAGGAGCGCAGTGTCCCGCCCATCGCGTCGATGGGCGGACTCTGGGAGTTCCGGGACCTCGGCACGGGCGCGGGCGGCGGGCGCCGTACCCGGGTCCTCTTCCGGCACGACTTCACCCTCGCCGAGGACACCCCGGAAACCCTGCGGCGGATCACGGAGATCCTCGACCAGAACAGCACCGCGGAGCTGCAAGCCCTGAAGAACGTCGCCGAACTGGGCGTGCCGGTGGACGAGTTGGTCTTCTCCTTCGAGGAGACGATCGAGTACGACGGGGAGCCGGAGCCCGCGTACCGCTTCGTGCACGACTGCGCGGCCTGGCCGGAGCGGCTGCCGCACGTCGAGGCCGTCGAGGTCACCGAGGACGTGCCGGGCGTGCAGCACATGGAGATGGAGACGCGGGCCGCCGACGGTACGACGCACCGCACCACGTCGGTCCGGGTGTGCAGCCTCGGCGAACGGATCGTCTACAAGCAGACCAAGCTGCCGAAGGTGCTCCTCGGGCACAGCGGGAGCTGGCACTTCACCAAGGCCGCCGACGGCCGCAGCGCCATCACCTCCCGGCACCTGGTGATGCTCGACCCCCGGCAGGTGGCGCCGGGCGGCCTCGCGGAGTTCCGGGACCAGGTCCACCGGCTGGGCGCGGAACTGGCGGACCGCGGGGTGGACCGCGGCACCACGGTCACCCTGCTCACCGGCAACACCGCCGAGGCCCTGGCCGCCCGGTACGCCGCCAATCTGGCCGGCGCCCGGGTGGTCTCCCTCTACGACGGCATGAGCCCGCCGGTCATGGCCCGCGTCATGGAGAGCGTGGACTGCTCCCTGCTCCTGGTGGACGACCAGCGGCACGCCACGGCGCGGGAGCTGCTGGCGCTCCCCGGCACGCCCCGAACGCTCGCCCTGGGGCCCGGCGACTTCGCCGAGGACGTGCTGACCCCCGCCGCCCGGCGGCCGGCCCGGCCGATGGGCAGCCGGGTGGGGCCGGACGACGACTGGTGCATCCGGCACACCGGCGGCACCACGGGGATCCCCAAGGGCATCCGCATGAGCCACGGCTCCTACCGGCTCAGCCTGGACCGGTGGCACCTCGACACGGGCACGCCGTCCCGCTACCTGGCCTGCACCTCGCTCGCCCACCTCGCCGGGATCTTCGCCGACATGACCCTGCTCCGGGGCGGCTCGGTGGTCCTGCGGCACGGTTTCGAGCCCGGGGACGTGCTGGCCGCGATCCAGCGCGAGCGCATCACCCACACCTGGCTGCTGCCGCCGCTGCTCTACCAGCTGCTGGACCACCCGGACCTGCCCCGCACCGATCTGTCCAGCCTGCGCCGGATCAGCTACGGCGGCACCGCCGCGTCCCCGGCCAGGATGCGGCAGGCGGCCGAGGCGCTGGGCCCCGTGCTGCACGGCCTGTACGGGCAGGCCGAGGCCCAGCACATCACCGAGTCGGGCCCCGCGGACCTGGAGGTGACCGGCCCCGGCGGCCAGCTGACGGTCGGCCGGGCCCTGCCCGACGTGGAGATCGCCGTCCGGGACGCCGACGGCACCACCCTGCCGCCCGGGCGGTGGGGCGAGGTGCAGGTCCGCTCGCCGTACGTGATGTCCGGCTACTGGAAGCGGCCGGACCTGACCGCCGAGGTGCTGCGGGACGGCTGGGTGCACACCGGTGACATCGGCTACCTCGACGAGGACGGCTACCTCTACATCGTGGACCGGATCAAGGACATGATCGTGGTCGTCGGCGGCCACGTCTATCCGGCGGAGCTGGAGGAGCTGCTGCTGAGCCACCCCGCCGTCGCCCGGTGCGCGGTGTTCGGCACCCGGGACGAGGAGTCGGCGGAGCACGTGAACGCCGCCGTGGTGCCCGCCCCCGGACAGCGCCCCTCCCTGGAGGAGATCCGGGACTTCGTCACCGCTCGCAAGGGGCGCCTCTACGCTCCCGACGCCCTGCACCTCGTACCCGAGATCCCCCTGACGGCGGCGGGCAAGCCGGACAAGAAGCTGCTGCGCGCCCGGCTCTCCGGCTGAGCCGCGACCGGGCCGGCCGGCGTCAGCTGAAGTGCGCGTCGATCACCTGGTAGCAGGCGGCGCCGGTGTCCGCCACCTCCCACACCCCGAGGATCACGTGGTAGCCCTTGCGCTGCGGCAGCGTGATCTTGTGCTCCACCGGTTCCCGGGCCGGCGGGTCCGGCAGTTCCCAGTACGGCGTGTCCCCGTTCGGCTCCAGCCGCGCGAACGGCTCGGGCTCGAACTGGGCCCGCGACAGCGGCTGCGCGGGATCCCAGTCCTCCCTCGTGACGAAGTAGTTGTAGCGGCGCGTCTTGTGCCGCTGCCGGAAGCTCCACACGACCTTCTGCCGCGCCCCCGACACCAGCTCGACCTTCGGCCAGTCCCGCACCTCGTCCAGCTGTGGGGCACCGCCGTGGGGGTAGCCCGCACTGGCGATCTTCCCGTCCGGCGGCGGGGTGTCGCAGGCGACGTCGGCGGGCTGCACGGGATCCGTCAGGCCCCCCTGCGTGGCCGGGAAGAACTTGCCCGCTTCCAGTGCGCAGGACGGATACGGGTCGTCGAACAGGAGCTGCGCCCGGGACGGCGGTTCGGTCATCCACCCGTGCCTCGGGGTGGCACGCATAGCGGCTCGTGCGGTCTCTTCCGTTGCCATCGCCCGTCGTCCTCCTCGGTGGATGCTGGGACTTCAGGCTCACACGGCCGCCGCCGGCCGGCCTCCCCCATGGGTCGAACGGCTGAGCGGGGCGCGCCCCCGTGCGAATCGGTGCGGCTCCGCTGGTCCGAACGCTCGGCGCCCGCCCCGGCCACGGCGCGGCTGCCAGGCGGTTTCCGTGGAGGCGCATCGGTCCGACCGTGGCCGCCCGTGCCGTCCGCCTCACCGGCTGCGCCACCCCGCGCGAGCGGCAGACGGCGGCGGCCCGGGCCGCCGTGCGCTTCGCGGAGGGCGTCCGGCGGGCGGACGGGCCGCGCGGGTGCGCGGGTGCACGGGTGCGCGGCGCTCGCCCCGCGGACCCGGCAGGAGATCGAGCAGTCCGCCAGGTCCCCGTGCGCGCAGCCGCTGCCCGAGGAGCGGCTCCCGTACGGGGGCGCCATACGGGACGTCGAGGTCCACGGCCGGCAGGCGCAGGTCGTCTCGGTCTGCCTGCGCCAGCGCGGCTCCCCCGCGTCCCAGCCGGTCGGCGCGGCCCGCACCGCCACCGGGGTGGAGGGCTGAGGGCGGGGTCAGGGCCGGGGCCCGTCGTCCGGCGGGGTGTACGTCACCGTCCCGGTTCCCTGCTCAAGCCCCTCACCAGCAGCTCCACCACCGCCTCGAACTCCGCGTCGATGCCGGGGCTGGTCCACTCGCGGGCGTGGCAGGGGTCGTGGAAGCGGCCGGTGGCGTGGAAGACGGCGCGGGCCGTGGCGGACGGGTCGGGGGTGTGGAACGCGCCCGATGCGGTGCCCGCGGCGATGATCCGGGTCAGCTGGCCGGTGAGGTCGGCCAGGTGCTCGTGGACCACGCCCCCGAGTTCGTCGGTCAGCACGGTGTAGGTGGCGAACAGCTCGGGGTCGTCGCCCGCCTTGTGCCGCTTGGCGGCGAACAGGGTGCTGAGCCAGTCCCGCAGCCGCTGCTCGGGGGTGCGGTCCGCGGCGTCGACGATCCCGGCGAGCCGCTGCGAGGTGCGGTCGAGCCAGCGCTTGGTGACCGCCTCGCGGAGCGCCGCCTTGGTGCGGAAGTGCCGGTAGACGCTGCCGTGGCTGACGCCGAGCGCGCGGGCCACGTCGACCACGGTGGCCTTGGCCGGGCCGTGGCGGCGCAGCACCTCCTCGGTGGCTTCGAGGATGCGCTCCGCGGTCAGGGTCTCGCTGGTCGGTGGCATGCCTAGACGGTACCCGGCACCGGGATCAGCGCTCGCTGTCGAGGTGTGCCAGCTGCGCCGTCGGGTAGCGGTCGCCGGCGGCCGCGTCCGCCGGGACGGCCTCCTCGATGGCGGCGAGGTCGGCCTCGTCCAGGGTGACGTCCAGCGCGCCCAGCGACTCGCCGAGCCGTTCGCGGGTGCGGGCGCCGACCAGCGGCACGATGTCCTCGCCGCGGGAGAGCACCCAGGCGATGGCGGTCTGCGCGACCGTCGCCCCCTTCTGCGCGGCGATCGTGCGCAGCGCCTCGACCAGGTCCAGGTTGTGCCGGAGGTTCTCGCCCTGGAAGCGCGGCGAGTGGGCGCGGAAGTCGTGGGCGGCCAGCTGCCGGTCACGGGTGAAGTGGCCGGAGATCAGGCCGCGGGAGAGCACGCCGTACGCGGTGATGCCGATGCCCAGTTCGCGGGTGGTCGGCAGGATCTCCCGCTCGATGCCCCGGGAGATCAGCGAGTACTCGATCTGGAGGTCGGCGATCGGGGCGGTGGCGGCGGCCCGCCGGATGGTCTCGGCGCCGACCTCGCTGAGGCCGATGTGCCGGACGTACCCCTTCTCGACCAGTTCGGCGATCGCGCCGACGGTCTCCTCGATCGGCACCTCGGGGTCGAGGCGGGCGATCCGGTAGACGTCGATGTGGTCCACGCCGAGGCGCTGGAGGGAGTAGGCGGCGAAGTTCTTCACGGCGGCGGGGCGGCCGTCGTAGCCGCTCCAGTTGCCGTCGGGGTCGCGCAGGGCGCCGAACTTGACGCTGGTCAGGGCCTGTTCGCGGAGAGCGGCCGGGGCGCTGCGCAGCGCCTCCCCGATGAGCATCTCGTTGTGCCCCATGGCGTAGAAGTCGCCGGTGTCGAGCAGGGTCACGCCGGCGTCCAGGGCGGCGTGGATCGTCGCGAGGGACTCGGCGCGGTCGGCGTCGCCGTACAGCGCGGACATGCCCATGCAGCCGAGGCCGAGGGCGGAGACGGAGGGTCCGGTGGTTCCGAGGGTGCGGGTGCGCATCGTCATGCCGTTCACTCTGCCATGACGGCTGACAGATTTCAATATCTGTCAGTCCAACACTGTTACGCTACTCCAGAATGGTCCAGACCTATTGACGGGAGGTCTGGACCACGCGCACTGTCATGCCTACGTCACCTCACCGCACCCCCACCGGGAGGCCCCGCATGATCAGACGCCTGCTCGCCACCGCGCTCACCGCGGCCGTGCTCATCCCCCTGGGCATCGCCACCGCGCCCGCCGCCTCCGCCGCCGACACCTGCGCGGTGAAGTCGAAGCCGGCCGGCAAGGTGCTCCAGGGCTACTGGGAGAACTGGGACGGGGCGGCGAACGGGGTCCACCCGCCCTTCGGCTGGACCCCGATCACCGATTCCCGCATCGCCGCCCACGGCTACAACGTGATCAACGCGGCCTTCCCCGTGATCCGCTCCGACGGCACGGCGCTGTGGGAGGACGGCATGGACGCCGGCGTGAAGGTGGCCACGCCCGCCGAGATGTGCGCGGCCAAGGCGTCCGGGCAGACGATCCTGCTCTCCATCGGCGGCGCGGCGGCCGGCATCGACCTGTCGTCCTCGGCCGTGGCCGACCGCTTCGTGGCGACGATCGTCCCGATCCTGAAGAAGTACAACTTCGACGGCATCGACATCGACATCGAGACGGGCCTGGTCGGCAGCGGGAACATCGGACAGCTCTCGCCGTCCCAGGCCAACCTGATCCGCATCATCGACGGGATCCTCGCCCAGATGCCCTCGAACTTCGGCCTGACGATGGCCCCGGAGACGGCGTACGTCACCGGCGGCAGCGTCACCTACGGCTCGATCTGGGGCGCGTACCTGCCCGTCATCAAGAAGTACGCGGACAACGGCCGCCTGTGGTGGCTGAACATGCAGTACTACAACGGCAGCATGTACGGCTGCTCCGGCGACTCCTACGCGGCCGGCACGGTGCAGGGCTTCACCGCCCAGACCGACTGCCTGAACAAGGGCCTGGTGGTACAGGGCACGACGATCAAGGTGCCGTACGACAAGCAGGTCCCGGGCCTGCCCGCGCAGCCCGGCGCGGGCGGCGGCTACCTGTCCCCGTCCCTGGTCTCCCAGGCCTGGAAGCACTACGGCACGTCGCTCAAGGGCCTGATGACGTGGTCGGTCAACTGGGACGGCTCGAAGAACTGGACGTTCGGCGACAACGTCAGGGCGCTCCAAGGCCGTTGACACACGGCGAACGCAGAACGCCCACCCGCCAGCCGACCGGGTCGGATGGCGGGTGGGCGAAGGCCGGAGGTCCAGGGGGCGGAGCCCCCTGGACCGGCAAACTCAGCGGACCTCAGCAGCCCAGGAGGCGCTGGGCCAGGTAGCCCTCGATCTGGTCGAGGGACACCCGCTCCTGCTTCATCGAGTCACGCTCGCGCACGGTGACGGCGTTGTCGTCCAGCGTGTCGAAGTCGACGGTCACGCAGTACGGCGTACCGATCTCGTCCTGGCGGCGGTAGCGGCGGCCGATGGCGCCGGCGTCGTCGAACTCGATGTTCCAGTTCTGCCGCAGCGCCTGGGCGAGGCCCTTGGCCTTCGGGGACAGCTCCGGGTTACGGGACAGCGGGAGCACCGCGACCTTCACCGGGGCCAGGCGGTGGTCCAGGCGGAGCACCGTCCGCTTCTCCATCTTGCCCTTGGCGTTCGGCGCCTCGTCCTCGACGTAGGCGTCGAGCAGGAAGGCCAGCATGGTGCGGCCGACACCCGCCGCCGGCTCGATGACGTACGGCGTCCAGCGCTCGCCGGCCTCCTGGTCGAAGTAGGAGAGGTCCTGGCCGGAGGCCTTGGAGTGGGCGCCGAGGTCGTAGTCGGTGCGGTTGGCGACACCCTCCAGCTCGCCCCACTCGCTGCCGCCGAACTGGAAGCGGTACTCGATGTCGGCGGTGCGCTTGGAGTAGTGGGAGAGCTTCTCCTTCGGGTGCTCGTACCAGCGCATGTTCTCCTCACGGAGACCCAGGCCGGTGTACCAGTTCCAGCGCTGCTCCATCCAGTACTCGTGCCACTGCTCGTCCTCGCCCGGCTTGACGAAGAACTCCATCTCCATCTGCTCGAACTCGCGGGTGCGGAAGATGAAGTTGCCCGGCGTGATCTCGTTGCGGAACGACTTGCCCATCTGGGCGATGCCGAACGGCGGCTTGCGGCGCGAGGTGGTCTGCACCTGGGCGAAGTTGGTGAAGATGCCCTGGGCGGTCTCCGGGCGCAGGTAGGCCACGGAGCCGGAGTCCTGGGTCGGGCCGAGGTGGGTGGAGAGCAGACCCGAGAACTGCTTGGGCTCGGTGAACTGGCCCTTGTTGCCGCAGTTCGGGCAGTTGATGTCCGCGAGGCCGTTCGCCGGGGCGTGGCCCTTCTTCTCCTCGTACGCCTCTTCCAGGTGGTCGGCGCGGAACCGCTTGTGACACGAGGTGCACTCGGTCAGCGGGTCCGTGAAGGTGGCGACGTGGCCGGAGGCGACCCAGACCTCCGAGGCGAGGATGACGGACGAGTCGATACCGACGACGTCCTCGCGGGACGTCACCATGTAGCGCCACCACTGGCGCTTGATGTTCTCCTTCAGCTCGACACCGAGCGGTCCGTAGTCCCAGGCGGCACGCTGTCCGCCGTAGATCTCACTGCACGGGAAAACGAAGCCACGGCGCTTGCTCAGGCTGACGATGGTGTCGATCTTGTCGGCGGCCACGGTGCTCTCTTCATTACGACGACGGGCGTTGAAGCGAGATGCTTCCAGCGAATGATTCAGGTTACCGGCGCAGGCTCCCCCACGACCAAATCGGCCCCTGCACAGACCGTCTGATGAGCTTTGTTGACAACGGTTTCCATATTTGTTGAAAATGACTGTCATGAACGTACGACGACGCCTCATACCCGCCGCCGCGGTCGCCGCGGCCACCGCCCTCGGGACCGGCACGCTCTCCGCCTGCTCCAGCGACAGCGCCGCCGCCAACACGGGCAAGTTCGACGTCGTCGCGTCGTTCTACCCGATGCAGTTCCTCGCCGAGCGGATCGGCGGGGACCACGTCCGCGTCACCACCCTCACCTCCCCCGGCCAGGAGCCGCACGACCTGGAGATCAGCCCGAAGCAGATCGCGGCGCTCCAGGAGTCCGACGCGGTCCTGTACCTGAAGGACCTCCAGCCGTCCGTCGACGACGCGGTGGCCCAGTCCCCGGTCAAGACGAAGATCGACGCCGGCTCCCTGACCCCGCTGGAGCACCACGGCAACGAGGTGGGCGGCCACGCGGCCGAGCACGACCACGAGCACGGCGAGGAAGAGGGCGGCAAGGACCCGCACATCTGGCTCGACCCGGCGAAGTACGCCCAGGTCGCCGAGGGCGTCGGCAAGGCCTTCGAGAAGGCCGACCCCAAGCACGCGGCCGACTACAAGAAGAACACCGCGGCCCTGGTGAAGCAGCTGGGCGAGCTGGACACGCAGTTCAAGACCGGCCTCGCGGACACGAAGAGCAAGGTCTTCATCACCACGCACGCCGCCTTCGGCTACCTCGCCGAGCGCTACGGCCTGACCGAGGAGGCCATCAACGGCCTCGACCCCGAGTCGGAGCCGAGCGCCGCCCGGGTCAAGGACCTGGAGAAGATGGCCGAGGCCGACGGCGTCACCACCGTCTTCTACGAGACCCTGGTCAGCGACAAGACCGCCAAGACCATCGCGAACGACGCGGGCCTGAAGACCGACGTCCTGGACCCGATCGAGGGCATCACGGACAGGTCCCGAGGCAAGGACTACTTCGCGGTCCAGCGGGCCAACCTCAAGGCGCTCCAGCAGGCGCTGGGCGCCAAGTGACGGGAGACGACATGACCGGCGAGCCTGTCATAGCCCTGCGCGGGGTGACCGCCGAACTCGGCGCACGGCCCGTGCTGCGCGGCATCGACCTCACCGTCGGCCGCGGCGAGGTCGTCGCGCTGCTCGGCGCCAACGGCTCCGGCAAGTCCACGGCGATCCGCACGATCATCGGCCAGGTCCCGGTCAGCGGCGGCACGATCGAGCTGTTCGGCACCCCGCGCCGCTCCTTCAAGGACTGGGCGCGCGTGGGCTACGTACCGCAGCGCACGACGGCCGCCGGCGGCGTGCCCGCGACGGTCACCGAGATCGTCTCCTCGGGCCGCCTGTCCCGCACCCGCTTCGGCGTCTTCCGCAAGGGCGACCGGGAGGCCGTGCGCCGGGCCCTGGAGCTGGTCGGCATGGCGGACCGGGCCAAGGACTCGGTGAACGCGCTCTCCGGCGGCCAGCACCAGCGGGTACTGATCGCCCGCGCGCTGGTCGCCGAACCCGAACTGCTGATCATGGACGAGCCCATGGCGGGCGTCGACCTGGCCAGCCAGGAGGTCCTGGCGCGCACACTGAAGCAGCAGGTGGAGGCCGGTGCGACGGTCCTCCTGGTGCTGCACGAGCTGGGTCCGCTGGAGCCGCTGATCGACCGGGCGGTCGTCCTCCGCGACGGCTGCGTGCTGCACGACGGCCCGCCGCCGCGCGCGGTCGGCCAGCACGCGCTGCCCGGCCACGACCACGTACACCCGCACGCACCGGCGGGCGCCGAACCGATCCGCACGGGACTGCTGAGCTGATGGACTTCCTGAACTACGCCTTCATGCAGCGGGCACTGCTGGCCGCCGTGCTGGTCGGCATCACCGCGCCCGCGGTCGGCATCTACCTGGTCCAGCGCCGCCAGGCCCTGATGGGCGACGGCATCGGACACGTGGCCATGACCGGCGTCGGCCTCGGCTTCCTCCTGTCCACCTCCCCCGTGTGGATGGCGACGGCGGTCTCCGTGCTCGGCGCGGTCCTGATGGAACTGATCCGCTGGTACGGCAGGACGCGCGGCGACATCGCCCTGGCCATGCTGTTCTACGGCGGCATGGCCGGCGGTGTGATGCTGATCAACCTCGCGCCGGGCGGCTCCAACGCCAACCTGACGTCGTACCTGTTCGGCTCCCTCTCCACGGTCTCCTCGTCCGATGTGACCGCGATCTGCGTGCTCGCCGCGTTCGTCCTGCTGGTCACCCTGGGCCTGCGCCGCCAGCTGTTCGCGGTCAGCCAGGACGAGGAGTTCGCGCGGGTCACCGGCCTGCCGGTGCGCGCGCTGAACCTGCTGACGGCGGTCACCGCGGCCGTGACCGTCACGGTCGCCATGCGGGTCGTCGGCCTGCTGCTGGTGTCCGCGCTGATGGTGGTGCCCGTGGCGGCGGCGCAGCAGCTCAGCCGCAGCTTCACCGTCACCTTCGTGATCGCGGTGGCGATCGGGGTGGCCGTGACCGTCAGCGGCACGATCACGTCGTACTACGAGGACGTCCCGCCCGGCGCCACGATCGTCCTGCTGACCATCGCCGCGTTCATCGCGCTGACCGCGCTGGCGACCCCGCTGGCCCGGCGACGCGCCCGCGCGGCAGCCGCCGCGCAGCCCGCAGGCGACCCCGCGGAGTGCTCGATTCCGGCCGCGCGGGGGGCCGGGGAAGAGATCGGCGTCTGACCGCTGACAGTCCGGGCTGGCACAATGGCCCGGGCAGACGCCAGACGTTGAGGAGGCAACCGGTGACGACCGCTGGACCGCCCGTGAAGGGCCGCGCGACCCGGCAGCGTGCAGCCGTGGCGGCGGCCCTGGACGAGGTCGACGAGTTCCGCAGCGCGCAGGAACTGCACGACATGCTCAAGCACAAGGGCGACTCGGTCGGGCTCACCACCGTCTACCGCACGCTCCAGTCCCTCGCCGAGGCCGGCGAGGTCGACGTGCTGCGCACGTCCGAGGGCGAGTCCGTGTACCGCCGCTGCTCGACCGGCGAACACCACCACCACCTGGTCTGCCGCGCGTGCGGCAAGGCCGTGGAGGTGGAGGGGCCGGCCGTGGAGAAGTGGGCGGAGGCGATCGCGGCGGAGCACGGGTATGTGAACGTGGCGCACACCGTGGAGATCTTCGGTACGTGTGCGGAGTGCGCCGCGGGTTGAGCCGTCTTTCGGCTGCGGGTGCGTGGGGCTGATCGCGCCCCCGCGGCGGAGCGCACATCGATACAGCCCCGCGCCCCGTTCAGGGGCGCGGTTCGCATCCGGCGTCTATCAGTCCTGCTTGCCCTCCATGGCCAGCAGTTCCTCGTTCGGGATGGCGCCGCCGAAGCGGCGGTCCCGGCTGGCGAACTCCACGCAGGCCCGCCACAGGTCGCGGCGGTCGAAGTCGGGCCACAGGACGTCCTGGAAGACCATCTCGGCGTACGCGCTCTGCCACAGCAGGTAGTTGGAGGTGCGCTGCTCACCGCTCGGGCGCAGGAACAGGTCGACGTCCGGCATGTCCGGGTAGTACAGGTACTTCTGGACGGTCTTCTCGGAGACCTTCGACGGGTCGAGCCGGCCCGCCTTCACCTCCTCGGCGATCCGCTGCGCCGCGTCGGCGATCTCCGCACGGCCGCCGTAGTTCATGCAGAAGTAGAGGGTGAGCAGGTCGTTGCCCTTGGTCTGCTCCTGGGCGACCTGTAGCTCCTTGGCGACCGACTTCCACAGCTTGGGCATCCGGCCCACCCAGCGCACCCGGATCCCGAGTTCGTCCAGCTGGTCCCTCGTCTTCCGGATGAAGTCCCGGTTGAAGTTCATCAGGAAGCGGACCTCGTCGGGCGACCGCTTCCAGTTCTCGGTGGAGAAGGCGTACAGGGAGATGTTGCGCACACCGATCTCGATCGAGCCCTGGAGCACGTCCAGCACCCGCTCGGCGCCGACCTTGTGCCCCTCGGTGCGCGGCAGCCCGCGCTCCTTGGCCCACCGCCCGTTGCCGTCCATGACGATCGCGACGTGGTTCGGGACCAGCTCACCCGGAAGCTTGGGCGCGCGGGCACCGGAGGGGTGCGGCTCCGGCGCCTTGTACTCGCGCCGCTGGCGCCCCAGGATCCCGCGTACGACCATGTGCTTCTCGTCTCCTCGACCGTGCGTGCTTACTTCTCTACGTAGCGCAGGGAGCGCAGCCCCCGCTCCAGATGCCAGTGCAGGTAGGCGGACACCAGCCCGCTGCCCTCGCGGACGTACCGCGCCTCGCACGCGTCCGCCGTCTCCCAGTCTCCCGTAAGCAGCGCACCCAGCAGTACCAGGGTCTGCGGGGACGGTACGACGCTGCCGGGCACCCGGCAGTCGACGCAGACGGTGCCGCCGGAGGCCACGGAGAAGAACCGGTTCGGGCCGGGCATCCCGCACTTGGCGCAGTCGCTGAAGCTGGGCGCGTAGCCGTTGACGGCGAGGGAGCGCAGCAGGAAGGCGTCCAGCACCAGGTGCGGCGCGTGCTCGCCCCGGGCGAGCGTCCGCAGCGCCCCCACGAGCAGCAGGTACTGCTGCACGGCCGGCTCGCCCTCGTGGTCGGTGAACCGCTCGGCGGTCTCCAGCATGGCCGTGCCGGCGGTGTACCGCGCGTAGTCGGTGACGATCCCGCCACCGTACGGTGCGATGGTCTCGCTCTGCGTGCACAGCGGCAGCCCGCGCCCGACCAGCTCGCTCCCGCGCGCGAAGAACTGCACGTCGACATGGGAGAAGGGCTCCAGCCGGGCCCCGAACTTCGACTTGGTGCGCCGCACTCCGCGCGCCACGGCCCGCACCCGCCCGTGACCGCGCGTGAGCAGCGTGATGATCCGGTCCGCCTCGCCCAGCTTCTGGGTGCGCAGCACGATGCCGTCGTCGCGGAACAGACTCATGGCTTCATTCTCGCGCATGCCGGAGGGGCCGGCCGAACCACTCGGGGCGGCGCAGGCGCAACTCGGCCATGGCGGGGAGGAAGGCGAGCAGCGCCTTCTGCACCGGCTCCGGGTGGTACTCCCGGAACTCCAGGGTGCGGTGCCCCAGCGTGACCCGGGTGATCATGAGGAGGCTCGTGTCCATCAGCACGGTCTGATCGGTGGCCGCGCCCGAGTGGACCTCCTCGGTCGCGGTGTCCAGGGACACCTCGTTCACCCTGGAGTAGGGGATTCTCATCCTGGTCCCGGCAGAGGACGAGTGCAGACACAGGTGGGTGTCCGTGAAGACCACCTCCCCCGTCCTGGCATAGCGCGACTTGAGGTACCCGATCAGGCGCTCCTCGCCGGAGACCTGGCACCTCCGCTTCAGCCAGGCCCCCTTCAGCCCTTCGGTACCGCCCTCGGGCACGAGCGCGAGGTGCTGACGCATCAGGAGCAGGCGCAGGGCGTCGACGAACTCCTCGGGGGCGGCGGGGAGGGTGCTCCGGGGCGGTACGACGTGCGGGGTGACGTGGGCACGGTTGCGGACCCAGGACTCGTCCGGGTCGACGTTGTGCGCGACGTACTGAGACTCAGGCCGGTCCGGGTCCGGGATCCGCCCCCGGATCCGTTCCTGGAACCGCTCCTCGACCCGCTGCGCGAAGCGGTGGACGGCCAGCGCCGGGCCGGCTCCGGGGACGCCGTTCTCCAGGACGTCGATCAGCGCACCGGTGAAGTAGGGGTAGCCGTGGGGCGGGGTGAACGAACGCTGCGTGCGGGACGCGGACGTCATCAGCCAGCTGCCGGAGCGGCCGTGCCCGTCACCCGGCTCGCTCACCAGCCGGGCCAGTTCCGCCCGCTCCAGGACGGCGCCGGAGCCGCCCATCGCGATGGCGAGGCCGCTGTAGCAGCAGTCGAGCAACGTGATCCGCCGGCGCGCGCGACCCGCCGCCCGTCGGGCCACCCGGAGCACCTCCGGGTACGGCAGCGTCCCGATCGCCAGATGGTCGTCGTCGGCGTCGGCCAGCGCCAGATACAGCTGATCGCCGCCGGGCTCCCGAAGCCCGTGCCCCGCGAAGTACACGAGAAGCGTGTCGTCCGTCGCCTCCCCCGCGTCCCGCACCGCCGCGAGGACGTCGTCGGCGGAGGCCCGCCCGGGGAGCACGGTGACATGCCGGCGCGGCAGCCCCCAGACCGTGGGATCACACAGCAGATCGCCCAGTCTGGCGACACCGGCCGCGACACCGGGCAGCGGAGCGAGCCGCCGGTAGTCGGGCACGCCGAGGAGCACGGCGCGGCTCCGCCCGGGGTCAGGAAGGAGCACGGCCGGGCGTCTCCTCGTCCCCCGCCGGCGCGAGCCCCAGCGCCCGCGCCACCCGGACGGCGTCCTCCGGCGTCTCCTCGTTGATGATGTAGCGGTTCCCGCCGTACTCCACCACCAGCCGCGCGGACTGCCGTTCCCGCCGGGCCAGCGAGCCGCGGAACGTACCGAACAACCCGATCAGGCCCGTCAGGAACGCCCCGGAGTCGACGGCGAGGTTGATCCAGTCCACCTGGCCCGCCGACATCCCGCCGTCACCGGGCGGGACACGCACCCGCCGTACGACCGCGGCCCGGCCCAGCCTGCGGTCCTCGGTGATCCAGTCCGCGAAGGACTCCGTCCACCCGTCGACGTCACCGGACGACTGCGTCCGCACCACCCTGACGCGCAACTCCACGCGTGCCCCCCTTGCCGCCCCGGCCCCTTGTCCAGGAGCCGGCCCCGGCTCAATGTAAGGCGCGCCCGCCGCCATGTCCTGATATCCGGCGGGATGACGTAAGGACACCGGTCAGAGCAGCTCACCCCGACTACGGGCATTGGCGTACGCGGTCGCCGCGCTCAGCCGCTCGGCGGGGGTGGCCGTGCGCAGCTCCGCCGGCTCGGCGTCCCACTCCCGCCCGCCGCCGTACGGTCTCAACTGCACGTACGGCCCCTCGTGCCCCATCACGATGCCGACCTTGCCGGTACGGGTGTCCATCACATGACTGCCGACGGCGGGCTTCACCGTGCCACCCCCGCCAACGCCGCCGCGAGCCGACGCGCAGTCTCCACGGAACACCGCCCCAATTCCACCAGCGGGCAGGGCACGTCCCGCGCCAGACTCACCGGGTCGAGCCCCAGTGACGGCAGAATGACCCCGGCCTTTTCGAGAGCCGACCGCAATTCCTTCAACGCCTCCTCCGCGTCTTCGACAACCTTCACTGTGCTCCCCTTCCCTTACGGATTTCACGCTTCGCACATCAAGCGTGACGCTCCGCTTCTACACTCGGAAGGAGTCTGCGCCCTACAAGTGCACGGCAGATCAAGGGGGTTGGCCATGGCCAACGGTTCACGGCAGGCGGTCTGGGAGTTCTTCGGTGCGGAACTCAAACGCCGCCGGGAGGACGCGGGACTCACCCAGGTGGAGCTGGGGGCGCGGGTCTTCGTCTCCGGTGCGTACATCGGACAGTTCGAGCAGGCGATTCGAAAACCACAGCTGGATATCGCGAAACGGATCGACGAGGTCCTACAAACCGACGGCATTTTCGAGCGCCTGTGCCGAAAGCTGATCGACGACCGGCGGTACGCGGAGTACTTCGCGGAGGTCGTGGAGCTGGAGCGGGTGGCGACGAAGATCTGCGAGTTCGCGCCGACCGCGGTGCCGGGTCTGTTGCAGACGAGGGCGTACGCCGAGGCGGTCACCGTCGCGGCCAACCCGTTCGTCACGGACGAGTACGTCGAGGAGATCGTCACGGCCCGGCTGGAGCGAGCACGCATCCTCAAGGACGCGACGAGGCCCGAGTATTGGGTGGTCCTCCACGAGAACGTACTGCGCATCCCGGTGGGCGGGCCCGAGGCGATGGCCGAGCAACTGGAGCAGATCGCGGGGCTGATGCGCGAGCGCGCGGTGTGGGTGACGGTGGTCCCGTATGCAACCGGGGCCCATGCGGCGATGATCGGATCCCTGAAGCTGATGGACTTCGATGACGCGCCGCCGGTCGCCTATACAGAGACGTCGTTTTCGGGGACGTTGATGGACGATCCGGCTGTGGTGAAGCGTGCAGCGCGCGCATACGATCTGCTCAGGGTCGCCGCGCTGTCGCCGGAGGCGTCCCTCGCCCTAGTCGAGTCGGCGGCTGAGGATCACAGACGATGCACCAGTACGACCTGAGCAACGCCAACTGGTTCAAGAGCAGTTACAGCAACGGCGAAGGCGGCGACTGCGTCGAGGTCGGCTACGACTTCCCCGGCGCCGCCTGGCGCAAGAGCACCTACAGCGGCGGCAGCGGCGGGGAGGCCTGCGTCGAGGTCGCCGACGGAGTCCCCGGTGTCGTGCCCGTCCGGGACAGCAAGGTGGCCAGTGGTCCGGTGCTGGTGATCGGGGCGGCGGCCTGGACGGAGTTCGTCGGCGCCGTGGGGACCGCCCGTTTCTGAGCCGCCGGCGCGCACGAGCCCCCGACTGGTCCAACCTTTGGCGGCTACGCCATTCGCGTGCGCTGTCTTGACCGCCCCCACAGCCCCTCCTATCGTCGCGCTACCGAACGGACGTAGGACGTAGGACGTCGTACCTCACGCCCTGCCTCCCCCTGTCGCCTCCCCCATCCCCCGTTGGAGGACCCGTGCGCGACGACGTGAGCCCCGACGACACGAGCCCCCACGCACCCCGCCGCCGCTCCTTCCTCAAACGCGTCGGCGCCCTCGGCGCCGCAGCCGTCGGCCTGCCCCCCGCGCTCGCCGCCTGTTCCGCCGGGCCCGAGTCCACGAACGACACCGGGGACGGCGGGAGCGGCAAGGACCGCACGCTGACCGCTGTGATCGGGTACGGCAACGACGGCAGCTGGGACCCGACCCAGACCGCGTCGGCGTTCGCGATGGCCGCCAACCACCACATCTACGAGGGGCTGCTGGACACCGATCCGATCACCCGGGTGCCGTACCCGGCGCTGGCCACCGCGCTCCCCGGCGATCCGAGCGCCACGACCTGGCGGTTCACGCTCCGGTCCGGTGCGACCTTCCACGACGGCAGGCCCGTCACCGCCGACGACGTCGCCTTCGTCTTCGACCGGATCCTCGACCCGAAGACGCAGACGCTCGCGAAGGGGTTCTTCGCCCCCTGGCTGGACTCGGTCCGGACGGTCGACGCGCGGACCGTCGAACTCAGACTGAAGTTCCCCTTCCCGGACGGGCTCGCCCGGCTCACCCTCGCCAAGGTCATGCCCCAGCACGTGTTCTCCCGGCCCGGGGCCTGGGACGACGCGGTCAAGGGGCTGGCCGTGGGCTCGGGGCCGTACCGGCAGACCGCGCACCACCCGAAGTCGAACACCACCTTCGAAGCGTTCGCCGCCTACAACGGGCCCCGCAAGCCCGCGTTCCGCACGATGAACTGGCTGACAATCGTGGACGCCTCGTCCCGCGTCGCGAGGATCTCCGGGACGGACGCGGGTGCGCAGATCGCCGACAACATCCCCTACGCCAACATTCCCCGGCTGGAGCGGGGCGGGCTGAAGGTCGCCGGGGGTGCCGGGATGAACAACCTCTTCCTGATGTTCAACACCCGGCACAAGCCCTTCGACGACGTCCGGGTGCGGCAGGCGCTGCGCTACGCCATCGACAGCGAGAGGATGGTGCGGGTCGCGCTGAAGGGGCACGGCAGGCCCGCTTCCTCGTTCCTCAACGAGGGCAACCCGAGCCACCGGCGGGCCAGGACCGTCTACGGCTACGACCCCGCCAGGGCGAAGGCGCTGCTGAAGGCCGCCGGGGTGACGGATCTCCGCGTCGACATCCTGGCCGTGAACGTCAGCTGGATCGTGGACTGCCTGCCGACCATCAAGGCGTCGTGGGACGCGATCGGGGTGCGGACCACGCTGGCGCCGCAGGAGACCACGGCCGTGTTCACCAAGCTGGACCAGAAGCAGGACTACCAGGTGGTGGCGGCGGCCTCGAACCCCAATCAGTTCGGGCTCGACGCCGACCTGATCATGCACTACAACTACGGGCCCGGGAACCTGTGGATGCAGTACACCCGGTGGGCCGACGACCCCGTCGCCAAGCAGCTCTTCACGGACATGGACCGGGCCACCCGGGAGCCGGATCCCGAGAAGAAGAAGGCGATGGTCCAGGACTACATCGACGTCGTCGCCGAGCAGGCCGTGCTCTACCCGGTCGTCCACAACGAGCTGATGACCGCCTGGGACGCCCGCAGGCTCGGCGGGATAAGGGCCCAGCCGTACCCGGGCGTCAATCTCCTCCAGGCCAAGTGGGTCTGACGGCATGACGGCCGTCGTCCGCATCCTGCTCCGCCGTGTCGCCCTGCTCGTGCCGCTGCTCCTCGGCATCGTGCTGTTCGTCTTCCTGGTGATGCGGTTTTCGGACGTCGACCCCGCGTCCGCGTTCTTCCAGGGCGCCAATCCGACCCCGCAGCAGCTGCACGACTTCCGGGAGCGCAACGGACTGCTGGACCCGCTGCCGGTGCGCTACGTCCACTTCGTCGGCGACCTGCTCCACGGCGACCTCGGCACCAGCGTCCTCACCCGGGCCCCGGTGGCCGACCAGGTCACCACCGCGCTGCCGCTCACCCTCCAGCTGACCTTCCTCGGGCTCACCCTCGCGGTCGTCCTGGCGCTGGCCGGCGGGGTCACGGCCGCCGTCTACCGGGACCGGCTGCCGGACCAGGCCATCCGGGTGGTGTCGCTGGTGGGGGTGGCCGCGCCGGGGTTCTGGCTGGCGCTGCTGATGATCCAGTACCTGGCCGTGGACCGGGGCTGGTTCCCGACCGGCGGCTACATCAACCCGGCCGACTCGGTCACCGGCTGGCTGCGGACCATGGCCCTGCCCGCCCTCGCCCTGTCCCTGCCGGTCGCCGCCCAGCTGACCCGGATCGTCCGCACGTCCGTGGTGGAGGAGCTGGACAAGGACTATGTGCGGACCGCCGTCGGGAGCGGGCTGCCGCCGCGCGTCGTCGTCGGCCGGAACGTGCTCCGCAACGCGCTCGTCAATCCGCTCACCGTGCTCGGGCTGCGGGTCGGCTATCTCCTCGGCGGTGCCGTCGTCATCGAGACGATCTTCTCGCTGCCCGGCATGGGCAAGCTGATGATCGACGCCGTGCAGAACGGTGACCCGGCGGTGGTGCAGGGGGTCGTACTGACCACCGCCACCGGGTTCGTCGTCGTCAACCTCGTCATCGACCTTCTGTATCTGCTGGTCAACCCACGTCTGAGGGCGGGCTGATGATCACGCGCGCGAGCCTTGCCGAGCGGTTCACCCGGCCCGGCGTCCGGCTGCGCGGCCGGCGCCGGCTGCCACTGCCGTCGAAGGTCGCCGTCTGCTTCCTGGCCGTCGTCGCCCTGGTCGCCGTACTCGCTCCCGTCCTCGCCCCGCACGATCCCCTCGACCAGCAGGACCCGGCCGGCGGGACCGGGGCGCCCTCGGCCGGGCACTGGCTCGGGCAGGACAGCCTCGGCCGGGACGTCCTGAGCCGGCTGATGTACGGCGCCCGCTGGTCCCTCGCCATCGGGCTGGGCGCGACCGCGCTGGCGCTGGTGGCCGGGGCCGTCGTCGGGGCGGTCGCCGCGACCTCCCGCAAGGCCGTCGACGAGACGCTGATGCGCTGCCTGGACGTGGTGATGGCGTTCCCCGGCATCGCGCTCGCCGCTGTGCTGGTGGCCGTGTTCGGGGGCGGGATCGGGGTGCTGATCTGCGCCATCGCCTTTCTGTTCACCCCGCCGGTGGCCCGGGTGGTACGGGCCAACGTGCTGGACCAGTACGGCGAGGACTACGTCACCGCCGAGCGGGTCATCGGCGCCCGCACCCCGCACATCGTGCTGCGGCACGTGGCCGTCAACTGTGCCGCGCCGGTCCTGGTGTTCTGCACGGTCCAGGTCGCCGAGGCGATCGTCTTCGAGGCCTCGCTGTCCTTCATCGGCGCGGGCGTCCGGCCCCCGGACCCGTCCTGGGGCAGTGTCATCGCCGACGGCAAGAACATGGTGCTGACCGGCGGCTGGTGGGCGACCGTCTTCCCGGGGCTGCTGATCCTGCTCACCGTGCTGTCGCTGAACATCCTCTCCGAGGGCGTGTCCGACGCCTGGGCCGCGCCCGCGCCGAGGGAGGTACGGGCGCCGGCGGACCGCCTTCAGGCCCCGGAACCGGGCAGTGGGCAGGTGCTGCCGCTGCCCGGGCTGGCCGAGGCCGCGCGGCGGCTGCGGTCCCGGGCCCGGCCGCTGCCCGACCGGAGCGGGCAGCCGGTCCTCGCCGTGGAGAACCTCGCCATCGGCTTCCCCGGCCGGCACCGGGGCGTCGACATCGTGGCCGGGGTCAGCTTCGAGGTGTACCCCGGTGAGGTGCTGGGGCTGGTCGGCGAGTCGGGGTGCGGCAAGTCGCTGACCGCGCTCACCGTCATGGGGCTGACGCCGAAGGGGGCCCGGGTCGGCGGGCAGGTGCGGTTCCGGCAGCGGGACCTGCTGGCCGAGCCGATGCGGGCCCGGCGGCGGCTGCTCGGCCACGAGATGGCCATGGTCTACCAGGACGCCCTGTCCTCCCTGAACCCGGCCATGACCATCCGCGCCCAGCTGAAGCAGCTCGTCCGGCGCGGTGGCCGCCGCAGCCCCGGGGAGTTGCTCTCGCTGGTCGGGCTCGATCCGGAACGCACCCTGCGCAGCTATCCGCACGAGCTGTCCGGCGGGCAGCGCCAGCGGGTGCTCATCGCCATGGCCCTCTCCCGGGACCCGAAGCTGATCGTCGCCGACGAGCCGACCACCGCCCTGGACGTCACCGTGCAGGCCCAGATCATGGAGCTGCTGCTGCGGCTGCGCGCGGAGCTGGGTTTCGCGCTGATCCTGGTCTCGCACGATCTGGCGCTGGTCGCCGACGTCACCGACCGGGTCGTGGTGATGTACGGCGGGCAGATCGTGGAGACCGGGGTGACCGCCGAGCTGGTCGCGGCGCCGGCCCACCACTACACGCGCGGGCTGCTCGGCAGCGTGCTCTCGCTGGAGTCGGCCGCGCAGCGGATGACGCAGATCAAGGGGGTCGTCCCGGCCCCGGCCGACTTCCCGGCGGGCTGCCGGTTCGCCGACCGCTGCCCGCTCGCCACCGAGGTGTGCCACACGACCGCGCCGGTCCTCGCGGGCACCCCCGCGCACACGACCGCCTGCCACCACCCGGCGGCGGAGCCGACATCGGCGCAGAGCGAGGAGGCCCGGCAGTGACGGCTGTGGTGGAGGTGCGGGACGCGCACGTCGTGCACAAGGCGCGCAGCGGCGGCCTGTTCCGGCGGGACCGGGTGTACGCCCTGACCGGCGCCGCTCTGGCCGTGGCGCCCGGGGAGACGGTCGGGGTGGTCGGCGAGTCGGGGTGCGGGAAGTCGACGCTGGCGAAGGTGCTGGTGGGCATCGAGCGGCCGGTGTCCGGGACGGTGTCGTTCCGGGGCCGGGACCTGTGGGCGATGCCGGCCGCCGAGCGCCGGGCCACGGTCGGCGCGGGCACCGGCATGATCTTCCAGGACCCGTCGACCGCGCTGAACCGCCGGCTGACCGTCCGCCGCGTCCTGCGCGACCCGCTGGACGTGCACCGGCGCGGCACCCGGGCCGAACGGGAGGAGCGGGTGCGGGAGCTGATGGCGCTGGTGGGGCTGCCCCCGGCGCTGGCCGACGCCCTGCCCGGGCAGTTGTCGGGCGGGCAGCGGCAGCGCGTCGCCATCGCCCGGGCGCTCGCCCTCGACCCCGCACTGGTCGTCGCCGACGAGCCGACCAGCGCCCTGGACGTCTCGGTCCGCGCGCAGATCCTGAACCTGCTGCTCGACCTGAAGGAACGCCTCGGCCTGGCCCTGGTGTTCGTCTCGCACGACATCCAGACGGTACGGCGGATGAGCGACCGGGTGATCACCATGTACCTGGGCCGGATCGTGGAGGAGGCCCCGGCCGACCGGGTCACCGATGCCGCCCGGCACCCGTACACCCGCGCCCTGTTCTCGGCGACACCCGGCCTGCTGGACCCCGTCGAACCGATCCCGCTGACCGGGCCGGTGCCCTCGGCGACCCGCCCGCCCAGCGGCTGCCCGTTCCGCACCCGCTGCTGGAAGGCGGACGAGGTGTGCGCCACGTCGATGCCGGACTTCTCGGCCGCGTCACGGCCGGGGCACCGGTACCGGTGCCACCATCCTGTGGAGGAGGACCAGCCGACCCGAGACCTAGCGCGCCAGGAGCCTTGATGACCTTTCCCACCCCGCTCACCGGTGTCGTCCCGCCCGTCTGCACGCCCCTGACACCGGAGCGCGAGGTGGACGTGCCCTCGCTGCTGCGGCTGGTCGACTTCCTGACCGAAGCCGGGGTGCACGGGCTGTTCCTGCTCGGCTCCACCTCGGAGGCGGCCTTCCTGACGGACGCGCAGCGCAGCCAGGTGGTGGCGGCGGTCGCCGGGCACGTGGGCGACCGGCTGCCCGTCCTCGCGGGCGCGATCGACATGACGACCCCGCGGGTGCTGGACCATGTCGCGGCGGTCACCGCGGCGGGCGCGCAGGCCGTCGTCGTCACCGCGCCCTTCTACGCCCGCACCCATCCTTCCGAGATCGTCCACCACTACCGCCGGATCGCCGCCGCCAGCCCGGTCCCGGTGATCGCCTACGACATCCCCGCCGCCGTGCACAGCAAGCTCCCCGCCGACCTGGTGCTGGGGCTCGCCGGGGACGGGGTGCTGGCCGGGATCAAGGACTCCAGCGGGGACCTGGCGGCCTTCCGGGAGGTCGTCGCGGGCGCCCGGGCCCACCCCGGGTTCAGCGTGCTGACCGGCTCCGAGGTGATCACGGACGCGGCGCTGGCGCTGGGCGCCGACGGGGCCGTGCCGGGCCTGGCCAACGTCGACCCGCACGGATACGTGCGCCTCTACCGGCTGTGCCGGGCGGGCGATCTGGAGGGCGCGCGGGCCGAACAGGAACGGCTGTGCGCGCTGTTCGGGATGGTGGGCGTCGGGGATCCCGCGCGGATGGGCGGCAGCTCGTCGGCGCTGGGCGCGTTCAAGGCGGCGCTGCACCTGCGCGGGATCATCGACTGCCCGGTGACCGCCGAGCCGCAGGTCCCGCTGTCCGGCGCGGAGGTCGAGCAGGTCGGCAAGTTCCTGGCGGCGGCCGGGCTGCTGGGCCCGGGCCCGCACGGGCGCTGAGGGCGGCGTGGGGCGGTCACCGGTCGAGGCGGGCCGCCCGGCGGGCCTCCTGGAGTTCGCGGTGGACCGCCCAGACGTCCCCGACCGGGCCCACGTGCCCGAGCTTGTCGGGGTTGGCCACCATCCGGATCGCCTGGATCCGCCCGTCGAGCACATCGAGCGCCAGGACCTGGAGCACCTTGCCGTCCCGGTCGTGGAGGATCGCGCCCGGCTGGCCGTTGACCTCGCGCGGCTCGAACGTCACGTCGACCAGGGCCAGTCCGGGGAAGACGGCGGCGAGCAGCCGCGCCACGTTGTCGGCGCCCGTGACGGAACGGGCCAGCTGCGGTGTCTTGCCGCCGCCGTCGCCGGCCATCGACGCGTCGGCGGCGAGCAGATCCTGCAACCCGAGCACGTCGCCTTCGCGGAGGGCGTCGAAGAACCGCGCCGCCAGCTCGTCCCGCTCGCTGCGGTCGGCCTCGAAGCGGGGCCGGCCCTCGGTCATGTGGCGGCGGGCCCGCACCGCCAGCTGGCGGCAGGCCGCCTCGGAGCGCCCGACCGCCGAGGCGATCTCGGGGAAGCCGAAGTCGAAGACCTCGCGCAGTACGAAGACCGCCCGCTCCAGCGGGCTGAGCCGTTCGAGCAGCAGCAGGGCCGCCATCGACACCGAGTCGGCCAGCTCCGCCGCCCGCTCGGGGTCCTCGTAGGGGTCGGCGAGCAGCGGCTCCGGGAACCACGGTCCGACGTACGCCTCCCGCCGCACCCGGGCCGAGCGCAGGACGTCGATGGAGAGCCGGGTCACCGTGGCCGAGAGGAAGGCCTTCACCGACCGGGGTTCGGTGGGTGAGTCCGCGTAGCGCAGCCAGGTCTCCTGAACGGCGTCCTCGGCCTCGCTGACGCTGCCGAGGATCCGGTAGGCGATCGAGAACAACAGGGGCCGCAGCTCCTGGAACTCCTCGGTCCTGCTCATACGGCTGTCCCCCCTGTACCGAAGCGTAGGAGGCTCATCATGCCCTCCTTGATCGAGGAACACATCCACCCCCGTACGACGGGACGGCTGCCCCGGCCTGTGACACCTAGGGCAGCCGCACTCGGCGGAACTCCAGGGACTCGTAGGGGCCTTGGGTGCCGGTCTCGTACAGGACGCCGAGGGTGCCGTCGGCGAGCTGGACCAGGTCGGAGTAGGCGGCCGGGCGGTCGGAGAGGGTGTGCGGCCCGGTGAAGGTGCGGCCGGCGTCCGTGCTGGTCCACAGGGCGAGGGCGCGGCGGGCGGTGGGCACGGAGGGCCCGGAGAACAGCAGGGGCGCGCCGGGGCCGCGGGGCTGGAGGACGCTGCCCTGGACCACGGGGACGGCGTTCAGGTCCGGCTGGACGGCGAAGGGGCGCTCCAGGGTCCGGCCGCCGTCGGCGGAGTAGGCGCCGAGGCGGTTGCCGGGGGCGGTGCCGTGCTGGTCGCGGGCGCTGAGGTAGACGCGGCCGTCGGGGAGCTGGGCGGCGCTGGTCTCGTTGGCGTTGGTCACGCCGTCGTAGCCGGCGTCGACGAACCCCAGGTGCCAGGTGCCGCCGCCGTCGTCGCTGTAGAGGGCGTGGCCGCCGTAGTACTTGGCCTCCCGGCCGGTGTCGGAGGAGCCGGGGGGCGGGGCGGCGGAGTGGTTGGCGGGGATCAGCAGGCGGCCGGGGTGCGGGCCCCGGGTGAGGGCGACCGCGTGGCCGGGGCCGGTGGCGTACCAGCGCCAGCCCGGCCGGGTCACCTCGGCGGTGATGTCGCGCGGGGCCGTGAAGCGCCGGCCGTCGTCCCGGCTGCGCTGCACGAACACCCGGCGGCCCCGGTCCGGGGCGACCTCGCCGCGCATGATCTGGTCCTCCGTCACGTTCCCGGCGTTGGCGCAGGTCACCAGGACGATCGCGCCGGTGCGCGGGTCGACCACGGGTGCCGGGTTGCCCCGGGTGTGCCCCTGTCCGGCGGCCACCACGGTCAGCGGGCCCCAGGTGCAGCCGCCGTCGGTGGAGCGGCGCAGGACGACGTCGATGTCCCCGCTGTCACCGGGCCCGTCGCGCCGGCCCTCGGCGAAGGCGAGGACGGTGCCGTGCCGGCTCTCGACCACGGCGGGGATGCGGTAGACGGCGTAGCCGTCCCGCCCGGAGACGTACGGCACGGAGGTGTCGCAGCCGCCGGGCGCGGCGTGCGCGGGCTGCCGGGCGGTGAGCGCGGTGAGCAGGGTGAGCAGGGCCAGGCCGGCGAGGAGGGAGCGGCTGCGCGGGGTCACGCCCTGATGGTCCCCGCACCGGCCGGGTCGCTCGTACTCCGTCCGGGTGGTCAGGACGGGGTGCGGGCCGCGGCCAGCAGGCGGGTCACGTCGTCGGAGCAGATGGTGAGGGCCGCGCCGACGGTGGCGAGGGCGTCGCGTTCGGCGGGCGTGTAGGGGCCGTCGGCGAGGGCGATGCGGGCGGCCTGGAGGAGCAGGGACTCGCGGCCGGCCGGGGCGAGGTGCGGGGCGAGCGGGTCCAGGGCCTCGTGCAGCTCTATCGTCAGTCCGGCCGCGCAGGGCTGCTCGAAGTAGCGGCCGGTGTCGGCGGCGAGGGCCTCGACCAGGGCGGCCAGCTGGTCCTCGGTGCAGTCGGCGAAGCCGGCCGCGCGGACGGCGGCGGCGGCCGTCTCCAGGGCCGTACGGGAGCCGGTGCCGCCCGCGGCGAGCACGGCGAGGGCGACGGTGTGCACGGCGTCGCGGAGCATCGCGGAGAAGCGGCGGGTGGTGGGGTGGTCCAGCACCTCGGGGCCGAAGTGGTGCGCGCAGGCCGCGCACTCCACCACCGGTCCGGCCGTCCCGCGCGGCAGCACGGGGACACCGAGCAGGGTGAGCCGGCGCCGTCCGGTGAGCCGCTGGTAGTTGCGGTCGCCGCCGCACCCGGGGCAGAAGAACTCGCCGTCCCCGACGGGTGTCCATGCGGTGCGCGTACCCAGGATGCGCGCAGCCCTGGTGGCACGGCCGTCTCGTCCCCGTACTGGCAGCACGTCGCACCTCCGTAACCGCGCGGCAACATCGCCGCGCAGCCGTGATGTTAGCCACATCACCGAGGCGGAGTCAGTACCCCGTAAGAGACCTTTCCGTGACCTGCGGGCGCCGATGGCCGGAAACCCACCGGTGGGACAGCGCCCCGAAGGGCGCTGTCCCACCGGAGCGAGCCGTCAGCGGGCCGCGCGGTTGACGGCCGAGACGACCGCCTTCAGCGACGCACGCGTCGTGTTGGCGTCGATGCCGATCCCCCACAGGACCTTGCCGTCGATCGCGCACTCGATGTAGGAGGCGGCCTGCGCGGAGGCGCCCTCGCTCATCGTGTGCTCCTGGTAGTCCAGCAGGCGTACGTCGATCCCGATGGACTGCAGGGCGTCGAAGAAGGCCGAGATCGGACCGTTGCCGGAGCCGGACAGGACCCGGTCCTCGCCGTCGACCGTGGCCTCGACGGTCAGGGTGTCCACGCCGTCGGTGTCGGTGGTCGACTGGCCGGTCCTGACCTGGATGCGGCCCCACGGGTTGTCGGGGTTCGGCAGGTACTCGTCCTGGAAGACCGCCCAGATCTCCTTCGGCGTGATCTCGCCGCCCTCGGCGTCGGTCTTCGCCTGGATGATCTTGGAGAACTCGATCTGCATCCGGCGCGGCAGGTCCAGCTTGTGGTCGTTCTTCAGAACGTAGGAGATGCCGCCCTTGCCGGACTGCGAGTTGACGCGGATGACCGCCTCGTAGGAGCGGCCGACGTCCTTGGGGTCGATCGGCAGGTACGGCACCGCCCACTCGATGTCGTCGACGGTGACGCCCTTGGCCTTGGCGTCGGCCTCCATGGCGTCGAAGCCCTTCTTGATGGCGTCCTGGTGGGAGCCGGAGAAGGACGTGTAGACCAGGTCGCCCACGTACGGGTGGCGCGGGTGGACCTCCATCTGGTTGCAGTACTCCCACGTACGACGGATCTCGTCGATGTCGGAGAAGTCGATCTGCGGGTCGACGCCCTGGGAGAACAGGTTCATGCCCAGGGTGACCAGGTCGACGTTGCCGGTGCGCTCGCCCTGCCCGAACAGGCAGCCCTCGACGCGGTCGGCGCCGGCCATCAGCGCCAGCTCGGCGGCGGCGACGGCCGTACCGCGGTCGTTGTGCGGGTGGACGGACAGGCAGACGTACGCGCGGCGGGAGAGGTTGCGGTGCATCCACTCGAAGCGGTCCGCGTGCGTGGACGGCGTCGAACGCTCCACGGTGGCGGGCAGGTTGAGGATGATCTCGCGGTCCGGGCCGGGCTGCCAGACGTCCATGACCGCCTCGCAGACCTCCAGCGCGAAGTCCAGCTCGGTGTCGGTGAAGATCTCCGGCGAGTACTGGTAGCCGAACTCGGTCTCCGGGCCCAGCAGCTTCTCGGCGTACTCCATCACCAGACGGGTGCCGTCGACGGCGATCTGCTTGATGTCGTCCTTGGAGCCGCGGAAGACCACCCGGCGGAAGACCGGGGCGGTGGCGTTGTACAGGTGGACGGTGGCGCGGCGGGCGCCCTTGAGGGACTCCACGGTCCGCTCGATCAGGTCCTCGCGGGCCTGGGTCAGGACGGAGATCGTCACGTCCTCGGGGATCGCGCCCTCTTCCTCGATGATCGAGCGCACGAAGTCGAAGTCGGTCTGGCCGGAGGCGGGGAAGCCGACCTCGATCTCCTTGTAGCCCATCTTGACCAGCTGGTCGAACATGCGCCGCTTGCGCTCGGGCGACATGGGGTCGATCAGGGCCTGGTTGCCGTCGCGCAGGTCGGTGGAGAGCCAGCGGGGGGCGGTGGTGATCCGCTTGTCCGGCCAGGTGCGGTCCGGGATGTCGACCTGCTCGTAGCGGCCGTACTTGTGGATCGGCATGGGGCTGGGCTGCTGGCGGTTCGCCATGATGCGTGGGCTCCTCAGGATGTCCGGAGATCCGAGTGGGCGGCCGACGACGCAACGCCAAGCTCCGCGGGGAGGGAGTCGGCCTCGACTACAGGCCCTCGCCGCGGCAGCTAAGGAGAAGCAGCCAGAAACGCATGATGCTGCGCAGCCTAGCCGAGCCGTTCCGGGCACGCGGGCCTGTCCCAGTATGCGGGACCGCACGGCAAAACGGGACAAAAAGTGCGCTGCACCACAGCGCCGTACCACAACGTCACGGACCGTGGCGTTCCGTGTCCCGGTATTTCACCAATCATGGTGGCTGCTAGTGACAGTCACATCACGGAGTGCGATGGTGCGGAACATGACGACCAACGGGGGCTTCCAGCCCGTCTTCTGCACGATCGTGCCGCCGCACGTCCTCGACAAGCTCGCCCGCAACGAGGACCCCGCGCTCTCCGGCCCGGCCCGCCGGTCCCTGGAGCACGACGCCTTCCAGCGCACCAAGCGCCGCCTGACCACGGTGATCGGTGCGACCGCCGTCGCCCCGCCCGCCGGTGCCGCCGCCGACCAGCCGCACCGGACCATCTACGACGCCGAGCACACCCAGGACCTGCCCGGCACCAAGGTCCGCGAGGAGGGCTCCGAGCCCGGCTCCGACGCCACCGTCAACCGCGCCTACGCGGGCCTCGGCGCCACCTTCGACCTGTACCTGAAGGTGTACGGCCGGCACTCCATCGACGACAACGGGATGCCGCTCGACGCCACCGTGCACTTCGGCGAGAACTACGACAACGCCTTCTGGAACGGCGAGCAGATGGTGTTCGGCGACGGCGACAACGAGGTGTTCCTCGACTTCACCATCCCGGTCGACGTCATCGGGCACGAGCTGACCCACGGCGTCACCCAGCACACCGCGAACCTGGAGTACTACGGCCAGTCCGGCGCGCTCAACGAGTCGCTCTCCGACGTCTTCGGCTCGCTGATCAAGCAGTACACGCTGGGCCAGACCGCCGCCGAGGCCGACTGGCTGATCGGCGCGGGCCTGCTCGCCCCGCGCGTCACGGGGGTGGCCCTGCGCTCGATGAAGGCCCCGGGCACGGCGTACGACGACGACGTCCTCGGCAAGGACCCGCAGCCCGCGACCATGGAGGACTACGTCCGCACCGGCCGCGACAACGGCGGTGTGCACATCAACTCCGGCATCCCCAACCACGCCTTCTACCTGGCCGCCACCGCCCTCGGCGGCTACGCCTGGGAGAAGGCCGGGCAGATCTGGTACGACGTGCTCACCGGCGGCGAGCTGAAGGAGGACGCCCTGTTCGCCGACTTCGCCACGCTGACGGTGAAGGCGACCCGGGAGCGGTACGGCGCCGGGGACGAACTGCGGGCCGTGCAGAAGGCGTGGGAACAGGTCGGGGTGCGGACGCTGTAGTTCCGCTCGGTTTCGTACTACACATCAGACCCATGCGGATTCGAGTGCGACGCACGGGCGGTTTCGCGGGCATCGAGCGCCGGGCCGAGGTGGACACCTCGGGCCGGCCCGACGCCCAGGAGTGGCAGGCCCTGGCCGAACGCGTGCTGGCGTCCGGCCGGGGCACGCCTCCGGCCGGGGTGCCGGACGGCTTCGGTTACGAGATCACGGTGGACGGCCGCACGGTGTACGCGGCCGACCCCCGACTCACCGAGGAACAACGGGAGTTGATCTCGCGGGTGCTGAAGGAAGGCGCGTGACGGCCGGTTCGCGCCGGGGCGTTGACTTCCGTTACCGGGGGTACGGATGATCCGGCCATGGCGACTGACGCAGGCACTGCGATCCCCCGGTTCCCGCCCGGCTTCCTGTGGGGCGTGTCGACCTCGGCCCATCAGATCGAGGGCGCGGCCGAGAAGCGGGAGCCGTCTGTGTGGGACGTGTTCACGGCCGCGCCGGGGCGGGTGAAGGACGGCTCGACGGCGGCCGTGGCCTGCGACCACTACCACCGCTACCGGGAGGACGTGGCCCTCCTCGCCGGCCTCGGCGTGGACGCGTACCGCTTCTCGGTCTCCTGGCCCCGGGTGAACTCCCCCGGCGGCCTGGACTTCTACGACCGGCTGGTGGACGAGCTGTGCGCGGCGGGCGTGCGGCCGGTCCCGACCCTGTTCCACTGGGACCTTCCGGCGGACCGGGACTGGCTGGAGCGGGACACGGCGGCCCGGTTCGCCGACCATGTGACGGTGGTGGCGGACCGGCTCGGTGACCGGGTGGGCACGTGGATCACCCTCAACGAGCCCGCCGAGCACACCCTGCTCGGCCACGCGCTCGGCACCCACGCCCCCGGCCGCCGGCTGCTCTTCGACGCCCTCCCGGTCGCCCACCACCAGCTCCTCGCCCACGGTCTGGCCGTACGGGCGCTGCGCGCGGCCGGCGCGGACGGCATCGGCATCGCCAACTCCCACGGCCCGACCTGGCCCGCGTCCCGGGACCAGGCGGACCTGGAGGCGGCCGGCTTCTACGACGTCCTGCTCAACCGCCTGTTCGCCGACCCGGTCGTCCTGGGCGCGTACCCCGAGGGCATGGGCGACCTGATGCCGGGGGACGTCGAGTCCGACCTCAAGGTGATCGCCGAGCCGGTCGACTGGTACGGCGTGAACTACTACGCCCCGACGCGGGTGGGCGCCCCGCAGGGCACCGCGGGCGAGTTCGGCGGAGTGCCGCTGCCGGCGGAACTGCCGTTCTCCGTGCGGGAGATCGAGGGACGCCCGGTGACCGACTTCGGCTGGCCGGTCGTCCCGGAGGGCCTGACGGAGCTGCTCACCGGCTTCCGCGACCGCTACGGCGACCGGCTCCCGCCCGTGGTCATCACCGAGAACGGCTGCTCGTACGACGGCGTCGACGACCAGGACCGGATCGCCTACCTGGACGCCCACGTCCGGGCCCTGCACCGGGCGATCGAGGCCGGAGTCGACGTGCGCGGCTACTTCGTGTGGTCCCTCATGGACAACTTCGAGTGGGCCGAGGGCTACGCCCGCCGGTTCGGGCTGGTGCACGTGGACTTCGAGACGCTGGAGCGCACCCCCAAGGCCTCCTACCACTGGTTCCGCGACCTGCTGCGGACCCAGCGCCCCGCCTAGGACGGGACGTCAGAAACCGAGCTTGCGGAGCTGCTTGGGGTCCCGCTGCCAGTCCTTGGCCACCTTGACGTGCAGGTCCAGGAAGACCGGGGTGCCGAGGAGGGCCTCGATGTGCTTGCGGGACTTGATGCCGACCTCCTTCAGGCGCTTGCCCTTGGGGCCGATGATGATGCCCTTCTGGCTGGGGCGCTCGATGTAGACGTTGGCGTGGATGTCGAGCAGCGGCCGGTCGGCGGGGCGGTCCTCGCGCGGGAGCATCTCCTCCACGACCACCGCGATGGAGTGCGGCAGCTCGTCCCGCACCCCCTCCAGCGCGGCCTCACGGATCAGCTCGGCCACCATCACCTGCTCGGGCTCGTCCGTCAGGTCGCCCTCGGGGTAGAGCGCCGGGCCCTCCGGCAGCAGCGGGACCAGCAGGTCGGCGAGCAGCTCGACCTGCTTGGCGCCGACCGCCGACACCGGCACGATCTCCGCCCACTCGATGCCCAGCTCCTTGCCCAGCTGGTCGACGGCGATCAGCTGCTCGGCCAGCGCCTTGGAGTCCACCAGGTCGGTCTTGGTGACGACCGCGACCTTCGGGGTCTTCTTGATCCCCGCCAGCTCCTTGGCGATGAACCGGTCGCCCGGGCCGATCTTCTGGTCCGCCGGCAGGCAGAAGCCGATCACGTCGACCTCGGCCCAGGTGGTGCGGACGACGTCGTTGAGGCGCTCGCCGAGCAGCGTGCGCGGCTTGTGCAGTCCGGGGGTGTCGACCAGGATCAGCTGGGCGTCGGGCCGGTGCACGATGCCCCGTACCGTGTGCCGGGTCGTCTGCGGACGGTTGGAGGTGATCGCCACCTTCTGCCCGACCAGAGCGTTCGTGAGGGTGGACTTGCCCGCGTTGGGACGGCCGACGAAGCAGGCGAAGCCGGCGCGGTGGACGGCCTCGGCCGGCTGCTCGGAAGTCTGGGTACGAACGCTCATGCCGCCCATTCTCCCTGATCCACAGAGCCGCGCCGCACCACCGGCCCCCGGCACCCCCGGCGGTGAGCCTCCGGAAACCCGCACGCAACGAAACGTCACGGAAACACACCCGTACGCGACCGGAAACGCACACCGGTGACCCTCTGACGCAGCCCGCACACCGTTGGAGACGCCCGTGACCCTCGCCGCCGCTGCCGTGAACACCGGCGACACCGCCTGGCTGCTCGCCGCGACCGCCCTCGTCCTGCTGATGACCCCCGGCCTGGCCCTGTTCTACGGCGGCATGGTCCGCACGAAGAGCGTCCTCAACATGCTGATGATGAGCTTCGTGTCGATCGCCCTGGTCACGGTGGTCTGGCTGGCGGCCGGCTACTCCCTCGCCTTCGGCGACGACATCGGCGGCGGCCTGCTCGGCGGCCTGGAGCACGCGGGGATGCGCGGGCTCGGCCCGGACAGCGTGCACGGCACGGTCCCCACCGTCCTGTTCGCCACCTTCCAGCTGACCTTCGCGATCATCACGGCCGCGCTGATCAGCGGCGCGGTCGCCGACCGGACGAAATTCTCGGCCTGGCTGGTCTTCGTACCGCTGTGGACGCTCCTCGTATACGTCCCGGTGACGCACTGGGTGTGGGGGCCGGGCGGCTGGATCCTGGACCGGCTCGGCGCGCTGGACTTCGCGGGCGGTCTGCCCGTCGAGGTCACCTCCGGCGCCTCCGGTCTCGCGCTGTGCCTGGTCCTCGGTCCCCGCCTGGGCTTCAAGAAGGACGCGATGCGTCCGCACAACCTGCCCATGGTCATGCTCGGCGCCGGTCTGCTCTGGTTCGGCTGGTTCGGTTTCAACGCCGGCTCCGCGCTGGGCGCGAACGGTCTCGCCGCCGCCGCGTTCCTCAACACGCTCGCCGCCGGCTGCACCGGCCTGCTCGGCTGGCTGTTTGTCGAGCAGCGGCGGGACGGCCACCCGACCACCCTGGGCGGGGCCTCCGGCGCGGTGGCCGGCCTGGTCGCCATCACCCCGTCCTGCGGCACGGTGTCCCTGCTCGGCGCCCTGGTCGTGGGCCTGGCCGCCGGTGTGGTGTGCAGTTACGCCGTCAGCTGGAAGTTCAAGCTGAACTACGACGACTCCCTGGACGTCGTCGGCGTCCACCTGGTGGGCGGCATCATCGGCACCCTGCTGATCGGGCTGTTCGCCGACAGGGCGATGACCGGCGGCACGGAGGGCCTGTTCCACGGCGGCGGGCTCGCCCCGCTCGGCAAGCAGCTGCTCGCCGTGGTCGTCGTCGCCGGGTACGCCTTCTCCGTGACGTACGGCCTCGGCAAGCTGCTCGACACGGTGCTGGGCCTGCGCGCGAGCGAGGAGCAGGAGCACACCGGGCTGGACCTTACGGTGCACGCCGAGACCGCATACG
>NZ_MUMF01001076.1:324-586 GCF_002155905.1 Streptomyces tricolor | reverse complement strand
CCTCGCCGTCGAACCCGGCGCGGGCATGGCCGCCGAGTTCCGCCGCGCACTGCCCGGCATCCCGCTCGTCCGGGGCGACGGCAACGCCCTCCCCGTCGCCGACGCCCACGCCGACCTCGTCACCTACGCCCAGGCCTGGCACTGGACCGACCCGGCCCGCTCGGTCCCGGAGGCGCTGCGCGTGCTGCGCCCGGGCGGCGCGCTGGCGCTGTGGTGGAACACCGAGGCGCTGGACGTCCCGTGGATCGCCGAGGCCGCGAGG
>NZ_MUMF01001076.1:0-280 GCF_002155905.1 Streptomyces tricolor | reverse complement strand
CCCGCCGCACGGTCCGCTGGAGCCGTCGCGTCCCCATCGGCACCCGCCTCGCCAACCTCGGCAGCCACTCGGCCTTCCTCGTCACCCCCGAGGAGCGCACGACCGCCTTCCTGGAAGAGGAGCGCGCCCACCTCCTGACGGCCTTCCCGGACGGCATGGTCGAGGAGACGTACGACGTCCTGCTGCTGGTCGCCCGCAAGCCCTGACCCACTCCTCACCCGCCGCACCCCCTTGACGCCGTACCTCCTCCAGCCCAATTATTCATCACATGATGAATTAC
>NZ_MUMF01001075.1 GCF_002155905.1 Streptomyces tricolor | reverse complement strand
GGCGGGTGCGGGCCGGGCCGCCTTCACTCCAGGACTCTCGAACCGCCCACCGGCAGGTCCCACAGGTCTTCGCGGGCCAGCCCCGCCTTCTCCCAGGCCGCCCGTACCCGCGTGAGGGGCTCCAGGACCGGTTCCGCCGAGAGGATGAAGGCGGCCCAGTGCATGGGGGCCATGCGGCGGGCGCCGAGGTCGAGGAATGCCTGGACCGCCTCCTCGGGGTCGCAGTGGACGTCGCTCAGCCACCAGCGGGGGTCGTAGGCGCCGATGGGCATGAGGGCGAGGTCGATACCGGGGTAGCGGCGGCCGATGCGGGAGAACCAGTGGCCGTAGCCGGTGTCGCCGGCGAAGTACAGGCGCTGTCCGTCGGACGCGGTCAGCACCCAGCCTCCCCACAGGCTGCGGCAGGTGTCGGTGAGGGTGCGCTTGGACCAGTGGTGCGCCGGCACGAAGTCGAAGCGCGTGCCGGAGAGTTCCGCGCCCTCCCACCAGTCCAGCTCGGTGACGACGGTGAACCGGCGGCGGCGGAACCAGCGGCCGAGGCCGGCCGGGGCGAACACGGGGGTGTCGCGCGGGAGCCGGCGCAGGGTGGGGGCGTCCAGGTGGTCGTAGTGGTTGTGGCTGATGACGACGGCGTCGACGCGGGGCAGGGTGTCCCAGGGCACGCCCACGGGGGTGACGCGGGCCGGGGTGCCGAGGATGCGGCGGGACCAGACGGGGTCGGTCAGGACGGTCAGGCCGCCGATGCGCACGATCCAGCTGGCGTGCCCCGCCCAGGTGACGGCGAGGGTGCGGGAGTCGACGCGGGGCAGCGGGGCCGGTTCGTACGGCAGGCGGCCGATGTCGGCGAGGCCGTCGGGGTCGGGGCGCACGGCGCCTTCGCGGGCGAAGCGGGCGACGGCCTTGAGGCCGGGCAGCGGGGCGGTGAGCCGGTCGTGGAAGGTGCGCGGCCACACCCGGTGTTCGCCCAGGGGGCGGGGCTCGGCCAGCGGCGGGAACGGGGTCGCGAGGGG
>NZ_MUMF01001074.1 GCF_002155905.1 Streptomyces tricolor | reverse complement strand
TCGAGCTGGGCCGGGCCGAGGGTGGCCGGTCAGGCCTTCCGGATGGTGTAGCCGAGGGTCGTGCCGACGCAGCTGGTGCTCCGGAACGAGCCGCTGACGACCCATCCGGTGGGGACGGGAGAGTAGGAACACACGGTGGCGTAGCTCTGGCCGGCGGTGTTGCCGATGTTGTAGGCGACGCCGACCCCGGTGCAGTTGCTCGTGCTGTACGAGCTCGTGATGACCCACCCGGTGGGGATGGGGGACTGGGAGCACACGGAGGCGGAGTTGAATCCGCTCGTATCGGCGATGGTGTACCAGACGCCGGTGGCGCAGCCGCTGCCCCGGTACGAGCTGGTGATGACCCAGTCGGCCGGAATGGCGGCGTCGGAGCAGACGTTCGCGCTGCCCGCAACCCGCTGAGGGGCGGCCTGCGCCTGCGCGGTCGCGGCGGTCACGACCGCTATATCGACAGCGAGGTCGAGGAGCCTCCGTCCGAACGTATAGCGGCATACGTCGCGGCGCTTCTTGAGCGGTGGTGCGACCTCACTGAGGACGAGGAGGACACTTCGCCCTGGTCGACGGGCCCGTTGTCCGGCGAGGCCAGTGGTCCGTTGATCTACTTCCCGATGCGGTGGAGCATGGCCGAGGAGGCATCGGCCTACGCGGCATCCGTGGCGGAGTCCATGGGTCTGGTCTGTTTCGACGTGCAGCAGGACCGGCTCAGGCCTTGAGTAGGGTCGCCAACCGGCGATAGCCGATGAGGGCTGCGGCTATGCCGACGAAGGCGAGGAAGTGCTCGGCCTTGCGCTCGTATCGACGGTGGAGACGGCGGCAACCGGCGAGCCAGGACACGGTCCGTTCGACCACCCACCGGTGGGGGCCGAGACCTTGTGAGGACTCGATGCCCTTGCGCGCGATGCGGTGGGGGATGCCGCGTTCGCGGAGCCACCGACGCAGGTGGTCGTAGTCATAGCCCTTGTCTCCGTGGAGCTTGTGGGGGCGCCGTCGACGAGGTCCGCGTCGGGACCGGATCGGCGGGATGCCTCGCACGAGCGGTTCGAGACCGAGGCTGTCGTGCATGTTCGCGCCCGAGACGCCCAGTGGGAGCGGCAGTCCATTTCGGTCGGTGATCAGGTGGATTTTCGATCCAGGCTTGCCACGGTCGGTCGGATTCGGTCCCGTCAGAGGCCCCCTTTTGCAGCCCGCATGCTGACGGAGTCGATCGCGCAGCGCGACCAGTCCAGTTCCCCGCGGGCGCCGAGTTCGTCGGGGATGACGCGGTGGAGCCGAGCCCAGACCCGGGCTCGGCTCCAGTGGGCGAAGCGTCGGTAGACGGTCTGCCAGCTCGGACCGAACACCGGCGGGAGCTGCCGCCAGGTACAGCCCGAGGTGGCCAGGAAGATGATCGCGGCCAATGCTTCACGGTCACCCGCCCTACGCCGACCGCCGCCCTGCGGGCGTATGACCTCCGTCGGCGGTACCACCCGCCGAGACAGCATCCACAACTCGTCCGGCACCAGACGCTCGACCAAGTCCGTCATGCACGGCTCAACGAACGATCACCCCATAAGAAACGACGTCTAAGGCCCCGCGCCCTGTTCGAGGAGGCCCGGCTGGGGGCCCGGCTAGGAGGCCCGGTCCCGGGCCTGCTCGGCCGCGGCCCGCACCGGGCCGTGGTGAACCGGTCCGTGCCCGGGCAGCAGGATGTCGCCGTCGAGTCGGCCGATCACGTCCAGGGAGGCCAGCACCCGCGCCCGGTCGTGGTGGAAGAAGTCGGGCAGCAGCTGCGGGCCCTTGAGCCGCGAGGTGGCGTGCCCGCTGACCAGGGCGTCCCCGGAGATCAGGACGCCCGCGTCCGGCAGGTGGTAGACGCAGTGGCCGTCCGTGTGCCCGGGGGTGTGCACGGGGACCGGCCGGCCCGGCAGGTCCAACGGCCCCTCGGCCGGGAACGGTTCGGGCGCCGTGACCGGGTGGTTCTCCGTGCCGCCCACCCGGATCACGTGCACCGCCCACGGCAGCACACCGGGCCGCCAGGCGTTGCGGACCACGTCGCCGATGCTCGCCTGTTGCAGGAAGTCGCGCCGGGCGTGCGGGACTTCGGCCGGGTGGAGGTGGACCGGGGTGCCGTGGGCGGCGCGCAGGTACTCGGCCGAGCCCAGATGGTCGTTGTGCGCGTGGGTGATCAGGACGGCGGCGACCGCGTCCGGTGAACTGCCCACCGCCGCGAGGGACTCGAGCAGCCCGGCCCGGTCCCCGGGGTACCCGGTGTCGACCAGGGTGACGGCGTCGCCGTCCTTGAGGA
>NZ_MUMF01001073.1 GCF_002155905.1 Streptomyces tricolor | reverse complement strand
TGGCGGGGCCCCGGACCGGCGCGGCGCCGCACTCCTGGCCCGGCTGTGCCGCCCCCGGGCGAGAAGTGCGTGACCGAAAGCCGAGACAGGGCTGACCGGCATATGACCGGCCGGTAGGGTCTGAAGACGTGCCGAAGCCTCTCAGCCTTCCGTTCGACCCCATCGCCCGTGCCGACGAGCTCTGGAAGCAGCGCTGGGGAAACGTGCCGTCCATGGCCGCGATCACCTCGATCATGCGGGCCCAGCAGATCCTGCTCGCCGAGGTGGACGCGGTGGTCAAGCCGTACGGGCTGACGTTCGCCCGCTACGAGGCGCTGGTGCTGCTCACCTTCTCCAAGGCCGGTGAGCTGCCGATGTCCAAGATCGGTGAGCGGCTGATGGTGCACCCCACGTCCGTGACGAACACCGTGGACCGCCTGGTGAAGTCGGGGCTGGTCGCCAAGCGGCCCAACCCCAACGACGGCCGCGGCACCCTCGCCGTCATCACCGACAAGGGCCGCGAGGTGGTCGACGCGGCCACCCGCGATCTGATGGCCATGGACTTCGGGCTCGGGGTCTACGACGCGGAGGAGTGCCAGGAGATCTTCGCGATGCTCCGTCCGCTGCGGATCGCGGCACACGACTTCGAGGAGGGGTGACCCCGGGCAAGATCTCCCGGAACGGGTGGTTACGCTCGACTCCATGAAAAAAAGCGTGCTGACCCGCTACCGCGTCATGGCCTACATCACCGGCGTGCTGCTGGTGCTGCTCTGCCTGGGCATGATCGCGAAGTACGGTCTCGACGTCGACGGCGCCGCCGACTTCACCCGGGTCGTCGCCATCGCCCACGGCTGGCTGTACGT
>NZ_MUMF01001072.1:304-557 GCF_002155905.1 Streptomyces tricolor | reverse complement strand
CCCGGCGCGCCGCCGGGGCGACGGTGTGCCGCTCATCGGTGGGGCAGGCGGCCGTGTGACCCTCGCCTGGTCGACGGGGGCGAGCGAGGGCATGCCGGGCGGGCGTGCCGTATCGGGGCGGAGGGAGCGAGCGACGTGGAACACCACAAGACCGCGGAGGCCGGGGAGGTGGGAAGGCTGCGGACGGACCAGGAGGCGTACCGGGAGGCCTTCGGGCGGTTCCTCGCCGGGACGGACGAGACGGCGGCCACCC
>NZ_MUMF01001072.1:0-272 GCF_002155905.1 Streptomyces tricolor | reverse complement strand
GCGGCGCGCCCTGGCCCGGGCGGTTCCGCAGGCGGAGGTGGTGGGCGAAGCGGTCGATGCGGCCCGCGTCGACGCGCGGGCGGATCTGGCCCTGCTGTCCCACGTGCTGTACTACGTCCCCCGCGTGCGGTGGGCGGCCACGGTGGCGCGGATCCTGGAGTGGGTGGCGCCGGGCGGGCTGCTGCTGGTTCTGTTGCAGGACCCGGGCAACGCCTGCATGCGCATGGTGCATCACTTCACCGGGCACCGTTTCGATCTGCGGGAGCTGGCCG
>NZ_MUMF01001071.1 GCF_002155905.1 Streptomyces tricolor | reverse complement strand
GGTGCGGTGCCCCGTCTGGACTACCCTCGATGGGCATGATCGCGCCCCCGGACCGTACGCCACTGCCCCGAGCCTTCTTCGACCGCCCGGTCCTGGAGGTCGCACCCGATCTCCTCGGGCGCATCCTGGTCCGGACGACACCCGACGGCCCGATCGCCCTCCGCCTCACCGAGGTGGAGGCGTACGACGGCCAGAACGACCCCGGCTCGCACGCCTACCGCGGCCGCACCGCACGCAACGCGGTGATGTTCGGTCCGCCCGGTCACGTGTACGTCTACTTCACCTACGGCATGTGGCACTGCATGAACCTGGTCTGCGGACCCGAGGGCCGGGCNNACTGGCCAAAGGCCCGGCCCGGCTGGCCACCGCCCTGGGGGTCGACCGGGCCCTGGACGGCACGGACGCGTGCACCTCCGGGGAGACACCGCTGAGGATGCTGACCGGGGCACCGGTCCCCTCCGACCAGGTACGCAGCGGCCCCCGCACCGGCGTGGCCGGCGAGGGCGGCAACGGCGACCTCCACCCGTGGCGTTTCTGGATCGCCGACGACCCGACCGTCAGCC
>NZ_MUMF01001070.1 GCF_002155905.1 Streptomyces tricolor | reverse complement strand
AGCAGACGCTGACCTCGCTGCCGGCGGCCCCGGCCCCGGCCACGCCCGCCGACGCCGGCCGCGCGGCATGGGCCAGCCCGGCCGACGGGTTCGCGCCCCCGCCGTCTCCGGCATCGCAACCGAGCCCGTTCGTCCCGCCGGTCTCCGCGTCCCAGCCGAACCCGTTCGCCCCGCTGGCCCCCATACCTCCCGCGAACCCCTACGCACCTCCAGCCTCCGGGCACCAGCCGAACCCCTACGCACCCCCGGCCTCCGCGCACCAGCCCCACCCCTTCGCGCCGCCCGCGAACCCCTTCGCCCCGCACGGGGGATCGGAACCGGTGCCCCCGCCGCCCATCGCCCCGGACGGTCCCGGCCAGGTGCCGTACGGCTACCCGGGCCCGCAGCAGGCCCCGTACGGCGGCGCCCCCTACCCCGTCGGTCACGGCTACGCCTGGCCCGGCATGCAGCCGCCCCCGAGCAACGGCATGGGCACCGCCTCCCTGGTGCTGGGCATCATCTCGGCGGTCGGCTTCCTCATGTGGCCGGTCGCCCTGGTGCTGGGCATCCTGGCCCTGATCTTCGGCGGGATCGGCCACGGCAGGGCCCGCCGCGGCGAGGCGACCAACCCGGGCGTGGCCCTGGCCGGCATCATCTGCGGCGCCGCGGGGATCGTCCTGGTGCTGGTCCTGTTCGCCCTGGTCATCGCGGCCGAAGGCTGAGCGCCCGCACCGATGGGCGGTCTCGGCACGCGACGCACGGACATCACGCGGGACGACGGCACGTGGGCGGGCCTGTACCTGGAGGTGCGCGCACCCCGCCGACCAGGACTGTGTCTGTTCACCGCCGAGCGGCGCGTGCTCCTCGCCCGGCGTTCGCAGCCCGTGCTCCTCGCCCGCGTCGACGATGACCACTGCGGGGTGGAGTTCTGGCGCACCGACGCCCACCGCTCTCCCGTCCCGCCGCCGCGTGCCGAGACGGCGCGGGCGCTGGCCGGCGACCTGGGCCGCTGGGCCCACCGCCTCGCCTCGCACCTGCTCGACGCACCGGGCGGCCCGCTGCACGAGGGGCGCTGGCTCATCGCGCCCGAGAGTCCGCTCCTGCGCGGGAACCACGGCCGTCGGCCGGAGGCCGAGTACTGGCGGGAGATGCTCGTGGAGGGCCACCCGGACGGATACATCGACTGGTTCGTCCACAACGGCTCGTGGGAGATCCTCCCGCTGCGTCCGATGCCCGACGCGGGCGACGGCCGGGTCAAGGCGTACCGCAAGCAGGCCCGTGACGGGACGCTCCCGCCGGTCCTGCTGTGGTGGGCCAGCGGCCTGGACTGCCATCTGGTCCTGGACGGTCACGCGCGGCTGGCCGCCGCGATCGCCGAATCGACGGCACCCCCGCTGCTGCACCTGCACCGCACCGCGCCGGGCGACGAGGTCGCCGCGGGCACCGCACGGGCGGTGCGCCGGTACGAAGCCGAACTGGCCCGCCACGCCGAGCTGCGCGCCGTCCTTGGCGCCGCGGTCCCCGACGGCACCGCGACCGCGGGGCCGACCCTCGCCCGCCGCCTGCGGGAGCTGCGCACCGCGTCACGGCCCAGCTGGGCCGTGACG
>NZ_MUMF01001069.1 GCF_002155905.1 Streptomyces tricolor | reverse complement strand
GTCGCCGCCGCGCGCGGTGCGCAGCCGCTCGCCGAGCGCTTCCAGGACGACCGGCCGCTGGACCAGGGCGGCTGGGACGAGGTGCAGCGCGTCGCCGGGGACCTGCTGCCGCTGGCGGCGGCCGAGCTGCGCTACTGCTCGCCGACCCCGCGCAGCCGGGCCACCGGCGACGCCCTGGGGTACGCCCCGCTGGTCCAGCTCGCGCTGCGGGACTGCGACATGGGCCGCTGGCGCGGGCTGACGCTGGGGGAGGCGATGGCGCGCGAGCCGCAGGCGGTGGACTCCTGGCTCGCCGACCCGCGCTCCGCCCCGCACGGCGGCGAGTCCCTGCTGGGCTTCGTCTCCCGGGTCGGCGGCTGGCTGGACACCCGGCCGGTGGAGGACGGCGGCCGGATCGTCGCCGTGGCCGAGCCGTCCGTGATCCGGGCGGCGCTGGTCTACGCCCTGAAGGCGCCGCCCGCGACCTACTGGAACATCGACGTCCGCCCGCTGTCGACGACCACGGTCACCGGCCGCTCGGGCCGCTGGAACCTCCGCCTCGACGGGACGCCGGCTCAGCGCTCGCGGACGTAGTCGGTGGTGAGGACGAGGTCCTTCGCCGGGCCGCCGACCCGCCACACCGTGCGCCAGCGGTCGGCGTCCCGGACGGTGAACTCGCCCCGGTAGAGGTCGGCCGCGCAGGGATGGTCGGCGACGTACCGCCCGGCGGTCAGGTCCAGCTCGTGGAAGGGCCGCCCGTCCGCGAACCGCACGTCCGCCCGGCCGGGCGTCGGACCCGGCAGGAACCGCAGCGTCCGGTGGGCCGGCCGGGCCACGCCCTGCCAGGTGAAGGTGCCGGACTCCTCGTGCAGCAGCCCGCCGCCGTCCAGCGCGCTGAAGACGGTGGTCCCGGTGAAGCGGCCTTCGGCCCCGCTCGCCAGATCCCGCACCGTGCGCTCGACGCGCCACCGTCCGGCCAGATGCGCCAGC
>NZ_MUMF01000108.1 GCF_002155905.1 Streptomyces tricolor | reverse complement strand
GGGTGCGGGTGCGTGGGGGGGTTGCTCGCGCAGTTCCCCGCGCCCCTTACGGGGCGCTCCACGCCGTCCCCAGCCACTCCTCCACCACCGCGAAGTCGGCGTCCGTCAGGCCGTACCGGTGGTCGATGCGGTGCAGGAGCGCCGGGGCCGGGTGGTGGGCGGCGGTCCAGGCGCGGTCGGCCTCGGTGATCTCGTCGTCCAGCCAGACGAAGGGCCGGCCCGCCGCCCAGGCGACCAGCGGCCGGGTCTTCCAGTGCGGCGGGCCCGGCGGCTCGTCCTCGTCCGGCCACCGCACCACCGGCAGCGGCGGCAGGCCCAGCCACGGGGCGAGGCAGTCGTTGGCGTCGTCCGTCCACGTCGTGGCCCACACCAGCTCGCAGCCCAGCGCGGTCAGCCGGGGGCCCAGCGCGGGGTCGACCCGGGGCAGCAGCGGGTGGCCGGCCGGGACCGGCGGACCGTCGTACACCGGGTAGGCGCGGTCCGCCGCCCCGAACGGGATGAGGGGGCCGTCGACGTCGAGGAAGAGCAGCATCACGCCAGGATCGTCCATCGGCGCCGGCCGGCGAAAGGGCGGCTAGAAGGGCAGCGGACGCTGGTGGACGACGTCCAGGCGGGAGACCGCGCGGGTCAGGACCACGTACAGGCGGTGGGCTCCGCGCGGTTCCGCCTCGGCCACCGCGGCCGGTTCGACGGCGATGACGTGGTCGTACTCCAGGCCCTTGACCACGCTCGCGGGGACGACGGTCAGCCGGGCGCCGAGCGCGTCGGGGGCGGCCGGGTCGAGGCCCGCCCCGGTGAGCGCCGCCCGTACCCGGTCGGTGTCCCTGTCGGCCGTGACCACCCCGACCGACCCCTCCCGGGCGAGGGCCTCGCGGACGGCGGTCACGGTGGTGCCGAGCAGGTCGTCGGTGGGCCGCAGGGTCAGCTCGCCGTCGGTGCGCAGGGAGGTGGCGGCGGGTACGGCGACGTCGAGGCGGGCGAGCAGCCGGTTGGCCAGCTCCAGGACGGCCGCCGGCACCCGGAACCCGGTGGTCAGCGGCACCACGGCCGCGTCCGGCCGGCCGAGGTGGCGCAGCTGTACGGACCAGTCGCGGGCGGCCCACGGGGTGGTGCCCTGGGCGAGGTCGCCGAGGACGGTGAGCGAGCCGAACGCGGCCCGGCGGGCGATGGCCCGGCACTCCATCGGGGAGAGGTCCTGCGCCTCGTCCACGACGAGGTGGCCGTAGCCCTCGGGGTGTTCGATCAGTCCGGCGAGTTCGTCCAGCAGGACCAGGTCGGCGGCCGACCAGCGGGCCGACTTGAACGAGCGCGGCGGGCGGGTCCACAGCAGCGCCGCCTGCTCGCCGGGGTCCAGCAGGCCGTCGGCGGCCCGGGCCAACGCCCCGGCGTCGGTGAGGAGTTGGGCGAGGATCTCCTCGGGGCGGACCTTCGGCCACACCGCGTCGAGCTGCTCGGTCAGCGGCCGGCAGCGCTCGATGCGGCGCACCCAGGAGGCGGGCAGCACCCCGGAGCGCCGTTCGGCCTGGTCGCGCAGGCGCCGTACCACCCGGGTGCGCACCCGTTCCCGCCCCACGGCGTACGGCGGTTCCTCGGCGCGCACCTCCGCGACGAGGTCGGCGAGTTCGGCGGCGGACACCCGCCAGCGGTACGACCCGTCGGGGACGGCGAGGTCGGTCACGCCGTCGGTGCTCACGCGCGCGTACAGCGCCCGGCGCAGCACCTCGGCCATGCGCGGGTCGTGCTTGACCGTCGCGGCCGGCACCGGATCGGTCCCGGTCACCGGGTGGCGGGCGATCTCGTCCAGCAGGGTGGACTGGCGATAGCCCCCGTCGGTCGCTCCGCGACGGGCGGTCTCGCCGAGGGAGGGCAGCACCTCGGCGATGTACCGGAGGAAGGTGCGGTTGGGGCCGAGGATCAGCAGGCCCGCGCGCTGGAGCCGCTTGGGGTGGGTGTAGAGCAGGTAGGCGGCGCGGTGCAGGCCGACGGCGGTCTTGCCGGTGCCGGGGGCGCCCTGCACGCACACCGAGTCGGTGAGGGCGGCGCGGACGAGGTCGTCCTGCTCGGGCTGGATGGTGGCGACGATGTCCCGCATGGGCCCGACCCGCGGCCGTTCGATCTCGCGGGCCACGATGTCGCTGGTCCGGGACTCGCCCCGGGCCAGGTGCTCGTCCTCCAGGCCGGTGAGGTCGGCGGAGTCGCCCCGGCTGCCGGGGGCCCAGCCGAACCGGCGCCGGACGGCGACGCCCTGCGGGTCGCGGGCGCTCGCCTGGTAGAAGGCGCGGGAGACGGGGGCCCGCCAGTCGACCACGAGCGGCGGGGCGGCCGGGTCCTCGGTGATCCGGACCCGGCCGACGTGGTAGCTCTGCCCGCCGTGCCCGGGGGCGTCGTCGGCGAAGTCGAGGCGGCCGAAGAACAGCGGGCCGGGCGGGAGTTCGCGCATGGCCTTGGCCTGGCTGCGCAGCCGGTAGCCGAGGACCTCGGCGTCGGCTCCGGAGGCGGAGACGTCCTCGCCGGTGACGACCTGTTCGGCGGCGCCCTCGACCATCGCGGCGAGAGCCGTACGGCAGGTGTCGTGGTAGGCGCGCTCGGTGTGCAGGGTGTCCGTGAGGGCGGGTTCGAGTGACGTCATGACGCCAGCGTACCGCCAGAACGTTACCGAGTTACATTTTTAACCGAGTCTCACTGCCGGGCCCCGGCTCCCCGGCTCCTCAGCTCCGGCAGCCCCTCCGCCAGCCGCCGGAACGCCCGCTCGGCCGCCCGTACGGCGTCCGGCGCCACCTGCTCGACCGGCTCCCCGGCCGCGATCCGCCGCCAGTTCTCCTCGGCGAGGATCCGCTGGACGGCGATGATCTGCCCGGCCGCCAGCCGCGCGTCCAGCCCGCCCCCGAGCGCCTCGGCGAGCGCCGTCTCCGACCGCTCCACATGGGCGTACGCCCGCGCCGCCAGGGCCGGGGTGCCGTAGAGCAGCCGGTGGAAGGCGAGCACCTGGGGGTGGTCGTTCAGGCCGGTGACCGGGTCGCGCCGGTCCAGGCCGGCCAGGAAGTTCCGGCGCAGCGCGTCCACCGGGTCGGCCTCCCCCGCGACCACGCGCGCGGCCTCCGTCTCGTGGTCCGCGATCCGGTGCAGGACCAGGTCCTCCTTGGCCGGGAAGTACCGGAAGAGGGTCGGCTTGGAGATCCCGGCCGCGGCGGCGACCTCCGCCACGGACACCGCGTCGAAGCCCCGCTCCAGGAACAGCCGTACGGCGATGTCCGACACGTCCTGGTACATCCGCTGCTTCTTGCGCTCGCGCAGGCCCATCTCACCCATGGGGCGAGCCTACGCAGCCCCGCCCGGCACGGGCGGCCAGGCCGGGTGCGGGCCCCCGTGCCGCCGGGACGACAGGCCCAGCGAGGCGGTCGCCGCGGCCAGCGTCATGGCGTACGACTCCACCGCGCGCCGCACGTTGGGCGCGTCCAGGGCGGCCCCGGTGACCAGGCGGTCGAGGTCGACGTAGGCGGAGCGGACGATCTCGGTCCAGCGGTAGACCCGCCAGTCCTGCTGCCAGCCCCGGGTGAAACGCGGGGCCAGCCGGGACTCCCAGCGGCGGAACATGCGGTCCCGGATCTCCGGGCGGGTCGGGGTGAGGTGCATGTGCCGGACCAGGTCGTACAGCGGGTCGCCGATCAGCGCCATCTCCCAGTCGATCAGGGTGAGCGGCGGGCCGTCGGCGCGGCGCACCAGGTTCCAGGGGTTGAGGTCGCCGTGCAGCAGGGCGGGGGCGCGGTGCGTGACCCGGTGCCGGGCGAGGATCTCGCGCAGCCGGGGCGCGTCGGGCAGGCCGAGGAGGCGGGCCAGCTGCTGGGACTGCCGGGGCAGGCCGGCGACCAGGGCCACGAGCTGGTCGCTGAGCCAGTCGTAGAAGCGGGGCGGTCCGCCGAGCGGGTCCAGCGGGGCGTGGTCGACCAGGGTCAGCGCGGCCAGCTGGTCGACCAGGCAGTCGGCCTCGTGCGGGCGGAGCCCGTGGACCGGGTGCTCGGGGCGGCTGCCGAGGTCGGCGGCGCCCTCGTAGGTGTGGACGGCGAAGCGGTCCCCGCGGTAGCGCAGGCGCGGATCGCTCGCGTGGCTCTCCCCCAGCGCCAGCACCCGGGGAGCAGCCACCGGCACCCCCGACCGCTCGATCGCCCGCAGGACGGCGTGCTCGCTGAGGAAGCCGGTCTCGCGCCGCAGCACCACGGTCGCCTCGCGGCGGACGACGACCGGGAACGGCGTCCCGGGCACCCGGAGCACCGTGTTGACGTGCGCGGCCCCCTTGAACACCCGGCCGGCCGGGGCGGCGCCCTCCAGGAGCAGCGCGTCGGCGACCGCGGAGCGCGGGAAGTCGGGGTGCTCGGCGACGCGCCGGTCCGGGGTCCAGCCGATGAGCCGCCGTCCCGGCCTGCCGGACGCACCGCGCCGGAAGAGGATCCGCTCGATCTCGCCGGTCTCCGGCACCCGGCCGAGCCGCAGCGGCCCGGCGGCGGCGCGCAGGGCGGCGCGGACGCTCGCCGTCGCCGCCGCCAGGCGCTCCGGGGCGAAGGACTCCTCCAGCGAGCGCGCCGCCCGGATCACGTCGGCGTAGAGGGACTGGGCGTGCTCGAAGGCGAGGTAGTGCCGCAGGTCCCGGGACAGGCCCGCGGTGGCGGCGGGCCGTACCCGGTGGACGGCCTCGGCCCAGGCGTCGACGACCTCGCGCCGCTGGTGCTCGGGGTAGCGCATCCGCACCAGGTGGACGGCGAGGTCGTGCAACGGGTCGCCGTACCCGGCCAGTTCCCAGTCCACGCAGTGCAGCGGCGCGGCACCGGCGGCCGGCCGGACCAGGTTGCCGCGGTGCAGGTCGCCGTGGAGCAGGCCGTACGGCCGCCGGGTCATGGCCGGGACCCGGTCGGCGAACCGGGTCAGGGCGTCCTCGGGCACGCCGAGCGCCGTGAACAGGCCGCCGTACCGGTGCCGGTTGGGGCTCCGGATCTGCTGGTCGGCGAGGTGGACCAGGGTGCGCAGGAAGCCCTGGGAGTCGGTGTGGTTGCGGGGCCAGTGGGCGGGCAGGGGCGGCAGGGCGCCGCCGCGGACCTGGACGATCGCGGCGAGCAGCTCCGCCAGGTCGGCGAGCAGCGGCCCCTCGACGGGTTTGCCGGGGCCGCAGACGTCGGCCAGCACCTCGCCGTCCACAAAGCTGTGGACGGCGAAGCCGGGCCCCGCGGCCAGGCACTCCGGCACCCGCGGCAGCACCCTGCGCACGGCCCGCAGGATCTCCGGCTCGCTCGGCCAGGTGCGGATCACCACCGGCACCGCGTCCGGGCGCGGCACCCGCACGAGCACCCGGGTGCCCGGCGCCCGGCCGAGCAGCCCGGCCAGCGGTTCGGTCAGCGGCACGACGTGGTTGCGGTGGTGGTAGCCGGCGGCGGCGGCACGGTGGCCGCTCGCCCGGCCCGTCGCGACGGCGCGGGCCACGAACTCCCGGAGGACGGCGTCCGTCCGGGCGGCAGGGGGAACAGGCGGTGCGCCCACTGGCCGCTCCGGGGTCGATCGCGCGAAAAGGAAGGGTCGGAAGGCCAGTCGAGCAGCCGCGCGGGTGGTCCGCCACTCGTCTGTGCCCGGCGGGCGCCCGAGGACCGGCTCGTTGCCGCGCATGTGCCCGAGCGGTGGCCCGGACGAGCCGAATGCTAGCCGACCGGACGTCCCCTCCGGAGCAGCCGCAACAGCGGCTCCAGCGACCGTACGACGTGTCCGGCGCCCGCCGTGCGCAGGCGTTTCTCCTTGTTCTCGGTGCGGGCGTACCCCAGGAACGGCACCCCGGCCTCGCGGGCGGCCGTCAGGTCCGCGAGGGAGTCGCCGATCATCAGGGCGGCGGCGGGGGCGGCACCCATCGCGTTCAGGGCGCGGTGGAGGCAGTGCGGGTGCGGCTTGAGGTGGTGCAGGTGCTCGGTACGGCCGTACAGGTGAGGGGCGAAGCAGTCGGTGAGGTCCCGGGATTCGAGGTAGGTGCGGGCGGCGCGGGGCGAGTTGTTGGTGGTGACGGCCAGCCTCGCGCCGACGGCCGTCCAGGTGCGGATCAGCGGGTCGGCCCAGGCGGTGGGCAGCGCGGAGGCGGCGGCCCGCAGCTCCTCCTGGGTGAGCCGTTCCTCCAGGCCGGCGACGAGGTCGCTGCCGGGCCGCCGGCGGCCCACGGCACGCAGGACGACCTGCGGGTCCAGCGTCTCCCGCTCGGTCTCGGTGAGCAGCCCGCGCAGGCCCTGCCGCTCCAGCCAGTCCACCAGGTCGGCGGCCACCCGCTCGGCGCGGTGCCGGGCGAAGAGCCGGCAGATCGGCCCGTCGAAGTCCCACAGCACGACCCGGGCCGAGGTGATCAGTTCCCGAAGCTTCTCGTTCTCACTCGCAACAGAAGGCGCATCAGAAGTCGCATCAGAAGTCACTAGGAGAGTGTCAGGTCCGTCGTGATGGTTTCCCAGAGGGCGTCGAACCACATCTGCGACTGCTCCACGAACGCCGCGTCCCGCTGCCCGGCCCGCTTCTCGAAGGAGAAGAGCAGGGATTCGGAGCCGAGGGTGTCGTACATCTCCAGCGTTCCGCTCTCGGTGGGCTCCGCGCGGCGCGTGACCATGTAGTACGCGTACAGCGCCTCCGCGCCGTTGAGCAGATACAGCTTGGCCGGAGGGGTGAACGGCAGCGCCCGGAAGGTGACGTGCACGTCGATGTCGTGGGTGCCGCGCAGGGCCTGGAGGTTGTACTGGAGCACCTGCCCCTGGGCGTTGCGCATCGCCAGCCAGCGCTGGTGGACGGCGTCGTCGGCGCTGCCGGAGTCGACCGGGACCGGGAAGGCGAGGTTGATGTCCCGGGACGGGAGCAGGATCCGCACGTCGATCCGCTCGGGCCGCAGCCGGCCGTCGTGGATCAGGCGCAGCGGCTCGCCGAGGGCGGGGATCAGGCTCTGCGCGGTCAGGCAGACGGCGTCGATGCGCACGTGCGGCACGGAGAACGCCTCGGTCAGCCGGGGGGCGAGGGCCACCATGGTGGGCTGCGGCTCCTCGCGCGCGGGGGCCGGCTCGGCGACCCGGGGCGGGCTGCCCTTGCTGACGTTGCTGAGCAGCCCGTCCTCCTGGAGCGCCCGCAGGGCCTGGCGTACGGCGCCGCGTTCCACGCCGAACTCCTCGGCCAGCTCGGCCTGGGTGGGCAGCCGCTCACCGACGCGGAGGACGCCGGTCCGGATGCGTTCGCGCAGGGTGTCGGCGATCTGCTGGGAGGTGCGCCTGCTGCTGCCGTTCACGGCCACGTTCTCCTGGGTCACGACCAAACGCTACAACCCTGCTCCATCTACAGGGAGTTGTCGGGAAGTTGTTTGTTGATGACGACCAAGTGGGGACAACTTAAACAGAGTTGGTTGCCAACCTGGTCGAGTTGGCAGACCGAAAGGGGGAACGTCCATGCCCGTCCTCGCGCTCCTCTCCGCCCTCCTGGTCGTCGGCTTCGAGCAGCTCGTCGCGTGGCGGTTCGGCGCCGCCGGCATCGTCGGCGTGCTCCTGCTGACCGTCGGCGTCAAGGCCAAGAGCCCGGCCGTCAGCTCGGCCGGCGCGGTACTGCTCGCGGTGCTCCTGGCCGGGCCCGCGCTGTAGCGCCGCCCCGTCGCGCTACGACGTCAGCACCAGGTCCGAGCTGATCGTCTCCCACAGCGCGTCGAACCACAGGCGCGACTGCTCCACGAACGCCGCGTCCCGCTGCCCGGCCCGTTCCTCGAAGGCGAACAGCATGGACCGGGTGCCGTCGGCGTCGTACATCTCCACGTGCTCCTGCCCGATCTCGCGCTCCCGGCGGCCCAGCGTGTAGTACGCGAACAGCGCCTCGGCGCCGTTGAGCAGGTACAGCTTCACCGGCGGGGTGAACGGCAGCGCCCGGAAGGAGACCCGTACGTCGATGCCGTGCGTGGTGCACAGCGCCAGCAGGTTCTGCCGCAGCACCAGGCCCTGGGCGTTGCGCTGGGCCAGCCAGCGCCGGTGCAGCAGACCGCCGTCGTCGGCGGCCACCGGTGTGGGGAAGGCGAGGTCGATGTCCCGGCTGGGCAGCAGCAGCCGTACGTCGATCTTGGCCGGTTTCAGCCGCCCCGCGTGGATCTGTCGCAGCGGCTCGCCGATCGCCAGGGTGAGCGAGACGGAGGTCAGGCAGAGCGCGTCGATCCGCACGTGCGGGACGGCGAAGGCGGCGGCGATGCGCGGGGCGAGCCCCACCATGGTGGGCTGCGGCGGCGCCGCCGGACCGGCCGGGGGACGCGCGGGCCCCGGTACCGCCGCCACGGTGGCGGGGCTGCCCTTGGAAACGTTGGTGAGCAGCCGCTCCGACTGCAGGATGCGCAAGGCCTGCCGGACCGCGCCGCGTTCGACCCCGAACTCGTCGGCCAGCTTGGCCTGCGTGGGCATGCGCTCGCCCGGCCGCAGCACACCGGACCTGATCCGGTTGCGGAGTTCGTCGGCGATCTCGCGATGGGACGAACGGTGCCGCTGGGGCTTCGTCCGCCCACTGGCGGAGGCGTGCTCCGGGTCCACGAACAAACCGTACAACTTCTCGCCAACTTGCGGCAGTTCATCCGCAGCTGGTTATAAGACGCATCCCGACGGAGATAAGTACAGTGAAGTTGGCAGCCAACTTGTACGACATGGTCGAGCTTCCCAGTGGTTGGCCGATCGGGTTCCCTTCCGGAGGGGAGCCGGGAGCCCGGACAGGGGGCGGCCACCGGAGCGCACAGCCACAACTCCACAGCGACATCTGAATACCGACATCGCACAGCCACAACTGAACAGCTCGCTACGGATGAGCAGGGCGCCGGCCTCCCCGCGAGGCGGCGCCCCTTCGTCTGCCCCCGCGGCCGGGGTCACATCAGCAGATCGTCCACCTGCGCCTCGCCCACCCGGTACCGGCGCGCGATCTCCCCGCTGCAGTCGTCGGCCGTCCGCTGCAACCGCTGGCGGCACCGGGACACCTCCTGCTCGTACCGGACCAACCGCCCCATGGCGGCGCTGAGTTCCAGATCGGTCCGGGCCGTCAGATCGGACAGCTCCACCTCGGCGAGCATCTCGGCGGCCAGCCGCCGGTACTCCTCGTTGTGCGGGGTGCCGAGGGTGACATGGCGGGCCGAGGAGCGCTGCCGGGCCGGAGCGTCCTTCAGGATCTCCGGGAGCCGGTCGACCACCGACCCGTCGGCCGGCGCCGGCACGGACGCCCGCCCGCGCCGGCCCAGCTCCGCGCGCAGGATGTCGATCCGCCCCTGGAGCAGCCGCCGCACATAGCTGAGGTCCGCCTCGTCGCGCTGGGCGTCGCGGCGCAGCGCGCGCAGCTCGGGCAGGCTCAGCCGGGACAGGTCGTCCTCGGGCGGCTCGGCGGGCGGCGCCGGGTCCGCGGTGCCGTCGGCGCGCTGTGCGGGCGGCCGGTACGACCCCTGCGTCCCCAGCCGCCCGCTGGTACTCGGTGTGCTCATCTGCTTCTGACCGTCCCCTCGACCGGCGTGTGGGAAGCATCGTGCCACCCCAACTGGCCCCTATGTGACCGAGTGCCCCCGAACGGCCCTAGATGGGCGGTAACAGATCCATATTGGGCCCCGTGCGGACCAGTGCGGGGCACCGGGCATGATGGTCCGCATGCGTGCGGTGGTGCAGAGGGTGGACGGCGCGAGCGTCGTCGTGGACGGCGAGACGGTGGGCGCGATCGAGGGCGAGGGCCTGTGCGTCCTCGTCGGGGTGACCCACGAGGACACCAAGGAGAAGGCGGCCCAGCTCGCCCGCAAGCTGTGGACGATCCGCATGCTCCACGACGAGAAGTCGTGCAGCGACATCTCCGCCCCGCTGCTGGTGATCAGCCAGTTCACCCTCTACGGCGACGCCCGCAAGGGCCGCCGCCCCACCTGGAACGCGGCGGCCCCCGGTGACGTCGCCGAGCCCCTGGTCGACGAGGTGGTGGCCCAGCTCCGCGCCCTGGGCGCCACGGTGGCGACGGGCCGCTTCGGCGCGCAGATGCGGGTGTCCCTGACGAACGACGGCCCGTTCACGGTCCTGATCGAGATCTAGCGCCCCGACAGGGTCAGTTGACGACGCTCCAGGCCTGGTTCTTCCCGCCGACGCAGTCCCACTGCTGGACGTACGTCCCGCGCTCCGGCACCCCCAGGGACGGCTGGTGGGCGTCGAGGCACTTGTCGCTGTGCAGGGAGCGGATCTGCCAGCGGTTGTCGCTGCGCCGCTCCAGGTACCACTTCTGGTTCGCACCGCCGTGACAGGGCCACTGGACGATCCGAGCGCCGTTGTCCTTGCGCCACCCGTCGACGTCCAGGCACTTGTCGCTGTGCGCGGCCACGATCTCGAAGACGTTCTGGTAGGCGAGGCCGTTGCCGGCCCGGCGGAAGACGAAGCGCTGGTTGGCGCCGCCCCAGTAGTCCCAGATCACCGTGCCGGTGCCGTCCCGGGTGCTGCCCTCCCACACGTCGACGTACAGCACCTGCTTGCCTTCCCGCTTCGCCGTGTATGAACTGCGGATCTTGTACTCGTGGCTCGCGTCCGTGAACGGGAAGGGGACGTAGCCGTCCGGGTGCACCCGGTCCCAGGTGGCCTCCCAGTGCATCGCGGCCTGCTCGTTGGCCTTACGGGTCTCGGCGCGCACGTCCTCGGACACGCAAATCTCGTCTCCCGGTACGGCCTCCCGCGCCACGAGGCCGTACCGGCACCGGCCGTTGTCGTCGGTGTTCGCGTTGTTCGCCCTGTTCTGGGCCCAGGTCTGGGAGCGGACCTGGGGGGTCACGCAGACGTGGTCCTCGGGGTGCGACTCCCGCCAGACGTAGCCGCGCTTACAGGTGGACGGCCCGTACGGCCCCGCCTTCGTCACGGAGACCGGAGCGGAGTCCGGCCCCGGAACCGCCTCCGCCGGAAAGACGCCCGGCCCGGTGCCCGCCAGCAGCCCGGCCAGCAGAAGCACTCCCGTGGCGGCCGGCCGCAGCCCTTTGAACGTTCGACTTCTTTCGTGTGTCGCAGACATGGGGGTGCCCCCTGCACGGAAATGGGATATGGCACCGTCAAGTGCCCCGACCCCCGCTTCTCATCGTGCACCCGGGGGCCGGGCCGCGCATGCGGAGTACCGGACACCCGCGTCCGCCGCCCCGACGCCCCTCGCGTCACCTGCGCCAGAACAGGTGGTGCGTCACGCCGCTCGGGCTGGGTACGACCTCCAGGTGGAACCGGTCGAGCAGTTCGTCCGGGGACTCCCAGAGCCGCAGTCCGGAGCCGAGCCGCACCGGTGAGACCGCCACGTGCAGGGTGTCCACGAGGTCGGCGGCGAGGAACTGCCGGATGGTGGTGACCCCGCCGCCGAGCCGGACGTCCTTGCCCCGCGCCGCCTCCCGGGCCCGTTCCAGGACCGAGGCCGGCTCACCTCCGACGAAGTGGAACGTGGTGTCGGAGAGCGTGAACGACGGACGCTCATGGTGGGTCATGACGAACACCGGCGTGCGGAACGGCGGCTCCTCCCCCCACCAGCCGCGCCACTCGTGGTCCTGCCAGGGCCCGCGCTGGGGCCCGAACTTGTTGCGGCCCATGATCTCGGCACCGATGTCGCGGGCGAAGTCCCGCGTGAAGTAGTCGTCCAGGCCCCGGCTCCCCCCGGGATCCGTCCGCATGGGCCAGCTGGCCGTGGCGCCGGCCCAGGCGAACAGCTTCTCCGGGTGGTCGTGGCCGAACGGTCTCTCAAGGCTCTGGTGCTCGCCGGCACCGATGCCGTCGCTGGAGACGTTGAAGTTCATGACTCGCAGCAGTTGATCCACTGTTTCCTCGTCAGGTCCGTCGCGTCGTCGTGCGGCGGGCGCCGCACATCCATACGTCGAACGGGACGTGGCCGGATCGACAGCGGCCGGCGGCTTTTTTCGCCAGGCGCGGACCGAGGGGCGCGTGCCGGGGCTACGGCTCGACCACGGTCTCCTGGGCCGCCGCCGTCTCCCCGGCCAGGAGGCGGGCGTCGACCGGGACGTTGCGCTTGACCAGGGCCAGGGCCACCGGGCCCAGCTCGTGGTGGCGTACCGACGTCGTGACGAAGCCGATCTTGCGGCCCTCCGGGCCCTCGTCCGCGAGGCGGAGCTCGGTGCCCGGTACCGGCAGGTGGACCTCGCTGCCGTCCAGGTGCAGGAAGACCAGCCGGCGCGGCGGCTTGCCCAGGTTCTGCACGCGGGCGACCGTCTCCTGGCCCCGGTAGCAGCCCTTCTGGAGGTGCACGGCCGTGCCGATCCAGCCCAGCTCGTGCGGGATGGTGCGGTGGTCGGTCTCGAAGCCGAGGCGGGGGCGGTGGTGCTCGACGCGCAGCGCCTCGTAGGCGAGGAGGCCGGCGGCGGGCCCGTGCCCGGCGGCGAACTCCTCCAGCTCGGCACGCGGCAGGAACACGTCACGACCGTACGGCGTCTCGCGTACGACGACCCCGTCCGGGACCTCGGCGATCGAGCCGGCGGGCAGGTGCACCACGGCGATGTCACCGGTGCGGTCGGCGACCTCCACCCGGTAGAAGAACTTCATCGACTCCAGGTACGCGATCAGCGCGTCCTGGGTGCCGGGCTCCACGTGCGCCCACACGGTCGTACCGTCGTCCACCAGGTACAGCGCGTGCTCGATGTGCCCGTGCGCGGAGAGGATCAGGGCCTCGGTGGCCTCGCCCGCGGGCAGTTCGCTGACGTGCTGGGTGAGCAGCAGGTGCAGCCAGCTCAGCCGGTCCTCGCCGCTGACGGTGACGACACCGCGGTGGGACAGGTCGACGAAGCCGGTGCCGTCGGCGAGGGCGCGCTGCTCGCGGAACAGGTCGCCGTAGTGGGCGGCGACACCTTCGTCCACGCCCTCGGCGGGGACGGCGCCGGGCAGGGACAACAGGGGGCTCTTCATACGGCAAGCCTACGACGCGGTACTTGAAGCCTTCAGGGAACAGTCCGCGCACCGGCCGAAGATCGCGAAGTGCTTCAGGTCGGTGTCGAACCCGAACTGCTCGCGCAGCTTGGCCGTGAACTCCGCGGCCACCTCCACATCCGCCTCGATGACGTTCTCGCAGTCCCGGCAGACCAGGTGCAGGTGGTGGTGGCGGTCGGCGAGGTGGTAGGTCGGGGCACCGTGCCCGAGGTGGGCGTGGCTGACCAGGCCCAGCTCCTCCAGCAGCTCCAGCGTCCGGTAGACGGTGGAGATGTTGACCCCCGACGCCGTCTTCCTCACTTCCACGAGGATGTCGTCGGGGGTCGCGTGCTCAAGGGTGTCGACGGCTTCGAGGACAAGCTGCCGCTGCGGCGTCAGCCGGTAGCCGCGCTGCCTGAGGTCGCTCTTCCAGTCGGTGCTCACCACACCGACGAGTCTAGGGCTACTTGAAGAAGGCGATCCCGTCGTCCGGCATGTCGTCGGGGAGGGCCTTCGCCCAGCGCTCGACGTCCTCGGGGGTGACGACCTTCTTGAGCTGGGCGGACATGTAGGCGCGCAGCGGGACGTCGGGGGTCTGCTTCTCGCCGACCCACATCAGGTCGCTCTTGACGTAGCCGTACAGCCGCTTGCCGCCGCTGTACGGCCGCGAGCCGGCGGTGCGGGCCATGGCGTCCGTCACCAGGTCGATCTGCGGCTTCTTGTCGGCCATCTCGCCGTACCAGATCTCGATGACACCGTCGTCGCGGGTCATCGTGACCTCGACCTTGCGGTCGGCGTCGATCCGCCAGAAACCGTACTCCGACTCCAGCGGGCGGACCTTGTTGCCGTCCTGGTCGAGCACCCAGGTGCGGGAGTGGTACTCGAGGAAGTCGCGGCCGTCGTGGGTGAAGCTGACCTCCTGCCCGAAGTTGCACTTCTCCGAGCCGGGGAAGTCGTGCACGCCGGCGCCGGCCCAGTTGCCGAGCAGAAAGGCGAGCGGGACGAGGTCCTTGTGCAGGTCGGACGGGATCTCGATCATGACGGCAGCTTTCCTAGAGATGGGTCAGCGCTGGCCCTGGTACAGCTTCTTCACGGTCAGACCGGCGAAGGCGAGCACGCCGACGCAGACCAGGACCAGCAGGGCTTCGAAGAAGATCTCCACGGGTGCTCCTTGAGCGGGGATGAGCGGACGACAGAGCCGCAGCCCAGCTTACGCGGCCCGGGCCGGGCGCACTGTGCGAGGGGCGGCCCGGCCGAGGGCTACGCTTCCCGCATGGCGAAGAAGCTCGTGATCAAGGTGACGGCCGGGGCGGACGCTCCCGAGCGGTGTTCGCAGGCGTTCACGGTGGCCGCGGTGGCCGTGGCCAGCGGGGTCGAGGTCTCGCTGTGGCTGACCGGGGAGTCGTCGTGGTTCGCGCTGCCGGGGCGGGCCGCCGAGTTCGAGCTGCCGCACGCCGCGCCGCTGCCGGACCTGCTCGACTCGGTCCTCGCCGCGGGACGCGTCACGCTGTGCACGCAGTGCGCCGCCCGCCGGGAGATCACGGAGAAGGACGTCGTCGAGGGCGTACGGATCGCCGGCGCGCAGGTCTTCGTGCAGGAGGCGCTGGCGGAGGACACCCAGGCGCTCGTCTACTGAGCCCGGTCCTAGTCGGCGACGAACGGCGCGTACCCGGTCGGGACCTCGCTGACCTCCAGCTCGGAGAAGAGCAGGGTGAGGTCGTGGGCGTCGGTCTCGATGCGGACCTCGTGGACGTCGGTCCCGAGGACCTGCGCCCACCGGCGCGCCTCCGCGGACTCGGGGAGCAGCCCGGTCTCCCACACGCTGTGGCAGCCGACGCCCCAGACGTATCCGTCGAGGCCGTCGGCGGTGTCGAGGTCGAGGAGACGGTCGTCCAGGGAGACCCGCCAGGTGTCGGGCAGCACGGTCGTCTCGCAGCGGGCCCGCACGCAGTGCCGGAAGAGGTAGCGCAGGTGGGCGGGCGGGACGCCGGTGCGGGGGTCGGCCGTCATGTGGACGATGACCTCGTAGTCGCGCATGTACGTCGTATAGCCGTGGTGCACGACGGCCCGGTCGGCGATCTCGTCCAGCCGTTGCTGGAGTTCGGCGGTGTCCATCGGTCCGTTGTAGCCGACGTGAGCCGGACACGTCCTCAGGGCCGCGGGCGCTTCTTGCCGTCCAGCTCGTCCCACCACTCGTCGGACTGCGGGTCCCCGGAGGGGTCGTCCCACCAGCGGTCCTCCGGTCCCCGGCGGTTGGCGATCATCGCGGCGACCGGCGGGATGACCATGGCGACGACGCACAGGCCGACGGCCGCCGGCACGGACCACAGGCGCACCACCCCCCACGCCAGGACGAAGAGCCCGATGCAGGTCCCCATCATGGCGAAGTAGACGTGCCGTCGCCGGGCGTACATAGATACAGGGTAGGACCGGCGGGCCCTGTCACAACTGATCCACAATCCGCCTCCGGCGGCGCCGCGCAGGGTTACCGTGGCGTAGAAGCACCGCGTTCCGCACGCCGGACGTCCGAACCGGATCTCCGAGCGCCGTCGCATCCGCACACCGTCGCCGACCCGGGGGAAACCACCACATGCGCGCCCTGCGAATACTGCTGATCATCGCCGTGATCCTGGGCGGCCTCTTCGTGATCGTGGACCGGGTCGCCGTGCACTTCGCGGAGGGCGAGGCCGCGGACAAGCTGAAGGCGACCGAGAACCTGGCCTCCACCCCGGACGTGAACATCAAGGGCTTCCCGTTCCTCACCCAGGTCGCGGGCGGCTCCCTGGACGACGTCGAGGTGAGCATCGAGGACTACGAGGCGGCCACCGGCAAGGCCGGCCGGACGATCCGGATCGACGACCTGAAGGCCGACATGAAGGGCGTCGAGTTCTCCGGCGACTACAGCTCGGCCACCGCGGCCACCGCGACCGGCACCGCGACGGTCTCCTACGCCGAGCTGCTGAAGACCGCCAAGTCCGAACCGACCGAGGTGGCCCCCGGCGTCACCGCCCGGGTCGTCGGCCTCTCCGACGGCGGCAACGGGAAGATCAAGGTCGCGGTGGAGGGGACCGTCTCCTCCCTCGGCCTCAAGCAGACCGTGTCCGTGCTCAGCTCGGTGAGCGTGGTGAACAACAAGGTCGAGGTGCACGCGGACTCGCTGCCCAAGCTGGGCGCCGCCGCCCTCGCCGAGGACCGCGTCCGCGAGATCACCGACTTCCAGCAGGCCATCGACCAGCTGCCCGGCGGCATCAAGCTGGACAAGGTGCAGGCCGCGCCGGACGGTGTGGAGATCAGCGTGAAGGGTACGGACGTCAAGCTGGCGGGCTAGGCGGGCCGGGCGGCTGGTCCGGCCGGACCTTCCCTCCCTGTCCGACAGGCGAGACGATCACGTCCGTACCGTAGATGCGAGGACGCGCACGAGCGCCCGGGGGCCGTCGGCCGACCACCCCGGGCGCTTTCTTGTGTCACTATCCGGACGATCGCATCTCGCCATATGACACACCGGTGACACGCCCGCCCGGACGTCCCTACGATCGACCACATGAAGCGACAGGCGGATCTCACGAAGCGGCGGGCAGTTGACCTGTGCCGCGTTGCCGCCATGCTCTGTCGCCCCTTCTGAGCGGAAGCCCCCGGCTCCCGCGTCTCACCCGCCCTGCCGTCAGGGCACCCGTGCGCCGCTCGAGCCCCGAGCGCGTGCCCCCCTCGCTACTCGCACGCCCCGCCGCGACTGCCCCGGAGGAGAAAGAGCATGAGCCGCAGCGACGTCCTGGTCGACGCCGACTGGCTCCAGGAGCACCTGGACGACCCGACCATCGCGATCGTCGAGGTGGACGAGGACACGTCCGCCTACGAGAAGAACCACATCAAGAACGCGATCCGCATCGACTGGACCAAGGACCTCCAGGACCCGGTCCGCCGTGACTTCATCGACCAGGAGGGCTTCGAGAAGCTCCTGTCGGAGAAGGGCATCGCCAACGACCACACGGTCGTCCTCTACGGCGGCAACAACAACTGGTTCGCGTCGTACGCCTACTGGTACTTCAAGCTGTACGGCCACGAGAACGTCAAGCTCCTCGACGGCGGCCGCAAGAAGTGGGAGCTGGACGCCCGCGAGCTGGTCCCCGGCGACGAGGTCCCGGAGCGCGCCAAGACCGACTACAAGGCCAAGCCGCAGGACACCTCGATCCGCGCCTTCCGCGACGACGTCGTGGCGGCCATCGGCTCCCAGAACCTGGTCGACGTCCGCTCGCCCGACGAGTTCTCCGGCAAGCTGCTCGCCCCGGCCCACCTCCCGCAGGAGCAGTCGCAGCGCCCGGGCCACGTCCCCACCGCGCGCAACATCCCGTGGTCGAAGAACGCCAACGACGACGGCACCTTCAAGTCGGACGAGGAGCTGAAGGCCCTCTACGCCGAGGAGAACGTCGACCTCGCCAAGGACACGATCGCCTACTGCCGCATCGGTGAGCGCTCGGCCCTGACCTGGTTCGTGCTGCACGAGCTGCTCGGCGTGGAGAACGTCAAGAACTACGACGGTTCCTGGACCGAGTACGGCTCCCTCGTCGGCGTGCCGATCGAGCTCGGCGCCAACAAGTAAGACCTGCCCGACCTTTACCCCTCAAGGAGTTTCAACATGTGCGGAGCGAAGGCCGGCGGCCCCGACGCCTCGACGATCAAGCCCGGTGAGACCACGATCCAGGGCCAGGTGACCCGCGACGGCGAGCCGGTGACGGGCTACGTCCGTCTGCTCGACTCGACCGGCGAGTTCACCGCGGAGGTCCCCACCTCCGCGACCGGCCAGTTCCGCTTCTACGCGGCCGAGGGCACGTGGACCGTGCGCGCGCTGGTGCCGGGCGCCACCGCCGACCGCACGGTCGTCGTGGCGGAGAAGGGCGCGCTGGCCGAGGTCGCCATCGCGGTCTGAGGACGACCGCCTTCACGCGGGCTCTGTGACGGCTGAGGGCCGCACCCCCTGGGTTGGACGCCAGTGGGGGTGCGGCCCTCAGGCTGTGCCCGGCACCCGGTCAGCATCGCGTCCGTACGGCCGCCAGCCCGACCGCCGCGAGCAGCGCGGCGACGCAGAGGGCGGCGAGCAGACCGCTGACGGCCGCCCCGTCGGCCGACCGACGCCTGAGGCGCCGCCTGGGCTGAGCAGTACGGCGAGGAGGGGCGGGGGCGGGTACGGAAGCCTCGGGTGCGCCGCGCGCCCCGGGGTGGTACCCGGGATGGAACGGCGGGAGCGCGTACGCCGGCCACGGGCCCGCCTCCTCCCGCGGCGTCGCGTTCTCCGGAGCCGTCATGCCCGGTGCTCCTTCCGCTGGTGCTGGCGCAGCAGGACGTTCGCGTCGGTCTCGGCGCTGCGGTCGTACGCCGCCCGCGCCGCCTCCCGCCGCTCCGCCAGCGCCAGGCAGGCGGCACAGCCGGGCACGGGCCGCGGTGGCCGGCTGGCCTCGTCCAGCGGCGGCGGCAGCGACGGCAGGCTCCTGGTGCGGTGGTTGGCAGCCCGCACACCCGCCCCGAGCCGCTCCCGGTCCGTGGCCGGACGCACCGCCGCCGGGTCGGCCTGCCACTCCACTCCGCCGCCGACGGGCCGCAACATCACGTAGGGACCGGCTCTGTCCCGGTACTCGCCGACCTGGTCGGTGGCCGGGTCGTAGAGGAGACGTCCCGGCTCGTGGGACTCCGACGTCGACTCCGCTGTCATCGCGGCCAGCTCCTTCCAGAGAACGCCTGTGCGTACCGCAAGCGCAGGACTACGCTGCGTGTTTGCGGCGCTTATGAGCATGGCGCACGGAAAGGGCGTTTTTGCTGTTGAGAGGCCCAACTTCAACGAAGGGCCGCCAAGTTCAACAAATTCAACAGGAGCGGGATGCCACAGCGACTGGTGATCACGGGCCGGAGTCAGGAGCCGAGGGGACGCTTCGCCCAGGAACTACGGCGCCTGAGGATCGAACGCGGCCTGAGCCTGCGGGAACTCGCGAAGGCGGTGGGCTGGGACGCGTCCCTGTTCAGCAAGATGGAGAACGGGCAGACGCTGGGCGGGCCGGAGGTCGTGGGGGCGCTGGATCAGTACTACGGGACGCCGGGGTTACTGGTGACGCTGTGGGAGCTGGCTCTGGCGGACCCGACTCAGTTCAAGGAGCAGTACCGGCGGTACATGGTGCTGGAGTCCGAGGCGGTGAGCCTTTGGCACTACGGCGTGAGCAGGCCACCAGGGCTTCTTCAGACCGACGCGTACGCACGTGAGGCGCTCTTGGCGGGCGGGCTCAAGGGGAAGGAGCTGAACCAGCAGGTGGAAGCGCGCATCGGTCGACGGGAGCTGCTGGAGGGAAGTGAGGCGCCGACGTTCCGCAGCATCCTCTCCGAGGCGGTCCTGCGGACCCAGATGCCTAACCGGGGCGAGTGGCGGGAGCAACTGGAGCACCTGGTCGAGATGTCGGAGCGCCCGAACGTCACACTCCAAGTACTGCCGTTCAGCGCCAGTTTCCATGGTCTGGCGAGCACTGACTTGATGTTCCTGCGGCTGCTGGACACCCGTGCCGTGGCGTACGCCGAAAATGACGTCCACGGTGAACTGATCTCAGAACCAAGTCGGGTTGAGCGTTACCAGCGCACTTATGATGCGATTCGCGATGTGGCCCTGTCCCCGGCCGATTCGCGGAAGTTCATCCTGCGGATGTTGGAGGAAGTGACGTGCGAGCCATCGACCTGAGCAGTGCGAAGTGGCGCAGGAGCAGCTACAGCAACTCGGACGGCGGTCAGTGCGTCGAAGTCGCCGACAACCTCCCCTCCCTCGTCCCCGTCCGCGACAGCAAGGCCCCCTCCCGCGGCGCCCTCGTCTTCGAAGCGGGCGTCTGGACGGCCTTCGTGGACGGAATCAAGTCAGAGTAGCCTCAAACGCCAAACTACCGGCGGAATAGCACTCTTGACGCCGTCAGCGCTCATGGCGAGGCTCGTGCGCATCTGCGGAACCGACTCCGTGAGGAGCGTGCGATGGCGTTGAAGTTCCTCGGGATCTGGCCGAACACCCCGGACGACGGATCACCCACGATCTGGCTGGAGGACACCACGGGCGATCTGATCATCCAGTCCTGGAAAGCTGATGAAGCAACCATCCGTGAGGCGCAGCAAGTCGGATCGGTGCCCGGCCACTCGACGGACATTCCGGAGCACGAGACCGTGATTCGCTTGCCCGCCAACATGCTCCAATTCATCCCACGGCCGGAAGGCAAGGACAACGACGGTGGCCACAGCGGTACGTGAAGCCCTCGCCAAGGCCCAGCGCTCAGCGATGCACCTTGAGATGCGGGACAGCTACATGCGCGACGACCCCGAGTTCATCCGTTGGCAGCAGGGGCACCGGTACGACCCCGCCGACCGGGATTCGTGGTGGCGACCGTGGCTGGACGTGGTGGCCGAGACTACGGGCCGGGGTGTGGTCATGCGCCGTCTGCGCGTGATCTCCGAGCCGCTCAGCGACTACGTCCGGTACGAGTACGACGGCACATTCACCAACGTCGCGGCAGGTGAAGACGTGCGTTGGCTGCCGCGGGCCCGGGCACGCGATCTCCTCTTGCCCGCATTGGACGGGTGGGTCATGGATGAGGAGATCCTGATCCTTCACCACTTCAGCGGTGAGGGCCAGTGGACCGGCCCCCGCATGGAGGTCTGTCACGACTCCGCACTGGCCGCACAGTACGTAAGGGCATACGAGGCGGCCTGGGAACGCGCCATCCCGCACACGGAGTACCAGCCCAGCTGACAGCTACGCACCATGGCCGTTTCTCCGTCGTCCAGTGCCCAGCAGGCCCGGCAGGCCCTCGCATCCCGCCTCAAGGATCTCTGCCGGAATGCCGGCCTGACCGGAGCCGAGCTGGCCGAGCGCTGCGGGTGGAGCCGGTCCAAGTCCTCGCGGATCATGAACGCCCGTACGCCGCCCTCCGCCGACGACATCCGGGCGTGGTGCCGGGCATGTGGAGCGGAGGAACAGACGGAGGATCTGCTCGCGTCACTGCGGACAGCCGAAGGCATGTGGGTGACCTGGCGGCGCATGGAGCGGGCGGGACTGAAACAGGCACAGCAGGCGCGCCTGCCTCTCTACCAGCGGACTCACCGTTTCCGGTCGTACTCCTCTTGGCTCGTCCCCGGCATGATCCAGACACAGCCTTACACGACGGCAGCACTGCGAGCGATCCAGCGCCGACGGGGGCTCGTGGACGACGTGGCCGACGCGGTGGCCGCCCGCATGGAGCGTCAGCGCGTACTCTCCGGACGCGACCGGCAGTTCGCCTTCCTCGTCGAGGAATCGGTGATCCGTTCCGGAATCGGTGGACCCGAGGTGATGTCCGGGCAGCTTGAGCACCTCATTGCGGTGGCCTCACGCCCCAATGTCAGCCTGGGAGTCGTCCCCATGCGACCGGACAGGGAACGCTGGCCGGTCGAAGGGTTCTGGATCTATGACTCGACTCAGGTCAATGTCGAGTTGGTGTCCGGCTACCTCACGATCACGCAGCCGAGCGAAGTGGCCATGTACGCCGACACGTTCGCGGAGCTGTCGCAGCTTGCCGTCTACGGCGCCAAGGCTCGCGCTCTGATCAACGACGCCATGGAACGGCTCAGGTGATTGCCGTGCAACCTCGTGCAATCCGCTGGGAGTTCGGCACCTGCCGATCCTAACGTAACTGGTCGAGGCAACTACCGAGAGCCACTCGCCCGGCACCGACCGGAGTGAAGGAGAGAAGGCCATGAAGGTGAGCATCCACCTGCCCGCCGCCCCTGGGGACGGAGACGACAACGTGCCCGGGCAGCCCTGGACGCCGCCGCAGGAGCCGCCGAGTCCGGACGGGTCCAGCCCTGAGGGGGACGGGAAGCACCGCAAGTGATCTCTGACGCCCTGCGCACGGACCGCCCCGGCCGCACAGCGCTGGGGCGGGTCCTTCTGGAATCCGGTGTGCTGTCCTCGGACTGGGCGCCGACGTTCGCGGCCGTCGACCGGGCCACCTTCCTGCCGGAGCTGATGTGGCCGTACGACATGACGGCCCGCGCAAGCGTGGCCGTCGACCGGCGGGAGGATCCGGACGGCTGGTACGCCGCCGTCGACAGCGACGTCCCGATCGTCACCCAGTGGGACGACGGCGCGCACCGGGGGCCGGGGCCGGGGCGGCTGGCCACCAGTTCCTCGTCCATGCCGTCCGTGGTCTACGCCCTGCTCCGGGACCTGGACCTGGCGGAGGGCATGCGCGTGCTGGACGTGGGCACGGGCACCGGGGAGACGGCCGGCGCGCTGGCGCACCGGCTCGGGTCCGGGAACGTGACGACCGTCGAGGTGGACGGGACGGTTTCCGCGGCGGCGCGTGAGCGGCTGTGCGGGCTCGGGCTGTATCCGGAGGTGGTCGTCGGTGACGGGTTCGAGGGTCACCTCGGCTCCGCTCCGTACGACCGGATCCTGGCCACCGTCGGGATCCGCCGGGTGCCGCCGGCGTGGATCAGGCAGCTGCGGCCCGGCGGCGTGATCCTCGCGCCCTGGGGGACCTCCTTCGGGAACGGGGATGCCATGGTCCGCCTGGAGGTGGAGGGGGAAGCGGCCGTGGGTTCCTTCACCCGGTGCGTGGAGTTCATGAAGCTCCGCGCGCAACGGGGTCCCGCCGTCGACCACGGCGGCTATCTGGCGGCCGGTCCGCTGGAGGACGCCGAGCGGAGCACCACCCCCCTCACCGAGGAGGAGATCGTGACCGGGCCGTTCACCGACCTGCCGTTCGTGCTCGGTCTCCGGGTGCCCCACTGCCGTCAGGCCGTCGCGGACAGGCGGGAGGGGGCGCGGCCCGTGTGGTTCTACGGGCTGACGGACAGGTCCTGGGCGTGCGTGATGTTCCGGGGCGGGGAGCGGCACGCCTCCGTCTGGCAGTCCGGGCCCCGGCGGCTCTGGGACGAGGTGGCCGGCGTCTACCGGTGGTGGAGGGAGCGGGGGTCCCCGGACGTGACCCGGTTCGGGCTGACGGTCGACGCGGACGGACGGCAGCACGCCTGGCTGGACGACCCGGCGCACGAGCGCTGGCCCGTCCAGCACGATGCGTGACGGGCCCCTGCCGCAGGCCTAGCCCAGCGCCCGCCCCAGCACCCACACCGCCGGTGCCGCCGCCGACAGGGGCAGGGCCACGCCGGCCGTGAAGTGGACGAAGCGGGACGGGTAGTCGTAGCTCGCCACGCGGTGGCCGATCAGGGCGCAGGCGCCGGCGGCGGCGCCCAGGAGCGCGCCCTTCGAGCCGAGGTCGGTCATGCCGCCCGCCGCGATGCCCGCGCCCGCCGCCGCCAGCAGGGCGACCACGACCGACGCGGGGGTGGGCAGGGGCAGGGCGCGGGCCAGGACGGCCACCGCGACCGCCGCCGCGCCGACCGACACCGCGTCCGCGTCGGCGGCCAGGTAGCCGGTGGCCAGCACCGCGAGCGCCGCCGAGACGACCGTCGCCATCAGGCCGTACATCCGCTCGTCCGGCGAGGCGTGCGAGCGCAGCTGGAGGACCAGGGAGAGCAGCACCCACAGGCCGAGCGGGCCGAGGATGGCCACCAGGGCGTGGTCGCGGCCGGCCGCCAGCACCGCCACGTCGGCCGTCAGGGCGCCCGCGAAGGCCAGCGCGATGCCCTGCCGGGCGGGCCACATGCCGTTCAGCCGGAACCAGCCCGCCGCCGTCACCGCCTGGAGCACCACCAGGGGCACGACGAGGGCGTACGAGGCGATGGGCGCCGCCGCGGCCAGGAGCAGGCCCAGGACGGCCGTGAGCAGCGCCGGCTGCATGCCGGGCTCGATGATCGGGGAGCGGCCCTCCAGGCGGGCCCGCTGGGCGTCGGTGATCCGCGCGTTGCCGGCGAGGGTGGCGGGGCCGTATTCCGGTTCGGCCTCGGCCGAGGGTCCGGCGGAGGGCTCGGCGGGCGGGGCGGGCGTCGGCTCGTACGCCGCCGGTGCCGGGGCGGGCTCAGGAGCGTACGCCCCCGCGTGCGCGTCCGTGTACGGGCCGGCGTGGGCGTCCGCGTACGGGCCCGCGTGCGGCTGCCCGTACTGCTGCCCGTACTGCTGCGGGTCCTGGTGCGGGTCCTGGTGGTGCGGCTGCTGGTACTGGTGCGGGTACGCCGGCTGCTGGTCCTGCCGCGGGAGGTACGCCGTCTCCGCCGCCTGCACCGGCGCGTGCGTCTGCGTCTCCCAGGTCTGGCCCTGCCACTGCTGGGTGAGTTCCGGGTCGTGGCCGGGCTGCGGGTACTGCGCCTCGTGCGTGGGCCACTGCTGCTGGTAGGGGTCGTAGCCCTCGTGGGGGCCGCCCTGATACGGCTGGTTGGTCATCGCTCACCCTCCTGCGAACGGCGGGAGCACCTCGACCGTGCCGCCCTCGGCCAGCCGTACCGTCTCATGCGCGCGGGTCCCGACGGGGTCGCCGTCGACGAGGAAGGAGCATCGCTGCAGCACGCGGGTGAGTTCGCCGGGGTGTCGCGCACGCACGGCGGCCAGCGCGTCGGCCAGCGTGTCCGCCTCGTACGGCTCCTCGGCGACCTGGGCCGCGGCCTTGGCGGCGGCCCAGTAGCGCACCGTGACCTGGGGCATCTGAATCCTCAATCGACGGCAGGAAACAAGAACAGGGAACAAGAAAAAGATAAGGACAGTGTGCGGCAGGCTAGCCCGCCGCTCGCACCGGTCAGCCCGCCGCCCGCACCACCCAGGCCCCGATCCGGGCCATCAGGGCGTCGTCCGCCGCGTGCTCCGCGTGGCCCATGCCCGGCTCGACCCAGAGTTCGCCGTGGTCACCGGCCGCCTCGGCGAGCATCCGGGGGTGGTCGAGCGGGAAGTAGCCGTCGCGGTCGCCGTGCACGATCAGCAGCGGCGTCGGGGCGATCCGCGGCACGGACTGCACCGGGGAGAGCGGGACGGGGTCCCAGTCCCGGTGGTGGATACGGGTGCGCAGGCCGTAGCGGCCGACCAGGCGGCCCTCGGGGCGGGTGACCAGCCAGTGCAGGCGGCGCATCGGGGCGGTGCCCCGGTAGTACCAGCGGGCCGGGGCGCTGACGGAGACGACGGCGTCCGTGCCGCCGTACAGCGCCGCGTGCCGCAGGACCACCGAGCCGCCCATGGAGAAGCCCACGGTCGCCACGCGCGGGTGCCCGAGGCCGCGGGCCCACTCCACCGCGGCGGCGAGGTCCAGCACCTCCTTGTCGCCGACCGTGGACCGGCCGCCGGAGCGTCCGTGGCCGCGGAAGGAGAAGGTGACCACCGCGCCGTAGCCGCGCAGGACGTCCGCCACCCGGCGCAGGTGCGGGCGGTCCACGTCCCCGGTGAAGCCGTGCGCGATCACGAACACCAGGTCGCGGGAGGGGGAAGAAGGGGTGTCCGGAGCGTCGGAAGGCGTTTCGTATACGGCGGGGGGCGGATCGTATACGGATTCGATCGGAATTCCGTCGGCCGTGCGCAGAAACGTCCGGATAGGGCCCCGTCTGCCTGTCTCGGAATTCGGACGAACGGTGGAACGTGCCACATGACCTGCCGGACGGTTGCTCATGTGGGCTATTCTGCTGGGCAGAGGACTCGGGCAGCGTAGCCCCCGGGTCCTTTTGTGCTTTCGGAAGCGTTGTATACGAAGCGGGAAACCTCAGGTGACCGCCGGTGTACGGGGCCTTCGGGATCGCAGAGCAGTGCCCGTCCGCACACGTCCTCGCAGGGACCGAGGAGGAACACGACGTATGAGTTCTCTGCTGCTGCTGACCAACGCCCTCCAGCCGTCGACGGAGGTGCTTCCGGCCCTCGGCCTGCTCCTGCACAACGTGCGGGTCGCCCCGGCGGAGGGGCCCGCCCTGGTCGACACCCCGGGCGCCGACGTCATCCTCGTCGACGGCCGCCGCGACCTGCCCCAGGTGCGCAGCCTGTGCCAGCTGCTGCGGTCCACCGGACCCGGCTGTCCGCTGCTCCTCGTCGTCACCGAGGGCGGCCTCGCCGCCGTCACCGCCGACTGGGGCATCGACGACGTGCTGCTCGACACCGCCGGTCCCGCCGAGGTCGAGGCCCGGCTGCGGCTCGCCATGGGGCGGCAGCAGATCGTCAACGACGACTCGCCGATGGAGATCCGCAACGGCGATCTGTCCGTGGACGAGGCGACGTACAGCGCCAAGCTCAAGGGGCGGGTCCTCGACCTCACCTTCAAGGAGTTCGAGCTGCTCAAATACCTCGCCCAGCACCCGGGCCGGGTCTTCACCCGCGCCCAGCTGCTGCAGGAGGTGTGGGGCTACGACTACTTCGGCGGCACCCGGACCGTCGACGTGCACGTACGACGGCTGCGCGCCAAGCTCGGCCCCGAGCACGAGTCGCTGATCGGCACCGTCCGGAACGTCGGTTATCGATTCGTGACGCCCGAGAAGACCGACCGGTCCGCCGAGGAGGCCAAGGCCAAGGCCGGCCGGGCAAAGGCGGAGGATGCGGACGCGCCCGCCGTCCTGGACGGCACCGAGGTCCACGCCGAGGCGTAGCGGGCCGCGGCCGACGCATGAGCGGGGCCGGAGCGGGGCACGGTCCTCGCACAGCCGCCATGTGATACGCCCTGCCCAGAGCGGGTCCATCCGCGTAGACTCCGCGCGTGGCCAAGGTGACTCGGGATGACGTGGCACGGCTGGCTGGAACCTCCACCGCCGTCGTCAGTTATGTCATCAACAACGGACCCCGGCCGGTCGCCCCGGCCACGCGCGAGCGTGTCCTCGCCGCGATCAAGGAACTGGGGTACCGGCCCGACCGGGTCGCCCAGGCCATGGCCTCCCGGCGCACCGACCTGATAGGCCTCATCATCCCCGACGCCCGCCAGCCCTTCTTCGGCGAGATGGCGCACGCGGTCGAGCAGGCCGCCTCCGAGCGCGGGAAGATGGTCCTCGTCGGCAACACCGACTACATCGGCGAGCGCGAGGTCCACTATCTGCGCGCCTTCCTCGGCATGCGCGTCTCGGGCCTGATCCTCGTCTCGCACGCCCTGAACGACCTCGCCGCCGCCGAGATCGACGCCTGGGACGCGCGGGTGGTGCTGCTGCACGAGCGTCCGGAGGCCATCGACGACGTCGCCGTGGTGACCGACGACCTCGGCGGCGCCCAGCTCGCCGTGCGCCACCTGCTGGAGCACGGGTACGAGTACGTCGCCTGCATGGGCGGTACGGCGGAGACGCCGGCCGTCGGCGACCCGGTCTCCGACCACGTCGAGGGCTGGAAGCGGGCCATGGCCGAGGCGGGCCTGCCCACCGCGGGCCGGCTGTTCGAGGCGCCGTACAACCGCTACGACGCCTACCGCGTGGCCCTGGACGTCCTGTCCGGCCCCGACCGGCCGCCGGCGATCTTCTGCTCCACCGACGACCAGGCCATCGGCCTGCTGCGGGCCGCGCGCGAGCTGCGCATCGACGTGCCCGGGCAGCTGGCGGTGGCCGGGTTCGACGACATCAAGGAGGCCGCGCTCGCCGACCCGCCGCTGACCACGGTCGCCTCCGACCGCTCGGCGATGGCCCGGGCGGCGGTCGACCTGGTGCTGGACGACGGGCTGCGGATCGCCGGGTCCCGCCGGGAGCGGCTGAAGACGTTCCCGTCGCGGCTGGTGGTGCGGACCAGCTGCGGCTGCGTGTAGCTCCGCCGGTTCGGCCGGGTTGGTGCGGCCGTCGTGCGGCTTGCGCTTGCCGGTGGCCGGTCGCGCCCGCGCGGCGGCAGCCGCACATCGGCAGAGACCCGCGCCCCTTCGGGCGCGGGTCTTTATATCGGGCAAACGAGGTTCTGCCGGGCTTCTCAGGGCACACTCAGGAAGCTCTCATGGTCGCGGGGGACTCTCTTGTCATGACCGAGAGCCAGGGCACCTACGAGCAGCCGTACTCCTCCTCCGCTCCCTCCGCCGCCCCCGTGGACCCCGCGTGGCCGCCCCCGCCGCCGTACGAGCCGGCGGCCCCGGGCGCCGGGCCGGCCAGGAAGCGGACCCGGGGTCCGATGGCCCTGCTCGCCGCGGTCGCGATCGTCGCGGCGGCGGTCGGCGGCGGCACCGCCTACGCCTTCCAGGAGCTGACCGGCAAGGGCACGGCCGCCGTCGCGGGCAGCAGCACCACCGTGGTGCCGTCGAGCAAGAAGGGCGACGTCGCCGCGATCGCCGCCGCGGTCAGCCCGAGCGTGGTCGAGATCAGGGCGACGCTCGCGGGCGGCTCCTCCACCGGCTCCGGCGTGATCATCACGTCGGACGGCGAGATCGTCACCAACAACCACGTCGTCTCCGGGGCCACCTCGATCAAGGTGCGCACCAGCGACGGCAAGAGCTACACCGCGGAGGTGGTCGGCACCGACAGCTCCAAGGACCTGGCGCTGATCAAGCTGAACGGCGCCTCCGGTCTGAAGCCGGCCGCGCTCGGTGACTCCAGCGGCGTCCAGGTCGGCGACACGGTCGTCGCGATCGGCTCCCCCGAGGGCCTGACCGGCACCGTCACCAGCGGCATCGTCTCCGCCCTGAACCGGGACGTCACCGTCTCCACCGACGAGAACCAGGGCCAGGGGCAGGGCGGCGACGGACAGTGGCCGTTCCAGTTCGGCGGCCGTGAGTTCAACGGCGACACCGGCTCGTCCACCACCACCTACAAGGCCATACAGACCGACGCCTCCCTGAACCCCGGCAACTCCGGCGGCGCGCTGATCGACGCGAACGGTCGTGTCATCGGCATCAACTCCGCCATGTACGCCGGCGCGCAGGCCTCCTCGTCCTCGGACGCGGGCAGCATCGGCCTCGGCTTCGCCATCCCCATCGACACCGTCAAGTCCGACCTCGCCAAGCTGCGGGCGGGCTCCCGGAGTTAGCAACAGCGAGTGCAAGGAGCAGGTCATGATCAAGCACGTTCCCCACCGGTTCGCCGAGCGTGGTCCCGCCGGTCTCACCCTGGCCCTGACCATCGCGTCCGAACTGCACGTGCCCGTCCCGGCGCCCCGCGTGCCCCGCGCGCAGCAGCCGGCCGTGACGCCGGTCCCCCAGCTGATGGGCCTGCGCACCTCCGCCGCCCGCCCGCACCGCCGCAAGGTGCCGCTGCACCGTCTGACCACGGTCGCCGCCTGACCGGCGGGCGTGTCCCCGGCGCCTTGGCGTGGCAGGCTGAAGGACACCGACCCGTGGTCGTAAGACACCCACCGCACCCCGAGGAATCGCGAGCGATGAGTCCCGCCGAAGGCGACCGTGACCCCCAGCGCATCCTGATCGTCGACGACGAGCCGGCCGTACGCGAGGCGCTCCAGCGCAGCCTCGCCTTCGAGGGGTACGACACCGAGGTCGCCGTCGACGGCGCGGACGCCCTGGAGAAGGCCACGGCCTACCGGCCGGACCTGGTCGTGCTGGACATCCAGATGCCGCGCATGGACGGCCTGACGGCGGCCCGCCGCATCCGGGGGGCGGGCGACACCACCCCGATCCTGATGCTCACGGCCCGTGACACGGTCGGCGACCGGGTCACCGGCCTGGACGCGGGCGCCGACGACTACCTGGTCAAGCCGTTCGAGCTGGACGAGCTGTTCGCCCGCATCCGCGCCCTGCTGCGGCGCAGCTCGTACGCGGCGGCGGTGTCCGCCGAGGCCCGGCAGGACGAGGCGCTCACCTTCGCCGACCTGCGCATGGACCTCGCGACCCGGGAGGTCACCCGCGGCGGCCGGCCGGTCGAGCTGACCCGCACGGAGTTCACCCTGCTGGAGATGTTCATGGCCCATCCGCGCCAGGTGCTCACCCGGGAGCAGATCCTGAAGGCGGTGTGGGGCTTCGACTTCGAGCCGTCGTCCAACTCCCTCGACGTCTACGTGATGTACCTGCGCCGCAAGACCGAGGCGGGCGGCGAGCCCCGCCTGGTGCACACCGTGCGCGGGGTGGGCTACGTCCTGCGGCAGGGCGGCGCCGAGTGAGGCAGCTGGCGCGCCGCTACCGGGCGCTGCCGCTCCGGGCCCGGCTGGCGATGCTGGTCGCGGCGGCGGTGGCGTTCGCGGTGGCGGCGGTGTCGGTGACGTGCTGGTTCATCGTGGAGCGGAAGCTGTACGACCAGCTCGACCAGGATCTGCAGAAGTCGCTGCGGAGCACGACGCAGACGGAGCAGTTGCAGTTCACCCTCGACCACTGCACGGACACTCCGCAGGCCAACAGCGTCCTCCTCCGGGACCGGTACTCCCAGTTGGTCACGGAGGACGGCAAGGTGTGCCTCTTCGGCGGCGCGTCGGGCAAGATCAAGGTCACGCAGGCCGACAAGACGGAGATCAAGGACCTCGTACCCGACATCCTGTACTTCCGCAACGGCAGCGACGACGAGGGCAACGAGCTGCGGGTGCTCACCAAGCCCGTCGGGTCCACGGCGACCATGAGCGGCGGGCGCGGGCCCAACGTCGGCGTGCTCATCGCCGTACCGCTCAAGACCACGCAGAAGACACTCAACGACCTCGCCCTGGTGCTGCTCCTCGTCTCCGCGGTCGGAGTCGTCGGCGCCGGTGCCGCCGGTCTCGCCGTCGCCCGGGCCGGCCTTCGCCCCGTCGACAAGCTCACCGAGGCCGTGGAGCACGTGGCCCGTACGGAGGACCTGACGATCCGCATCCCGGTGGAGGCCGACAGCGAGGACGAGGTCGCCCGGCTGTCCCGTTCCTTCAACTCGATGACCGCCTCGCTGGCCAGCTCCCGCGACCTCCAGCAGCAGCTGATCGCGGACGCCGGCCATGAACTCCGTACCCCCCTGACCTCGCTGCGGACGAACATCGAACTCCTCACCCGCAGCGAGGAGACCGGCCGGCCGATCCCGCCGGAGGACCGCAAGGCGCTGCTCGCCTCGGTGAAGGCGCAGATGACCGAACTGGGCGCGCTGATCGGCGACTTGCAGGAGCTGTCCCGGTCGGAGGGGCAGCACGGCGAGCGGGTCCAGGTGGTCGCCCTCCAGGACACCGTCGAGGCGGCCCTGCGCCGGGCGCGGCTGCGCGGTCCGGAGCTGTCGATCACCGCGGACCTGGAGCCGTGGTTCGTCCGGGCGGAGCCCTCCGCGCTGGAGCGGGCCGTGGTCAACATCCTGGACAACGCGGTGAAGTTCAGCCCCGAGGGCGGCACGGTCGAGGTGCGGCTGAGCGGGGGCGTGCTGACCGTGCGCGACCACGGTCCCGGCATCCCCGAGGACGAACTCCCGCACGTCTTCGACCGCTTCTGGCGCTCCCCCAGCGCCCGCGCCCTGCCGGGTTCCGGCCTCGGGCTGTCCATCGTCGCCCGTACGGTGCAGCAGGCGGGCGGCCAGGTCGCCCTGGCCCGCGCCGAGGGCGGCGGGACGGTGGCGACGGTCCGGCTGCCGGGTGCTCCGACACCGCCGCCGGAGACGCCCGTGGCCGCCCAGACGGCCGGGACGACCGAAGCCACCGGGGCGCCCGAGACGCCGGGGACGCCGGGGACGCCGGGCGGCTGAAGCCGCGGGGTCAGTCCGGCTTGGGCATGGCGCGTACGCGGCGGATCTGGGTGTGGCTGAAGTCGCTCGCGCGGCGCATGTGGCGGGTGATCGTCCGCAGCTCGGCCTCGGTGTGGTCCTCGAAGACGGTCGCCCAGGTCTCCCCGAGCTCCTCCCACAGCGCGGTGACGCGGGCGACGCGCTCGGGGACCGGGGTGACCAGCACCCGGCGGCGGTCCTGCCGGTCGGGGGTGCGGGTGACGTAGCCGCCGCGCTCCAGGCGGTCCACGAGGCGGGTGGCCGAGCCGGTGGTGAGGCCGGTCAGCTCGGCGATCTGCTTGACGGTGACCGGTTCCGGCTCGGCCGTCAGCAGGCTGAGGCACTGCACGTCGGTCGGGTGCATGCCGAGGTGATCGGCGACGGCCTGGTTGAACAGCACGTAGGCGGCCAGGTAGCGGCGGGACTCCACGGCCAGTTCCTCGTACAGCCGGGCACGGCTCGGGTCTGCCACGGGACACCCTCCTGTCGATAATCGCTGCGCGGTGCAGCGATCTCCCCTGTACTCTGCTGCGTGGCGCAGCTAATGCGTCACACAGCAATGTTATCCGTCAGGGGGACTCCCATGCTCACCATCGCCGTCACCGGCGCCACCGGCACCCAGGGCGGGGCCACCGCCCGCGCCCTGCTGGCCGCCGGCCACCGCGTCCGCGCCCTGACCCGCCGCCCGGACGCACCCACCGCCGCGGCCCTGCGCGCCCTGGGCGCCGAGGTCCGGCACGCCGACTTCGACGACCGCGCCTCCCTCGACGCCGCGCTGGCCGGCGCCGACGCGCTGTTCGCGGTCACCACCCCGTTCGGCACCGACATCGACACCGAGGTCCGGCAGGGCACGGCCCTCGTGGACGCCGCGGCCGGGGCCCGGCTCGGCCATGTCGTCCTCACCTCCGCCGCCCACGCCGACCGCGGCACCGGCATCCCGCACTACGAGAGCAAGTGGGCGGTGGAACAGCACCTGCGCGCCTCCGGCCTGCCCTGGACGGTGATCGCGCCGGCGGCGTTCATGGACAACTACACCGGCGGCTGGAGCCGGGAAGGGCTGGACGGCGGGGTCTTCGCCTGGCCCATGCCCGCCGACCGGCCGCTCGCGCTCATCCCGGCCGCCGACATCGGCGCGTTCGCCGCGCTGGTCCTGCGGCGCCGGGACGACTTCGCGGGCCACCGCGTCGACATCGCCTCCGACACGTGCACCCCCGCGCAGATCGCGGCGGCCCTCACCGCCGCGCTGGGCCGCCCGGTCGTCCACGAGCAGCTGCCCCTGGAGCAGGTCCGCGCCCACTCCGCCGACCTGGCCGCGATGTTCGCCTACTTCGGCGACACCGGTCTCGACGTCGACGTGGCCGGTCTGCGCCGCGCCTACCCCGAGGTCGGCTGGCAGACGTTCGCACAGTGGGCGGGCGGCCAGGAGTGGACCGCGCTGCGGGGCCGGTGAGGGCCGGGGCGGGGCGGCAACCTTCCCGCGCCCCGCGGCGACGTGAGCGCAGCACCCCATCCGCACAGTCGACCGGAGTCGCCCATGAGCCGCCCCACCCCCCGCCACCGCAGGAGCCGTACCGCGTTCGCGTTCGGGCTGCCGCTCGCGCTCGCCGCCGGCGCCCTCGGCTACGGCTTCCTCGCCCCCGGCGCCCAGCCGCGGGCCGCCGCCGCCACCGCCGTACCGGCCTGGGCCACGGCCACCGCCGACGGGTTCGCCTCGGTGAACGCGCTCGGGCAGAACGGTACGTACGGCGGGCGCGGCGGCGAGATCGTCACCGTGAAGACCCTCGCCGACCTGGAGAAGTACGCCACCGCCGAGAAGCCGTACATCATCGTCGTGGCCGCGGCGATCACGATGGACCCGGTCGGCAAGGAGATCAGGGTCCGCTCGGACAAGACCATCATCGGCTCCGGCACCTCGGGGCAGATCGTCGGCGGCGGCTTCTTCCTCGGCCCGGGCGTCCACAACGTGATCATCCGGAACCTGACCATCCGGGACGCGTACCAGGGCGTCTGGAACGACAAGGAGCACGACTACGACGGCATCCAGATGGACGGCGCCCACCATGTGTGGATCGACCACAACGACATCCGGCACATGGCCGACGGCCTCATCGACAGCCGCAAGGACACCACGTACCTGACCGTCTCCTGGAACCGGCTCGGCCAGGAGAACAAGGCGTTCGGCATCGGCTGGACCGAGAACACCACCGCCGACATCACGGTCCACCACAACTGGATCCGCGAGACCGAGCAGCGCAACCCGTCCACGGACAACGTCGCCCACGCGCACCTGTACAACAACTACCTCCAGGACGAGCCGGGTACGGCGATCAGGGCCTCGTACGGCACCTACGCCCGCGGCAGGACCAGCATGCTGCTGGAGAACTCGTACTTCGAGGGCCTGGCCGACCCGGTGATCAAGGACGGCACCGCCACCCTGGTCCAGCGCGGCAACGTCTTCTCCGGCACCGGCGGCCGGAACGAGAGCGGGGGCACGGGCGCCGCCTGGGACCCGAAGAGCTTCTACGGCTACACCCTCGACAAGGCGGCCGACGTGCCGTCGGTCGTCACGTCCGGCGCCGGACCGCGCGGTTCCCTGGGCACGACGGCCACCGCCAGGGCCGCAGCCACCACCCTCACCGTCGCCAAGGACGGCTCGGGGCAGTACACGACCGTGCAGGCCGCGGTGAACGCCGTACCCGCGAACAACCCCTCCCGGGTCGTCATCGCGGTGAAGCCCGGCACCTACCGGGAGACCGTCAAGGTCCCGGCGAACAAGCCGCACGTCACCATCCAGGGCACCGGCGCCAGCCGCAAGGACACGCTGATCGTCTACGACAACGCGGCCGGCACCCGCAAGCCCGACGGTTCGGGGACGTACGGCACCGGCGGCAGCGCCACCGTCGCCGTGGAGGCCGACGACTTCCAGGCCCGCAACCTCAGCATCTCCAACGACTTCGACGAGGGCGCCCACCAGGACATCGCCCAGCAGGCCGTCGCCCTGCGCACGGCCGCCGACAAGGTGTTCCTGGACGGGGTCATCGTCAGCGGCGACCAGGACACACTGCTGCTCGACACCGCCGCCAAGGACCGGCTCGGCCGGGTCTACCTGACCAACTCCTACGTCACCGGCAACGTCGACTTCGTCTTCGGGCGGGCCACCGCCGTCCTCGACAAGTCGGTCATCACCCTGAAGAAACGCTGGGACGGCACCTCCGCCGGCTATGTCACGGCCCCCAGCACCGCGGCCGGCCGCAAGGGCTTCCTGATCGTCAACTCGTCCGTGACCGGCGGCGTCTCCGACCGCTCCTTCTACCTGGGCCGGCCCTGGCACGCGGGCGGCGACGCCACCCTCGACCCGCAGACCACCGTCCGCAACACGTCGTTGAGCGCCGCGATCAGGACCGCTCCGTGGACCGACATGAGCGGCTTCTCCTGGAAGGACGACCGGTTCGCCGAGTACCGGAACACCGGGGCGGGCGCGGGGGCGGCCGGCCCCGACCGGCCGCAGCTGACCGACGCGCAGGCCGCGGACCAGGAGATCGCGGACTGGCTGGGCGACTGGAAGCCGACCGCCTCCTGACGCATGCCGCCGCCCGGCGGGGGCCCGGTCCCGGCCAGGGGCCGGTTCCGTAGGGTGGCGTCATGCCGGAAGACCCTCCCCTGATACAGAGCCTGCGTACGGCAGTTGCCGCCGCGCCTGCCGACGTACCGCTCCGACTGCACCTGGCCGAGCTGCTGCTGAACGCCGGTCAGAGCGAGGCGGCGGTCGCCGAGGCGGCCGTCGCCCTGCAACACGCCCCCGGCGACGCACAGGCCCGGCACCTCATGGCCCGGGCCATGGGCATACCGGGCGCGCCGCAGCAGGCACCGGCCGGACAGCAGCAGCCGACCGGACAGCAGGCACCGGCCGGGCAGCAGCCGTGGGGCGAGCAGCAGACGTCCGCTGGGCAGCAGCCGCCGGCCGGGCAGCAGCCGCCCGGTGGGGAACCCTCCGTGCCCGTCTCCTCCCGCCCCCGTTTCGACTGGCGGGCCGCCGAGGAGCAGGTCGGGGACGTCGTACCGCCCCGGTTCGTCGCGGCCGAGGCGCCGGCGCGGGCCGACGGGGACGGTGATCCCCAGGGCGCCGACGCCTGGGACGTCGAGCGGCCCGGCGGGGTCCGGCTCGCCGACGTGGGCGGGATGCAGGAGGTCAAGGACCGGCTGGAGGCCGCCTTCCTCGCGCCGCTGCGCAACCCCGAACTGCGCCGGCTGTACGGCAAGAGCCTGCGCGGCGGGCTGCTGCTGTACGGTCCGCCGGGCTGCGGCAAGACGTTCATCGCGCGGGCCGTCGCCGGGGAACTCGGCGCCTCCTTCCTGTCGGTGTCCGTCAACGACGTGCTCGACATGTGGATCGGCAACTCCGAGCGCAACATGCACGAGATCTTCCAGACCGCCCGCCGGCAGGCCCCCTGCGTGGTCTTCCTGGACGAGCTGGACGCGCTCGGCGCCAAACGCAGCCGTACCGCCCACAGCGGCATGCGCAACACCGTCAACCAGCTGCTGACCGAGCTGGACGGCATCGACTCCGCCGCCAACGAGGGCGTGTTCGTGCTGGCGGCGACCAATGTGCCGTGGGACGTCGACACCGCCCTGCGCCGCCCCGGCCGACTGGACCGCACCCTGCTCGTGCTGCCCCCGGACACCCCGGCCCGCGAGGCGATCCTCCGCTACCACCTGCGCGAACGCCCCATCGAGAACATCGACCTGGGCCGTCTCGCCAAGGTCACCGAGGGGCTGTCCGGGGCCGACCTGGCCCATGTGTGCGAGGCCGCCGCCGAGCGCGCGCTGCTCGACTCCGCCCGCACGGGCACGGTCCGGATGATCGGGATGAAGGACCTGCTGGCCGCCGCCAAGGACGTCGTGCCCTCCACCGAGCCCTGGTTCGCCGCCGCCCGGAACGTGGCGATGTTCGCCAACGAGGGCGGCATGTACGACGACCTGATCACCTATCTGAAGAAGCGGCGGAAGCTGTGAGCACCGGACTGCACCCGGCCCTGGAGCGAGCGGACGCGCTCTTCGAACTGGGACGCTACGACGAGGTGAAGACGCTGCTCGGGCAGCGGCTCGCCGAGGACCCCGAGGACGTCCGCGCCTGGGTCCGGCTCGCCCGCTGCCATCTGCGCGTCGACGGCGAGGCGGACCGGGCGCTGGAGGCGACCGACCGGGCGCTCGCACTGGACCCCGAGGACACCCCCGCGCTCATCCAGCGCGCCCGCGCCCTGCAGTCGCTCGGCCGGATCGTGGACACCGAGGACGTGCTGCGCGAGGTCATCCGGCTGGACCCCGGCTACTGGTACGGGTACGCGCTGCTCGGCCACTGGCTGTACCGCATCCGGGTGCTGCGCCTCGCCAAGGCGGGCGGCCAGGCGACCCGGGAGGCCATGCTCTCCTTCCTGCGGGAGGCGGACGAACTGGCCCAAGAGGCCGTCCGGCTGGCGCCCGAGGAGGTGTTCCCGTACGAGGTGCGGTGGACGATCGCCGACCTGACGGGCGACCGGGCCCTCGCCGACCAGCTGGACGAGGCCATCCTGCGGCTCGACCCCCAGCACCCGCAGGCCCTGGCCCGGCGCACCCGGCGGGCCGCCGCCGCGCCGGGCGTCAAGGCCGCGCAGGCCGCCACCCTCTACGCCGACGCCCTCGCCGCCGCCCCGGACTCCGAGCAGATGCGGCAGGGCCTGGACGACGCCTCGTACCGGCTGCTGCGCGGGGTGCGGTGGATCGCCCTGCTGTGCGTGGGGCTTGCCGGGGCCATGCTCGACCTGTTCGCCACCGACGGCGACGCGCAGCGCGCGCTGCCGGTCCCCGTCGGCCAACGGCTGTGGACGCTCGTGCCGTTCGCCGCCCTGTGGGCCGTGGGCGCCCTGCTGCGCTACCGCCGGCTGCGCAAGGGCGTCCAGTACAACCTGCGGTCCCTGGTCCGGCGCCGCCGCTGGCCCCGGATCGTGCTCGGCCAGGCCGCCTGGGCCATGCTCTGCGCCCTGCTGCTCACCCAGGTGCCGTGGTCCGAGCGGACCGTGCCGCAGCTGCTGTTCTGGGCGGGGCTGGCGCCGACGGCGGCCACCGTCTGGTTCGACCGCCGCCGGCGGAGCTGACGCCCGGCCCTGCCGAGGGCTTCAGCCCACGACCGTGATCCGGTCGGCCTTCGGCGGGGCGATCGGGTCCGCGGCCGACGAGTTCGCCGTCAGGTACTTCTCCAGCGCGGTCAGGTCGTCCGAGCCGACCAGGTCGTTCGTGCCCTGGCCCAGCGTCGGGAAACCGTCGCCGCCGCCCGCGAGGAAGCTGTTGGTGGCGACCCGGTAGGTGGCCGCGGGGTCGATCGGAGCGCCGTTCAGGCGGATCGAGCCGGTGACCACGCGGTCCGCGCCGGACTTGGTGAGGTCCAGGGTGTAGGTGAGCCCGGCGGACGGCTGGAGGATCTTCGGCGCCTCCGTGTTCGCGCCGCTCACCTGCTCCTTGAGCACCTGGATCAGCTGGGCGCCGGTGAAGTCCTGGAGGTTCACGGTGTTGGCGAACGGCTGGACCGTGAAGCCCTCGGCGTAGGTGACCACGCCGTCGCCCTCGGCGCCCTTGGCCGCGTAGGTCAGACCGGCCCGCACCCCGCCCGGGTTCATCAGGGCCAGGCTGGTCCTCGGGTCCAGCTCCCGGCCGTGCGCGAGCTGCGCGTCGGCGATCAGGTCGCCCATCGGGGACTCGGTGCCGGTGTTGCCGATGTCACCGGAGATGTAGCCGATGGGGCGGTTGCCGATCGGCGCGGCCAGCGCGTTCCAGCGGGAGATCAGGCCGGTCATGTCGGGTGCCTTGGGGACGTCCCGGGTGACCACGTGGTTCGCGGACCGCACCGCCGTACGCGCGATGTCGCCGGTGCGGCGGTCGTACGTCAGCGTGGTGTCGGTGTACAGGCGGCCGAAGGAGGACGCCGAGGTGACCGTGCGGGGGCGGCCCGACGGGTCCGGGACCGTGCAGACGTACGCCTGGTGGGTGTGGCCGGTGACCAGGGCGTCCACCGCCGGGGTGACGCTCTTGGCGATGTCCACGATCGGGCCGGAGATGCCGTCGCCGGCGCCCGGGGAGTCGCAGTCGTAGTTGTAGGAGCCGGAGGCCGGGTAGCCGCCCTCGTGGATCAGGGCCACGATCGACTGCACGCCCTGGCGCTGGAGCACCTTGGCGTACTTGTTGATGGTCTCGGTCTCGTCCTTGAAGGTCAGGCCCTTGACGCCGTCGGCGGAGACGATGCCCGGGGTGCCCTCCAGCGTGACCCCGATGAAGCCGATCCTCACGTCCTCCTTCTGCCAGACCCAGTACGGCTTCAGGATCGGCTTGCCGGTCTTCTCGTCCCGGACGTTCGCGGCCAGGTACGGGAAGTAGGCGCCCTCGAACTCCTGGCCGCCGGCACAGCCGTCGGTGGGGTGGCAGCCGCCGTTCTGCAGGCGGGCCAGCTCCCGGGCGCCCTCGTCGAACTCGTGGTTGCCGACCGAGGTGACGTCCAGGTCCAGCTGGTTCAGCGCCTCGACGGTGGGCTCGTCGTGGAACAGGCCCGACAGCAGCGGGGAGGCGCCGACCAGGTCGCCGCCGGCCGCGGTGACCGAGTACGGGTGGCCCGCGCGGGCCTGGCGCAGGTGGGTGGCGAGGTACTCGACACCGCCCGCGTCGATCGTCTTCGTGGTGCCGTCCGGCTGGAGTTCGGTGACCCGGCCGGAGGAACCGGACGGGGGCTCCAGGTTGCCGTGCAGGTCGTTGAAGGAGAGCAGCTGGACGTCCTGGTAGCGGCCCGGCCGGTGGTGGCTCTCGTGCGCGTCCGCCGGGAGGGCGGCGGTCAGCGCCGCCGCGGTGGCGAGACCGGCTGCGCTCGCGAGAAGAGCGTGCGTACGACGTCTGGTGCGCCGGGGCGCGGCTGGCATGGGACCCCCCTGTGGGTCGGCTGTGGTGGCTCGGCGCAGCCTAAGGTCAACGCGCGTAGCGCGACAGGGGGTTCCTGGTTACATCCTGGTTTCCCTTCGCCGGTGCCTGTGCCGACGGGTTGCCGGGCCGGGGCGCGGCCGGTGTGCCGGGACTTCGCCCCGGCCGCCCCGTACCCTCGTACGCATGAGCAGCGACGACACCGTACGGGGCTTTCCCGCCCGCTCCATCGAGACCTACTCCGCGCTCACCCCGGACCGGGCCGAGGCCGTGCTGCACCTGCTCGGCGAGGCGGCCCGGGTCGACGGGCAGCAGCCGGTGTCCGAGCAGGGCCGGCTGCAACTGCGTGGCGGCAGCCGCGAGGGCGTCTCGCACCTGCTGCTGTCGGTCGACGGCGAACTCGTCGGCTACGCCCAGCTGGAGGACACCGACCCGGTGGAGGCGCCGGCCGCCGAGCTGGTCGTGCACCCCGCGCACCGCGGGCACGGGCACGGCCGGGCGCTCGGCGCGGCCCTGCTCGCCGCCTCCGGCAAGCGGCTGCGGGTGTGGGCGCACGGCGGCCACCCCGCCGCCCGGCACCTGGCCCAGGTGCTGGGTCTGACCCTGTTCCGCGAACTGCGCCAGATGCGGCGCTCGTTGACCGACCTGGAGCTGCCCGAGCCGGCGCTGCCGGAGGGCGTGACCGTGCGCGCCTTCGTGCCCGGCAAGGACGACGCGGCCTGGCTCGCGGTGAACGCCGCCGCCTTCGCCCACCACCCGGAGCAGGGCTCGCTGACCCAGCGGGACCTGGACGACCGCAAGGCGGAGCCGTGGTTCGACCCGGCCGGGTTCTTCCTCGCCGAACGGCGCGGGGAGCTGGTCGGCTTCCACTGGACCAAGGTGCACGCCGAGGAGGGGCTCGGCGAGGTGTACGTCCTCGGTGTGCGGCCCGGCGAGCAGGGCGGCGGCCTGGGCAAGGCCCTCACCACGATCGGGCTGCGCCACCTGGCCGCGCAGCAGCTGCCGACCGCGATGCTCTACGTCGACGCCGACAACAAGGCGGCGGTGTCGGTGTACGAGCGGCTGGGGTTCACGGTGCACGAGACGGATCTGATGTACCGCACGGAGACGTGAGGGGGCTCGGCCGGCTTTCGGGTGCGGGTCGAGTGTGGCTGGTCGCGCCGTTCCCCGCGCCCCTTCAGGTTGGCTGGTCAGCCGTTCGCCGGAAGGGGTGGCCCAGCGGTTCACCGAGGGACGCAACACCTACGGTCACCGCTCCCGCCAGCAGCCACGCCCAGCGGTCGTGGGCCGCTGCCCAGCGGGGGTCCTCGGGGCCGGTGAACAGCGCCCAGCGGGACGGCAGCAGCAGCGGCGCGAGCAGGGCGGTGACCAGGACGGCGGTGGCCGCCGGCCGGCCGGGCCGCGGGTCGTCCGAGTGACGCACGGCGACCGTGGCCGCGGCGAGGGCGAGGGCGCAGGCGGTCCCGGCCTCCAGGGTGACGGCGCCGGCCGGCGGCCGGTGCGCGCCGGGCACCAGCAGCAGGGCGGCCGCCCACCACAGGGCGGCGACCGGTGCCACCAGCGCCACCCGCAGCGCGGTGCGGGCGGCCCGGCCGGTCGGGACCGTCGTCGTGCCGTCCCGGGCGGGGTCGTCCAGCAGGAAGGCCAGGCCCAGGGCGCCGGCGAGGGCGGCGCCCCGCAGCAGGCCGAGGGCGAGCCGGCTGTCGGGCTCGGTGCCCGGCAGCCGGGACAGCCCGGCGGTCAGCAGGCCCGCCGCGCCGGCCGCGCCCAGCGTCCGCCACGGCAGCGTGCGCCAGACGGGCACGGCCAGCGCCGGGATCACTCGCACCGGTCCGCCCCCGCCCCGGCGCGCACACCGAGCAGTTCGGCCGCGCGGGCGGTGCTGATCCTCGGCTTGGTCAGCTCGCTCCAGTGCGCCTTCACCCGGGCGGCGACGCCGTAGAACGGCTGGTGCAGCAGGGCGCGGACCACCTTGGTCTGACCGGCCGTCATGGTCAGCGGCTCGGTCCGGGAGAGGACGACCGCGGGGCCGGTGAGGCTGTCGTCGACGCGGACGTGCCGCAGCTGGGCCTCCGGGTCGGACTGCCAGGCGAGGGAGAGCCACATGACGGTGACCATCCGGCCGTCGCACAGCTCGCCCGCCGTCTTCTCGTCGCCCGCGACCAGCACCGCGGCCACGGCCGTGGAGAACTCCGGGACCCGGTTGCCGCCCCAGGAGGTGCCCACGGTCACCTGGTGGGGCGTGGTGGACGGGCGGAGCGCGGCGTCGTCGTAGAGGCCGTAGCGGGCCTCCACCCGCTGCCGGACGAGCAGCCGCTGCCCGTGCGCGGGCCCGCCCGCGAGGGACTGCACGCGCCGCACGACCCGGGCCCAGTCGCCGATGCGCGGGGTCCACTCGGGGAAGGCGCAGTAGGCCGTGGTGCCCTGGCGTACGCAGGTCTGGTCCTTCTCCGGGGTGAGCGAGGCACGCAGCCGGGCGGCGGTCGTCACCTGGGGGACGCCGCCGGTCTGGACGACCCCGCCCAGCACGGTCAGGGTGAGCGCGGCGGCGAGGCCCGCCCGGACGGTCCGGGTGCGGGTGCCGGAGACCAGGACGGCGAGCAGTGCGGCCGTCAGGGCGAGCCCGGCGAGGTAGAGGGCGTGCCAGCCGGCGGGGCGGCCGAGCAGCGCGGACGGCAGGGGGTGGGTGCCGGGCCCGCCGACCACGGGGGCGAACCAGGCCGCCCCGGTCTCCTGCCCGGAGAACGGGAACGCGGCCCCGACGAACATCAGGAAGAACAGCACGACGAGCAGCGGCGCCGCGACGGCCGACGGCGCCAGCCGGGCCAGCAGCACCCCGATCGCCCCGAACAGCAGCACCGTCAGCGGTCCGACCAGCAGCTCGGCCACCGAACCCCGGCCGACCGCGCCCGGCTTGAGCGCCTCCCAGGTGAACTGGACGGCCACCCCGGCGGCGGTGAGCAGCGCGAGCGGTACGACGGACAGGGCGTGCGCGGCCGTGCGGTGGCCCTGGGGCAGCACCAGCACGGCGAGGTGGCGTTCGGTGTCCCGGCGCCGGGAGCGCAGCACGGCGTGGTTCGCGCACAGCAGCGCGGCCAGGCCGACGAGCAGGGGTCCGCCCTGGGTGGCCCGGTCGGCGTCCTGGAGCACGGGGTAGTCGTCCCAGGGCTGGAGGGTGCGCCACCCGATCCAGGCGGCGTAGCCGGCGAGGGCGAGCAGGACGGGGACGCGCAGCAGCAGCCGGCGGGCCTCGAAGCGGGCGAGCGCCCCCACGGCCGCCAGGGTGGTCCGGGACGCGGACCGGGCGGCGGCCGGCGCGGTCGCCGGCTCCGTCTCGGGTACGAGCGCGGTCACGCGGTCACCTCCGCCGGGTCGCCGTCGAGGGTGAGCAGGTAGCCGTCCTCCAGGGTGGGTTCGAGGAGGTCGGCGCCCTCGGGCGGGTCGCCGACGTTGCGGAAGCCGCCCGCGCCGGTGCGCCAGCCGGCCTTCGCCCCGGGATCGCGCCCGGTGCTGCTCCACACCCGCCCCGCGGCCCGTGCGGTCAGCTCGGCGGGGGTGCCGTCGAAGCGGATCCGGCCGCCCGCCATGACCAGGACCCGGTGGCAGAGCATGGCGACGTCCTCGGTCTGGTGGGTGGACAGCAGCACCGTGCGGTCCTCCCCGGCGCGGGCGATCACCTCCCGGAAGCGCATGCGCTGTTCGGGGTCGAGACCGACGGTCGGCTCGTCCAGCACCAGGAACCCCGGGTCGCCGACGAGGGCGGCGGCCAGCGCGACCCGCTGCCGCATGCCGCCGGAGAGCTTCTTGATGCGGGTGCCGCGCACCTCGGCCAGGTCGGCCTCGTCGAGCACCCGCCGCACCTCCCGGTGCCGGGCGGCGCGGTCGGTCAGCTCCTTGAGGATCGCGACGTAGTCCACGAACGCGAAGGGGGTGAAGTCGGGGTGGAAGCCGGGCGTCTGCGGCAGGTAGCCCAGCTCGCGGCGCAGCTCCTGGCGGCCCCGCGCGGTGGCCGGGTCGTGCCCGAGCACCGTGAAGGCGCCCCGGTCGGCCGGCACGGCGGTGGCCAGCACCCGCAGCAGCGTGGTCTTGCCGGCGCCGTTCGGGCCGAGCAGCCCGGTGACGCCCCGGCTCAGCCGCAGGGACACCTCGTCGAGGGCGCGGGTGCCGCCGTAGCGGAGGCTGAGCCCGGAGGCGGAGACGGTGACGGTCATACGGCACTCCCGTGCGGAAGAGGGACGGAGGGGAACGGGGCGCGGCTCATCGGGCGCCTCCGTGGGACCGGGCCTGGTCGAAGCGGTCGCGGCCGAGGAAGAGCAGGCCGGCGGCGAGCGCCGCGACGCCGGCCGCCACTCCCTGCCCGGCCGCGGTGAACGGGGCGAGCGCGCGGTCGCCGCCCTCCCGGGCCGCGTCGGCCACGAGCAGCAGCGCGATCCAGCCGCCGCCGACCGCGGACGGCGCGACGGCCGGCCCGAGCCGGGGCGTCAGCGCGAGGGCGGTGGCGGTGAGCGCGAGCGCGGGCAGCAGCCAGCCGAACGCGCTCAGGCCGTACCCGGGCAGCGCGAGGCCCGCGAGGCCGTTCAGGGCGAGGCCGGCGGCGAGCACGGCGACCGTGCGGATCATCAGCAGGCGGAAGCCGTGCAGGGGGGCGACGACCGTCATCTCGTACGTCGGGTCGACCGCGGGCCCGTACGACAGGGCGACCCCGGCGAGCGGCAGCAGCGGGGCGACGGCCAGGAAGAGGGTGGCCGAGTGGCCGGTGCGGGCGGTCAGCACGGACATCGCCAGCACCAGCGCCACGGCCGTCAGCCAGGAGCGGCGCAGCACGGGGGTGGCGGCGAGCAGCCGGGCCGTGTGGTCCGCCACCCCGAGCCGCAGCAGCAGCCGCTCGAACGGGCGGGGCCGCGGCGCGTCCAGCTCGGCGTCCAGCCGCTCCCAGCCCGCGTCCAGCGCCCCCGGGTCCCAGGCCGCGGCCAGCACCGCCCGGCACTCGGCGCATCCGGCCAGATGCGTGTCGGCCGACCACACCAGCGGCGGCGCCAGCTCGCCGCGCGCGTACGCCCCGAGGTCCTCCGGGGTGACATGCCAGCTCATGCCGACACCCCCCGCGCCGGAAGGCCGCACGGGTGGTGCGGGCGGGAGTGCGGA